>CAZPEY010000060.1:0-19541 GCA_964585665.1 uncultured Polyangiaceae bacterium | reverse complement strand
CGCAGTGCTCGGCCTGCTTCATCAACTCGGTCAACGACACGATGGAGAGCATCCTCGGACTCGCCAAGACCGAGGGCATGCTGTTCAAGTACGGGTCGGGTACCGGTACGAACTTCTCGTCGCTGCGCAGCTCGCGCGAGCAGCTACAGGGCGGCGGCGGTGCTTCCGGCCCGGTGTCGTTCATGAAGGGCTTCGATGCCTTCGCGGGTGTCATCAAGTCGGGTGGCAAGACGCGCCGTGCCGCCAAGATGGTCATCCTCAACGTCGAGCATCCCGACGTGCTGGAGTTTGTTCATTGCAAGGCTGCCGAAGAGCGGAAGGCCTGGGCACTGATCGATGCGGGCTACGACGGGTCGTTCAACGGCGAAGCCTATAACTCCATCTTCTTCCAGAACGCCAACCATTCGGTGCGCGTCACCGACGAGTTCATGGAAGCGGTGGTTCACGACCGCCAGTTCCACACCCGCGCGGTCACCACTGGTGCTGTCACCGACACCTATCGTGCCCGCGAGCTATGGCGCGAGATCGCCGAGGCGGCTCACCAGTGTGGCGACCCCGGCCTGCAGTTCGATACGACGGTCAATAGCTGGCACACCTGCCCGAACACGGCGCGTATCAACGCCTCGAACCCGTGCTCGGAGTACATGTTCCTCGACGACAGCGCCTGCAACCTGGCCTCGTTGAACCTGCGCAAGTTCCAGTTCCCCGAGGGGCACCCGCGGGCGGGTGACTTCGATATCCAGGCCTTTGAGCACGCCGTCGACATCACCATCCTGGCGCAGGAGATCATCGTCGATAACGCGCGTTATCCCACCGAGCGCATCGGCGACAACAGCCACAAGTTCCGACCGCTGGGGCTCGGCTACGCCAACCTTGGCGCGCTGCTGATGTCGCGCGGTCTACCCTATGACTCCGACGCGGGCCGGGCCTACGCTGGCGCGGTGACGGGGCTCATGGGCGGCCGGGCCTATCGCATGAGCGCAGTCATCTCGCGCGATGTCACGGGTCCCTTTGCCGGCTACGCCGAAAATCGTGAGCCGTTCCTCGGCGTCATGCGCAAGCACCGCCAGCACGTCGACCACATCGACTCGGCGCTGTGCCCCTACGACCTGCTGCAAGCCGCTCGCGCCTCGTGGGATGAGGCGGTCGAGATCGGCGACAAGGCCGGCTTCCGCAACGGTCAGGCGACCGTGCTGGCCCCGACGGGCACCATCGGCTTCATGATGGACTGCGACACGACGGGCGTCGAGCCGGACATCGCGCTCGTCAAGTACAAGCGCCTCGTCGGTGGCGGCATGCTCAAGATCGTCAACAACACCGTCCCCGAGGCGCTCGCGCGGCTCGGCTACAACGACGCCGAGTGCAAGCGGATCGTCGACTACATCAACGAGCACGAGACGATCGAGGGCGCGCCGGGACTCAAGGATGAGCACCTCGCGGTCTTCGACTGCGCCTTCCGTCCGCAGAACGGCAAGCGCTCCATCGCTCCGATGGGTCACGTCAAGATGATGGCCGCGACGCAGCCGTTCCTGTCGGGCGCGATCTCGAAGACGGTCAACATGCCCAACGACGCTTCCGTCGAGGACATCGAGAACGTCTACCTCGAGGCATGGAAGCTCGGGCTCAAGGCGATCGCGATCTACCGCGATGGCTGCAAGCGCTCGCAGCCGCTGTCGACCTCGAAGAAGAGCAACGCTGACGGGACGATCGGCGGCACCGCGCAGAGCGCCCTCCAGGCGCTCGGCATCGGCGAGAACCTGTCGGCCGAGGAGATGGTCCAGAAGGTCGCCGCGCTCGCCAACCCGAAGGGAGCGCCGGTCTCGGTTCGGCGCCGCCTGCCGGACGAGCGTCGCTCGGTCACGCACAAGTTCAGCATCGCGGGCCACGACGGGTACATCCATGTCGGCATGTACGAGGACGGCACGCCTGGCGAGCTGTTCATCCGCATG
The DNA here is from genome assembly GCA_964585665.1 of uncultured Polyangiaceae bacterium. Classification (GTDB taxonomy): domain Bacteria; phylum Myxococcota_A; class Polyangia; order Palsa-1104; family Palsa-1104; genus CAZPEY01. Next base: position 17,592 of record CAZPEY010000060.1, on the reverse strand, counting down.
GCGAAAGAGGGTTCGACGATCTCGGGCCTGATGGACTCGTTCGCCACGGCGGTCTCGCTGGCGCTGCAGCACGGCGTGCCGCTGCGACTGTTCGTCGACAAGTTCTCGCACACGCGCTTCGAGCCGTCGGGCTGGACAGGCAACCCGGACATTCCGCGCGCCTCGTCGATCATGGACTACATCTTCCGCTGGCTGGGCGGGAAGTTCCTGTCCAACCCGGAGCCGGAGCAGCTCCAGCTCCCCGTCGACGAGACGAGCATTCCGCCGATCAAGGCCGAGCCGGTCAAGGCCGCGCCGGTCTCTGCGGCGAGCTCCGCCAAGTCGCCGGTTCAGGCCACCTGGGCGACGGAGTCGGACGCGCCGGCGTGCCACGAGTGCGGCACGATCATGGTCCGCTCGGGCGCCTGCTACAAGTGCCTGAACTGCGCCGCGACGAGCGGCTGCTCGTAGGCCAGTCCGTCTCATAGCGTCTCCGCCTCGATCTCCACTCCCACCACACTCCACGCTGCCCTGACTGCCTCGGTCGAATAGCCGAGATCGTCCGCCGCTGCCATCGTCGACTCCGCCAGCGCGTGAAAGTCGCTGTCCGACGGCACGTAGTGCTGGAGAGCGCGAAACCAGATCTTCTCCGTCGCTGATGCTCCGAGCTTGGGGACGCTCAGCGTGTGATTCCCCACCGCCATCAGATAGGCGGCGTGGGACGCGATCGTCGAGTTGAAGTGCACGCCACCATTGTCGAGATGGGTGATCAACTTGTCGGCGAGGTGCACGGCTTGCCGCTTCGGATCCGGCGACTGCAGGTCGCGGATCGCGCAGGGTTGCCCGGCACAGAAGTGCACACGTTCGCCGATCTTCCAGGGGCTGTCGTCGCCGGCGCGGAGGGCCGCGAGCGCGGCGAAGACGTCGGCGAACGCCTCGTCGATCGCGCCGCTGTCGTCGGCGGGCACGAGGTCGGCGAGCGAGCGCACGACGCTGTGAGACAGCTCGTGGGCGACGACGTCTGGGTCTCGCCCGAGCGGCGCGTAGACAAGGCCATCGCCGTCTCCAAACGCGAGGTGGCTTCCGTCGAAGAAGGCGTTGTTGAAGCCGACGCCATAGCGGAGCGTGGCCCGCAGCGTGTCGCCCAGCCACCGATCGAGGCCGTGAACGTCGGCAAAGTAGTCGTACCCGCGCCGCAGGTTGGCGTGCAGATCCACCGCGTCGGGATCGAGGCCCGCGATGGTGTCAGACGAGACGAGCGTGCCAGGCAGCGTCGAGCGTTGCTTGGCCGAGTAGGTCTTGAGGGCCGTAGCGCTCGTCGCGTCCTCGAGGTAGAGGCGGTTGTTGCGGGACGCGACCTCGATGCTGCGCGGGCCCGAGGAGCCCTGGGCAACGACCGAGATCCGGCGGGCGTCGTCGAACCACCGCAGGATCTCGCCGCTGGTGGCGTCGACGAAGATCGCGAGGCGCATCGGCTCGACGGCATCCTCGACCTGGACCGCGACGCGGTAGGCGAAGCGGGACTCGATGGAGGACAGCGGCAGCACGAGGACATCCGGCGCCAGCGTCGAGAACGACGCGCCGAGCACATCGGGACGAAGCTGCCGCGCGAACAGCGCCGCCTGGACGCGCGCTGCCTCGGGGTCATACGAGACGACGTTCTCGGGCGCCGCGATCCAACCGTTCGAGCGGAGCTGTCGCAGCTCTCCCGTCGGAGAGAAGTGCCCCCGCACCTCTCCTGCGAACACTCGGTGACCACCGAAGTGAGTCGACATGCGGACGTGCAAGATCCCGAGGGCGTCGATGGACGCCGCCGCGGTGCGCAGCTCGAGCGCGCTGGACCGGCCGAACAGCGCCGCGTGGTCGTCGAGAAGTCGGCGGATCACGCGACTCGCGTCGTCGGGTGTCGCCGCGAGCGGGCGTGATCGACCGTCGAGGAGCGCGATGGCGTGGACGTCAGCGCGTCGACGAATTCGCATCGAGCCTGCGAGGTCGTCCCGCAAGCGATGCAGCGAATCGTCACCGAGATCAGCGTCCCACCGTGGATCCGTGGGAGGCTCCCGGCTCGGAGCGAAGGGATCGCGGCAAGCGACCGTGGAGAACAGGAGAACCAGGACGAACGGGCTTGGTTTGCGCATGGGAACAGCCGTTCAGCATCTCCCGGGCCATCTCTAACCATCCTGAATTCCTTGCTTTCATGTCCGGATCCCGTCCGAGAATCCGGACATTCCGGCCGGACGCCGGACACGACCGCAGAACGGCTCGGCGACGCAACTTGCCCCTCGCCGCTGCCGATAACCCTTTTGCCGTGTCCCCTCCGTCCGCATTTCGGCGGACGCTTGGAGAACGCCAAAGTGCTAGAGTATTGTCCGTCGCCGGAGGAGCCGTATGAGCGAGGAGCAAGTAGCCGAGTTCGAAGAGGAAGAGGGGCTCGAAGAAGAGCTCCAGCAAGAACCGGCTGAGCTCGAGCAGCAGGCGGAGCTCGCTCCGCCCGAGGCGGAGGGCGAGCAGGCGGAGGGCGAATCCGAGGGCGACAAAGGCACCGAGGGCGAAGGCGCCGCCACCCAGGGTGGTGAGGTGCTGCAGAACCTCGTCGAGCAGACCGGTGGGCAGCCCGACACCGAGACCCTGCTCGCCGTCGCGGCGCAGCTTCCGGCGGAGCTCCAGGAGGAGTTCAAGCAGGAGGTCGCGCAGCAACTCGGCGATGACGTCGCCAACGAGCTCGAGAGCCGTGGCGAAGAGGTCGAAGAGGTCGTCGCCGAGAAGGTCGAAGAAGAGAAGGCCGAGAGCGAGGAGGAGCAGGTCGAGGAGGCCGCCGAGGCCAAGGAGGGCGAGGCTCCCGTCGCCGAAGAGGTCGCTGAAGAGAAGGAAGAAGAGTCCGAGGAGGCCGCGGGCGATCCGGCGGCCGCCGTCGAGGAGAAGCAGCAGGACAAGCAGGAAGAGCAGCAGGAGGAGCAGTCCGAGGAGCAGTCCGGCGAGGAAGAGGTCGCCGCCAAGGACGAGACGGAGATCGCCCAGGAGGTGGTCGAGGCCAAGCAAGAGGCCGCCGTCGAAGAGCTGGGTGCTGCCGAGGAAGAGGCGGTCGCCGAGGAGGTCGAGGAGGTTGCGGTCGAGGCCGAGGTGAAGGCCGAGCAACCTGCGACCGAAGACGCCGCCCAAGAGGCCGAGCAAGAAGAGGCGCCTGCCGAGCAGGTCGCCGAGGCCAAGGAGCAAGCCGTCGCCGAGCAGGCTGGCGACGTGATGCAGGAGCCGGTGGTCGCCGAGATCGCCGAGGCCAAGGAGGAGGCGGTCGAGGAAGAGGTGGCGGAGGCCGAGGAGGAGACCGCCGAGCAGGCTCCCGCGGTCGAGGAGACCGTCGAGCAGGAGACCGAGAAAGAGGAAGAGGTCGCCGAGCAGCTCGCCGAGCAGGGCGAAGAGGCGCCCGAGGAGCAGGCCAAGGAGGCCGAGGTCGAGGAGGAGACCCCCCTCGCCAAGGCCGAGGAAGAGGTCGCCGAGGGCGAGCCCGAGAGCGAGTCCAAGGAGGCCGAGGTCGAGGCGCCCGCTGCCGAGGCTCCCGCCGCCGAAGAGCAGCAGCAGGAGGCCAAGGCCGAGGGCGACGCCGTCGAGGAAGCCGAGAAGGAGACGGTCGAAGAGGAGAAGGCCGAGGTCACCGAAGAGCTCAACGATACGAAGGAAGAGGTCGTCGAGCAGGAGACCGAGGCGCCCGAGCAGGAGACGCCCGCCGAGCAAGTCGCCGAGGCGGAGGTCAAGGGCGAGGAGCCCGTCGCCGAGGCCGTCGCGGAGGGAGAGCAAGCAGCCGAGCAGGCGCCCGAGGCGGAGGCCGAGGAAGTCGCCGAGGCCAAAGAGGAGATCGCCGAAGAGGCTGGCATCGAGGCCAAGCCCGAGACGCAAGAGGCGATCGCCGAAGAGGTGATCGCGCCGGCGGCTCCCGAGGCTGCAGGTGACGCCGTCGAGGCCAAGGAAGAAGAAGCTGCCGAGGCGCCAGAGCAGGCTGCCGTCGAAGAGACCAAGAGCGAGGCGCAGGAGGAGGAGCAGGAGGCCAAGGTCGAGCTGCTCGAGGAGAAGGAGGAGGCGCTCGAGGAGAAGCAAGAGGCCGTCGAGGAGAAGGAAGAGGCCGTCGAGGAGAAGGCGCAGGTCGCGGAGCAGGTCGAGGCGAAGGCCGAGGAGAAGGAAGAAGAAACCTGCGAGTCCTGCGGCTGCAACCTCGCCACGGGCGTCTGTGGCTGCGGCCCGGAGGCCAAGGCCGAGGAGAAGCCCGGCGTCGCGGCCGAAGAGCAGCCTGCGGTCCAGGCCGAGGAGAAGGCCGAGTCGCCCGTCGTCGAAGAGAAGGAAGAGAAGAAGGAAGAGATGGTCGAGGTGCTCGGCGACTCCGAAGAGGAGAAGGAGCAAGAATCGGCCAGCGGCGACGTCGAATCACCCGCGCTCGAGGCACCGATGGAGGAAGAGGGCGCGCTCGAGGCGGCGATGGAGGAGCAGGAAGAGACCCTGCTCGAGAGCCCCGAGGAGCACATCACCGAGGGCGCCGTCGAGGCGCAGGGCGACAAGAAGGAAGAGGAGCAGAAGCAGGTCACCGAGGCCGTCGAGGCGCAGGCGAACAGCGCGCAGAACGAGGCCAAGGAGGTCGAGCAGGAGGAGGCTCCCGCACCGACCGCGCCGCTGTCGATCCTCGAAGAGGCAACGATGGCGCTGGCGGCCCAGGAGCAGGTCGCCGGCTGGCTGGACGTCAAGGCCACGCCCGACACGCTCGTCGCCGAGGTCGATCGCGCCGTCGGTGACGCGATGGCCAAGATGCAGACCTACGCCGCCTCGCTGGCCCAGCTCACCAACGCGGTCACCGCGGCGATGGCGCAGATGCCGCCCGAGGCACAGAGCGCCGCCGCCGAGGTCATCTCCAACCTCAACGCCGCGCAAGCCGGGATCGAGGGCGCTCCGCCGGTGGGTGCCCACTGCACCGTCGAGCACCCAGGCGGGATCAACCTGCAGTTCGATGTCACCTTCAGCAGCCTGTCGACGGCAGGCGCCGAAGCGGCAGCGATGTATCTGACCGCGATCGAGGGCCTTCGCGAAGAGGGCGCCGAGATGGAGAGCGAGACCGAGGTCGAGCTCCCCGACGACGACACCAAGAAGTAGCGCCGCAGCCGCCCCGACTCCCCCCCTTCTACTTCCGTTTGTAGTGCGCGCTCGAGAGGTGCTGCACCAGCTTGCCCGTCTCCTCCGACTCTCGCGTACCGGCCCGCTCGAGCATCGACTGGTCGACGGGCTTGCCCGCCTCGGCGGCGTAGAACGCGGCGCGCGCCACGGCGTTGCGGATGTTGCCGCCGGCCAGATCGAAGCGCTTGGCGAGGTGGAACCAGTCGATGTCGTCGACGATGGGCACGCTCTTGGGCACCATCACCTTCCAGAGCTTCTCGCGAAACTCGATGTCGGGGAACGGAAACTCGACGCGGAACTGCAGACGCCGCTTGAACGCCTCGTCGATCGTGTCCTCGAAGTTGGTGGTCAGGATCGACACACCGTCGTACTGCTCCATGCGCTGCAGCAAGAACGACACCTCGAGGTTGGCGTAGCGGTCGTTGGACGACTTGACCTCGGTGCGCTTGGCGAACAGCGAGTCGGCCTCGTCGAACAGCAGGATCGCCTGTGACTGCGTGGCCTCGTCGAACACCTTGGCGAGGTTCTTCTCCGTCTCGCCGATCCACTTCGAGACGACCCGCGACAGATCGACGCGGAAGATCTCCATGTCGAGCTCGCGCGCCATGATGCCGGCGACCATCGTCTTGCCGGTGCCGGGCGGCCCCCAGAACAGCGACGAGACACCGCGCCCGTAGGCGTGCTTCGAGAGGAACCCCCACTTGTCGTAGACGGTGCCGCGAAACTTGGCGAAGCCGACCATCTCCTTGAGGCTCTCGATGACCTCCTCGGGGAGGATCAGGTCTTCCCAGCGATAGGTCTTGGTGACGCGCTCGGCGATCGAGCCGAGCTTGTGGACGAGCTGGTTGCGGGCTCCGTCGAGCAGGTCGCCGAACTTGACCTCGGCGGGCTTGCCGCGCATGCGGGCCGCGTTGGCGGCCTCACGCGCACCGGCGGCGATCGCCCCGGCGCCGATCGAGTACTTGCGCGAGAGCTCGTCGAGATCGACGTCTTTTCCGAGCTGAACGTCCGCCGGCAGGAAGCGCGTCCAGAGCTGCTTGCGCTGATCTGGCGACGGCATGTCGCACGTCATGCGGAGCACCTCACGGTGCTGATCGAGCTGATGGAGGCGCCGCGTGCTGCCGAGAAAGACGACATCGGGGAAGCGCGCCAGGAGGTCGAGCAGCGGGCGCGGCGGCTCGGCCAGCGCCTCCGGATCGGCGAACAGATCGGCCTGATCGATGTAGAGGGCAGCCCCCAGCAGCAGCGCGTCGCGGGCCGCGATCCGCAGGATGCGCGGTAAGTCGACGTTCGTCTTGGGAAGGCGGGAGAAGTCGACGATGACCATCGGCCGCCCGAGCTCCTTCATCAAGGCGCGCGCGACGTGCTTCTTGCCCGCGTGGGCCGGGCCGCGGATCGCGATCACCGGGCGCATCGGCGCACCGACGGTCACAGGTCGGTCGGCTTGGTCCTTCTTGAGCAGGTCGAGCGCGTTGGCGAGGTTGTCAGGTGGGTTGCTGATCTGGCTGAGCGGCACCCCGGCGCTGTCGAGGCGGGCGATCCCCGTCAGCAGATCGTCGATGCCTGGCTCCCCGAGCGCGGCCCGGACGACCCGCTCGGGCGCGCTCAGCTCTCGACCGAGCGTGGCGTCGCCGGTGTTGCCGCCGAGCTGCACGAGGTAGAAGTAGCGGAGCGTGCTGTCCGACGCGAGGTAGCGACGGGCGTCGTGCTTCTCCTGCGTGGTCGCGAACAGCAGATCGAGCGCAAACCCGAGGTGGGCCCGCTCGCGGTTCATGTTGTCCTGCAGGAACCCGTAGACGCGGCGAAGCCGGGCGTCGAGCTCGGGCCCGAGCGCGACCAGCAAGAGCTCGGCCTCCGCATCGCTCAAGTTGAAGATGCGCCGAAGCTCGGGCAGCACCGCGGCGCGGCGCTTCGGATCGATCGGCGTCCAGCCCTCAGGCGCCTTGTCGGGTCCCGCCTTCTGGATCGCCTCCAGCGTCGGACGCAGCTCTTCGGGCGACGCGACCATGCTGCGCTTCGGGCGCGCCTTGAGCGCTCGTTCGAGGACCAGAGTCAGGTAGGCTAGCTCGTCGGCAACCGGCACGCGACGATAGTAGCAGATTCGCTAGTTGGCGCGACGACGCGCGAGCACGTCGCGCAGCTTGCCGAGAATGAGATCGATGGCGACGGTGTTGTCCCCGCCCTCGGGGATGATCATGTCCGCCCAGCGCTTGCTCGGCTCGACGAACTGAAGGTGCATCGGACGAACCGTCGCGTAGTACTGCTCGCGGATCGACTGGAAGGTGCGGCCGCGCTGCTCGATGTCGCGCCGGATGCGGCGAAAGACGCGGATGTCCGAGTCGGTGTCGACGAAGAGCTTGATGTCGAGCAGCTTGCGGATGCGCTCGTCGACGAAGGTGAGGATGCCCTCCAGCAGGATGATCGGCGCCGGCTCGACCCGGCGCGTGTCGATCTGCCGCGTGTGCGTCCGGAAGTCATAGCGCGGCACCTCGACCGGTTCGCCGGAGCGGAGCTTGGTCAGGTGCTGGACCAGCAGGTCGTTGTCGAGCGTGTCGGGATGATCGAAGTTGACCCGTGGCCGCTCGTCAGGCGGCAGGTGGGATTGATCTTTGTAGTAGCTGTCGTGGTCGAGCGTGATCACCGAGTCGCTCGGCAGCCCTTCGCTCAGCCGCCGCGCGATCGAGGACTTTCCCGAACCCGTACCGCCCGCGATGCCAAGAACCAGAGTGCTCACTTAGTCGACTTCTTCCCCGGGGATGGTCAGGTTGAGGTTGGTGGCCAGCTTGTTCGGCAGCGTCTTTTCCTCGGGCTTCCGACCGAAGAGGCGACGCGCCGGCTTTTGATAGACCGCCCAAACTTTCTCGCGACCGTTGAGCTGAAGCGCGTTGGCCACGGTCGGTCCGAGATCGATCATGCCCCGCCACTGCCCCGGATCCGACTCGCGGATTTTCATCGCCCATTCGCCGGAAGGCAAGAGGGCTCCGTAGGGTCCGCGATCGAGGACCCGGCAGGGGGCGAACATTCCGGTCCGGGGGTTGACCAGCACCACCAGGGTCCCGCAGGCCAGCGTGCGGTGGGCGCAGACCATCTCGCCCGGCTCCATCCGCTCGTGCGTGCAGGCCATGTGCTCGCCATCGAGCGGATCGCCTGGATCGCCGAAGCGGGTGGCGACCCCCCGGTCAGCGACGAGGTTGATCTGTCCCAGGAACGCCAGAAGGAGGACCTTGGCTGCTTCTACCAGTAGGCTCATGACGCTGCCCTCTCTGGCCAGGCGACATCGACTTCTTGCCGCAAGGCCGCAATTGCCATCGGGCCGATTCCGCAACAGCCGCCGATGGCCGTGGCTCCCCGGCGCGACAAGTCGATCGCGTGACGGGCGAACCACGAGGTGGTTTCAGGATTGCGAGGAGCGAGGCACTTAGCAGTCTGCTTGGCCTGGGGTTTGGCCAAGATCGGGAGCTCGGTGAGCGAGGCCAGGGTGGAGACGGCGGCGCCCATGCGCTCGGCGTCGAGGGAGCAGTTGAGGCCGACCGCGACCGGCGGGACAGCGGCCTTATGAAGCACGCGCACCATTCGATCGAGCGGCGTGCCGGTCGGTGTCTGGAGACCGGCGTCGCCCGGGCTGACGGTCACGCTGGCGATCACGGGTGCGCCGAGCGCGGTGGCGGCATCGAGCGCCCCTGCGAGCTCGGCTGGATCGAAGAAGGTCTCAAGGCAGATCGCCTCGGCGCCGGCCTTGAGCAGGAGCTCGGCGGCGTGCGCGACGTCGGTCGGCGAGCCGCCTGGACCGAGGCTGCCCCAGATCCGACGGCCGCCGGCGGCGCGCGCCAGCTCGACGGCAGCGGCGGCGACCACGGCCTTGTCAGCGACGCGCGGCGTGGCGAGTCCGAAGGTGTTGGTGAGCAGGACGTCGCTGCCCGCCGCGACGTAGGCCGCGTGAACGGCCTGCACTTCGGTCGGTCGCTTGAGGCTCCAACTGTCGGCCGATTCGTCCGCCACGATCAGGCCGCGCGCGATGAGCTCGGTGCCCATCGCGCCGTCCAGAAGAAGCGGTCTAGTGTTTCGCATCGGCCAATACATAAATAGACAGATCGAATTACACGGACGTGCGTTTCGATCAAGCATGCGAATTTCCATCAGCGATCACGACAAGTTGCACGACAACGTCGGCCGCGCCATCCTGGTCGGAGCAGGCTGCGCGGTCCTTTCTCTGTTCCTTCCGAAGGTCTACGCCGTGCCGCTGCTGGCGGTCGGGTTGGCGCTCTCGATCGTGCCTCCCGTGTCGATCGCTGATGCCGCGCTCGTCCTCGCGCTCGGCTGCGCCGTCGGTGGCGCGGCGATCTTGAAGCTACCGCTCCTGGCCGCGATCCCGTTCGCGCTCGGCGTGGCGCGCGGTCAGCGAGGCAGCAGTTTCTGGTTGGCCTCCGGCCTGGCGAGCGTCGCCTGGCTCGCCGCCATCCGGTTCGGCGCCGCCATCGTGGAGCGGGAGACGCTCGCGATGCTGCCCTCTGGGTTCGAGGCGCTGATCGTTGGAGCCACAAGTGGCTTCCTGATCGGTGTCGGCTCCATTGGGCGTCACCTCCGCATTCAGCGAAACGAGGAGGCCGCGTCGATCCCGATGCCTGCCGCCTCGGCCAGCCCAGTCGGCAACGCGAGCGCCGGCGCGCCGTCGCCCACCGACGTGTCCACCGCGACCGACGAGCTGTCGAGCCTGCTGGCGCGAGCCCGCAAGGCCCGCGATCAGGCAGCCGCCGTCCTGGGAGAGTCGCAGCCCATGGCGGTCACCGCGGCCAACGATCTGCTGGCGCGCATGACCGGGTATGTCGAGCGGTGGCAAGAGCTGACCCGGGACACCGCTGGCGCAGACCGGGCTGGCCTGGCTGCGCAGGTCAAGGCGATCGAAGAGAAGCGGGATCGCGCAGAGGACGCGCAGGTGAAGGCCGACTTCGAGCGAGCGGTGCAGGCGTTCAGATGCCAGCTCGAGTACCTGGACGAGATCGAGCGCGGCCGCGCGCGGGCCGAGGCCAAGCTGCTCCATCACATCGCCCTGCTCGAGAGGCTGCGCATGGCGGCGCTGCACCACCGATCGGTCGATGCGGCGCGCCTTGGCGGCCAGCTCTCGTCGGTGGTCGAGGAGCTGACCGAGGCGGGTGGGGAGCTGGACGTGGCGGCCGCGGCGATCAAGGAAGCCGAGGCCGAGACCGAGACGGCCGCCCCCCTCCTCGCGCCGGCCGCCGCCAACTAGCCCTGGCCGAGCCCCCCTGAATGGATTCTTGAGATCCTCGTCATAGCTTCTATGCTCTGGCGCATGCGACTCAAACCGTTGGCCTTCGCGCTCTTGCTCGCGGCCGCTCCCGCCTCTGCCGACGAGGCCGATATCCAGTACCAGACGGGCCTCGCCCACAAGAAGGCGGGAAAGATCGACGAGGCGATCTCTTCTTATAGAGAAGCGATCAAGCTCCGGGGCGACTTCGCAGCGGCCGAGTTCTCGCTCGGCGTCGCGCTCAAGATGAAGGGCGCCTACGACGAAGCCGTCCTTCACCTCGAAAAGGCGGCCAAGCTGCAGCCCAAGTCGGCGGACGTCCAGGCCTCGCTCGGCATCACCTACTACAAGATGAAGCGGGTGGACGACGCGATCACGGCGCTCAAGCGCGCCATCGAGCTCAACCCGAACGACGCGCAGGCGCACGCCAACCTGGGGGCCGCCTACCGGCAGAAGAAGGACAACGCCAACGCCATCGTCCACCTCGAGAAGGCGATCAAGCTCGACGACAAGGATCCGGTCGCGCAGTCCGGCCTCGGGGTCGCCTACCGACAGGCGGGCAAGCTCGAGGAGGCGGAGCGGGCCTTCGTCCGCGCCATCGAGATGAAGCCGATGCCCGAGTTCTACTTCAACCTCGCCACGGTCTACCGCCGACAGGGCAAGATCAAGGAGGCGATCGAGAAGTACAACAAGGCGATCGAGATGGACCAGTCGTTCGCTGAGGCGTTCTACGATCTCGGGATGATGCTGGCGCAGGAGAAGCGGAGCGACGAGGCGGTGGCTGCCTGGAACCGCTACCTTGAGCTCATCGCCGCCAAGGATCCCAAGGGCGCGGATATCGTGCGCAAGCACATCACTGACCTGGGCGGGAAGCCCAAGAAGTAGAGATCCCGCGGCACGGGCTCTGACCCATGCCCTCCGTAGCTTCTTCTCCGAACGCCCTCCACGCCCGAATCGCATGACGACAGCTCGCTGGCTTCCATGAGGGGAACGCGGCCGCCTGCGTGACCGAACCAGGGAGGCTGGGGATGCGACCTCTCGCCTCGCGGAGTTACCTTGTCGGGAGCACGATCGACCCTGCCCGTGGCACACCCGTAGTCGGGTGACGGAGCGAGGCGAGAGGTCACATCCCCAGCCGGCGCGACGAGCATCACCGACGGCCACGGTGCCCGAAGCCCTACACGAGCAGCGCCTCGACCGCCTCGCCGACCTCTCGCACTCCGATCAGCTCCACCTCACTCGACGCGATCCGGGCCCGGTTCGCCTCCGGCAGCACGCAGCGACGGAAGCCGAGCTGGTGCGCCTCGGCCAGGCGCTGCTCGACCCGCGGCACCGCCCGCACCTCCCCGGCGAGGCCGACCTCCCCGAAGCAGAGCGTCCGACTGTCGATGGGCCGCCGCCGCGCCGACGACGCGATCGCGGCCAGAAGCCCAAGGTCGCAGGCCGGCTCGGAGAGCCGGACGCCGCCAACCACGTTGACGAACACGTCGTCCGAGAGCACGTCGATCGCGGCCCGCCGCTCGAGCACCGCGAGCAGCAGCGCGACCCGGTTCGGATCGACCCCGACCGCGGTCCGCTTCGGGATCCCGGCCGCGTGGGCGACCAGCGCCTGGATCTCGACCAGCAGCGGCCGCGTCCCCTCGAGCGTCGCCACGACCGCCGAGCCGGGTGCGCCCATCGGCCGCTCGGCCAGGAACAGCGCCGACGGGTTGGGCACCTCGGTCAGGCCCTCGGTCTGCATCTCGAAGAGGCCGATCTCGTTGGTCGAGCCGAAGCGGTTCTTGGTCGCGCGGAGGACGCGGTACTGGTGGCTGCGCTCGCCCTCGAAGTAGAGCACCGTGTCGACGACGTGCTCGAGGGTCTTGGGCCCAGCGAGGTTGCCGTCCTTGGTGACGTGACCGACGAGGATCACCGGGATGTTGGTGGTCTTGGCGAAGGTCATCAGGCGGCCCGCGACCTCGCGCACCTGGCCGAGCGAGCCGGGCAGCGACTCGAGCAGCGGGCTGTACATCGTCTGCACCGAGTCGACGGCCAGCAGCGCCGGCTTCGTCGCCTCGGCCTGCTCCAGGATCTTGTCGAGCTGGGTCTCGGCCATGACCAGCACCTCGGGCAGCCGGACGCCGAGCCGCTCGGCCCGCAGCGCGGTCTGCTGCATCGACTCTTCGCCTGAGACGTAGAGGACGCGCCGGGCCTGCCGCCCAACCCCGGCCAGCGCCTGCAATAGTAAAGTCGATTTACCAATTCCGGGGTCGCCCCCGAGCAGCACCAGCGCGCCGGGGACAAGCCCACCGCCGAGCACCCGGTCGAGCTCCGCCGTACCGGTCGGCAGGCGCGGCCAGTCATCGAGCGCCACCTCGGACAGCGGCTGGGCGCGGCTCGTTCCCGACCGCAGCGCTCCCGCGGGCGCCGGCCCGCCAGCGACGACCTCCTCGACGAGGCTCGACCACTCGCCGCACTCGGGGCAGCGGCCGAGCCACTTGGGGCTCTTGGCGCCGCAGCTCTGACAGACGTAGACGCTCTTGGGCTTTGCCATGATGCCGCGTTATCGCCGGACGGCGAAGCGGAGTTGCTCTAGAACTTGACGATGATCCGCCCCTGGAACGTCTGGGCGGTGCCGGCGTCCTTGGCGAACTGGCTGCCAAAGATGTCGGCGTGGCGCTCGAGCCCGCGCAGCGGGAAGAGCACGCCGTAGGAGAGGCCGGCGTAGAAGCCCTCCTCCTCGTTGCGGTACATGAGCGAGATGTCGAGCTCGACGCCGAGGTGGTACGAGTTGCCCGGGTAGGCGACCGCCCGATCGGCGATGGCGTAGAGCACGTCGGCGCGCGCCCCGAAGCTGTCGAAGATGTCGTACTGGACGCTGCCCTTGAAGTAGGCGGCGTTCGACACGGCGCCGAGGATGCGGCGGAACAGCAGCAGGTCGACGTGGTAGTCCGGGTCGAAGATGAAGCGCGAGTAGCGACGGCGATACGGCGTGTAGTTGGCCTGCAGGACGTTGATCACGCTGTCCGGATCTTCGCTGTCATCGCCCGAGGCGTAGCCGACCTCGAGGCCGATCTTGAGCGCGTCGCGCAGCAGCTTGTAGCCGCCGCGGACGACGAAGCCGCCCGAGACGAGGGACAGGCCGTCGCGGCGGTTCGGGTACTTGTCGCTGACGCTGCCGATGACGCCGACGACCATGGCGCCCTCGGCCTCGATCGACAGCTTCTTCCAGTTCAGGCGCAGCCACAGATCCGGGACGAAGATGTTGGCCTTGCGCGACACGAGCGCTGCCTGCAGCGTCACCGGGTCGACGTTCGTCGCCGCCGACGGGTTGGTCGAGAGCGCCCAGTCCTGCCGACGGTAGACCAGGTGGAGGCCGTAGTTGAAGACCGCCTTGCCCTGATCGACCTTCTCCTTGAGCTCTTCGGGCTTGTCCTGCTTGCCGACGGCGATGGCCCACTGCTGGACGTCGTCTAGCTTGTCGGCGTTGTAGAACACGCCCTGCCCCGCCTGCGGCCCGAGGATCTGCGTCGTCGGGCCGGTGCCCGCCCAGTCCCACATGAGCGCGAAGGAATGTCCCCACAGCTTGGTGGTGAACATCAGGCGGTCCATGTTGTTGCCGAAGTCGCAGTCGAGGCAGTCGCCGTTGTTGACGAGCATGCCCATGCCCCAGTGCGACGGCATGCGACCGAACCGGATCTCGCCGAACGGCGTCCGCACTTCCGCCCAGGCGCGCTTGGCACGGATCGACGACCACACGGCGTTGGCGCCGCTCTCGCCGGTGACCTGGCCGCGCGACGCCACGCCCAGCGACGAGGACTGCAGCGTCGCGCCGCGGTTGAGGAAGTAGCCCTCCGGCGAGCTGCCGAGGACCATGTTGTCGAAGATGTCGATCTGCGCCTTGACCCGGACCTGCTCGGTCACGTTGACCGTCGGCTCGATGCGCAGGCGCATGTCCGCCGAGGTGAACAGCGACTGGCGCGTGTTCTTCTGGTTGCGGGCCGCGGCGCTCGACGGCGGGTTCGACTGCCCGGCTGGCGGGTTGGCCTGCCCGGTCGAGCCGATCTCGGAATAAGGAATGTTGAACGGCGACTTCGGCCCGGTCGCCCCCTGCCACTGACCCATGTTGCCGTCGTGGAAGAGGTAGCCGCGCGCCCGCATGTAACCGTTGAGCTGGAAGAACTGGAACGACTTCTCCTTCTGGCTCGGGTACGACGGCAGTGGCTGCAGCGCCGGCAGCTCGTTCTTGTTCTCCGGCGCCGACTCGGCCGGGCCTTCCTTCTGTTCCGTGGCCGGCGGAGGGGTGCTTCCGCCGGGACGCATCTGCGCCAACGCCGGCCGTGCGGCCAGCAGGGACAAGAGGGCCCCGCCAGCGACGACGCCGAACGAACTCAACCGCTGCATACAGTCTCCAATGTGGCCGCGGACTATAGGGACGCTTCCCGAGAGCGTCAAGGACGGGGTAAGATAGTGGGGCTCGCCACGTTTGGGGGCTTGCTTAACCAAGGATGGATTCAATGAAGACGAGAACGCAAACGCGTTCGAACTATTCCGCGCGCTCGTGGATTGCCGCCGCGCTGCTCGCCCTCTCCGTCGCTGCTGGCGGAGCGGGTTGCAAGAACCCGGACGCGATCTTGATCCGCGCCACCGCCGACGAGGCGGTCGAGCAGATCGAGATCTTCGTGCGTGACGACGCCACTGGGGAGGTCGTCTTCAAGTCGGGGTGGAACCCGACGACGCGCGCTGGTGAGACGGCGCGCGACATCTCGAAGAAGGCGCTCAAGGTCGCGCTCAAGCTCTCTGAAAAGGGCGCGTTCACCCTGCTCATCGTCGGTGTCATCGGCCAGACCGACGGAGAGCTGCCAGCCGTCGGGTCCAAGCAGTTCTTCTGGGCCGGCCGCGTCAAGGTGACCGGCACCGAGGAGGTGCGGGCTCACCTGTATGGCGTTCCCACGGGGCAGGACGCCGACCGCGACCTGTGGCCGAGCGGCGCGACGTGGCTGACCGCCAACCCCTCCGCGGCAGCAGAGTTCGCGACGAAGATGGATCTCCTCGACTGCTACGACGCCACGGCCGACATGCCCAAGCCGACCACCACCGGCAAGACCGTCGACGCGGCCAAGATCAACCCCTTCGCCACCGAGATCTGCGGCGACGGCGTCGACGAGGCTTGCAACGGTGACACCGACGAGAAGTGCGTGGACAAGGACGGTGACGGCGATCCGTCGGGCAGCGACTGCGATGACAACAACCCGGCGCGCCACAACGCGACCGCTGCAGATCCGTACCCCGATCCGGCGAACTGCTGCGGTTACAGCCTCGGCTTCTTGAAGGGCACGCCGGAGGGCAACAAGAGCTACGTCGGCGATCCGATGCTCTGCCCGACCGTCCGCTGCGGCGACGGCATCGACAACTCGTGCAAGGGCATCGAGAACGTCGCGGCCAACGACACCAAGTGCCTGATCGACGCCGACTGCGACGGCTTCTCGCCGCCCGCCGACTGCGACGACAACGACCCGAACACCTACCCCGGCGCGCCCGAGCCGTGCGGCGGCACCAAGGACCTCAACTGCTCCGGCAAGGCCAACGACGGCTGCCTGCCTTGCGATCTCGACGGCGACGGCTTCCAGCGCAACGACTCGACCAACGGCTGCCCGAACGCCGACGACAAGAACCCCGGCAAGTTCGACTGCAACGACTACGACTCGTCGGTCTTCCCGGGCGCGTCGACCGCGGTCCTGCCGACGCGCACGATCGGCCTCGGCGGCACCGAGGCGGGCGGCACCGCCGAGCAACACATCGAGAGCGCGCGCCGCGGCTACTGCCGGCGCTACTACGAGACCACGACGGTGATCGGCACACCGCGCGTCGCGGCCTTCTCGCAGACTGCGGGTGACTTCGACTGCGACGGCAACGCGTACAACGGCTGCCCGTCGGTGGCCTGCGACGCCGACGGCGACGGCTTCCCGAACAGCGGCGCCGGCTGCGCCATCTCGGGCATCCCCGTCGACTGCAACGACAACGACCCGACGATCTTCCCGGGCGCACCCGACAAGTGCGGCGACTCGATCTTGCAGGATTGCTTCCAGGATAAGCCCTGCGCCGGCGACACCGATGGCGACGGCTACGTCGGCATGGACGACTGCGCCGAGGGCGACCCCAACCGCCATCCGTTCGCGACCGAGCTGTGCAACGGGCTCGACGACGACTGCGACGGCCTGGTCGACGAGGGCAACCCCGACGGGACCGGCAAGCCGCTGGTCGAGGCGGACAAGGTGATGAGCTGCACCGACTCGGACGTCGGCGAGTGCGGCAAGAAGAAGGGCGCCTGCGTCTGCTCGGCGGCTTCGGCGAACTCGACCAAGGATCCGGGCGGCATGATGGACGCCTGCCCGACGGAGCTGACCGCGACCGGCAACAGCAAGGACAAGTGCTTCGGCGCCGGCCAGCCGCAGAAGCAGAGCTGCAACCCGCTCGATCCGAAGGACGACGACTGCGACGGCCGCGTCGACGCACCGGACGGCAAGAACCTGGCGATCCTCAACCAGGCCTGCGGCACCGACGTCGGTGAGTGTACCGTCGGTCAGATCATCGGCTGCGACATGAGCAAGACCAACTGCTTCGCGTCGCTGCCGACGCCGGAGAACGCGTGGATCGTGTGCAGCACCGACGCGATCTGTCCGAAGGCCGAGCTCTGCAACGGCAAGGATGACAACTGCGACGGCGCGCTGCCGACCGACGAGCAAGATCTCGACGGCGACAAGTACCTGGCCTGCGGCACGGCGGGCTGCGACATGTCTGGGTTGGCGAGCGGGCTGATTGGCTGCGGCGACTGCCTCGATACAGGCACGGCCGCAGGATCGAAGGGCGCGGTCGCCGCGTCGTCGATCCACCCGACTGCGCCCGACGACTGTGAGGGCGTCGACAACAACTGCAACGGCAACGCGGACGAGGGCGCGACCTGCCCGGCGGGCAGCAACGGCGCCCCTGGCGGCCACGACGCCTGCTGCCCGAACCCGGGCGGCTACGGCTGCCGTGACCTGCGGGCTGCGAACGAGTTGAACAACTGCACGAGCTGCGGCACCGTCTGCGACGTGACCAAGGCGGACCGCTGCTCGGCGACGGGCTGCGTCTGCGGCACGACCGGCGCGCAATGCTCGGGCAACGATCAGTGCACCACGGTCTCGACCGACACCCGCTGCCGCAGGCCGCAGGGCTCG
>CAZPEY010000059.1:0-19545 GCA_964585665.1 uncultured Polyangiaceae bacterium | reverse complement strand
CTAGGCCGATGCTGCAAATGCGGCGGCGCTTGCGATTCAAGCGAGCGCGCGATAGCGTCTCGTCGATGGCCAAAAACACTGCAGCGACGATCCTCGTTGCCGACGATGATCCCGAGATCCTGACGCTGGTCTCGGTGCGTCTTGCCAAGCGTGGCTACAACGTGCTCGAGGCCTCCGACGGGGAACATGCCATCAAGGTGGCGCGCGAGAAGCGCCCCGACCTGGTCGTCCTCGACGTCATGATGCCGTTCAAGAATGGTTGGGAGGTCGCCAAGGAGCTGCGGGACGATCCCGAGCTGACCGACATCGGCATCGTGATGCTGACGGCGATCGGCGAGCGCATCAACACGCTGACCTCGCCGCTGTATGGCGCCGACGCCTTCCTCGACAAGCCCTTCGACTTCAAGGATCTCGACTCGGCCGTCGAGCAGACGCTGCTCAAGCGACGCGGCAAGTAGCGACGCGCGAGCCGCTGGGTGCTGTAGCCGTGCAGTCGCTTCGCGCTTGGCTCTCCGGCTTGCCGAGCGGGCTTCACCGTCGGGGCGAGCTGCGGCCGCTGCTCTTCCACCTCGGCCTCGACGACGGCGCTGATGCGCGCGCCGCGTACTACCAGACCCTGACGCGCAACCTGCGCATGCTGGCGCGCCTCGACGAGATCCTCGATCGCGCCGAGGCCGAGGGGCTCCGCCTGCTGCCGTACAAGGGCGCGGCGTTGGCGGCGACGGTCTACCCCGACGTCGGTACGCGGCCGATGGCGGATCTCGATCTCCTCGTCGAGCCGTCGCAGCTTACGCCCGCGACGGCCTTGCTCAAGCAGCTCGGCTTCTCCGAGGCGCGGCCAGACGTGCGCCGCTTCTCGCCGCGCCACGCTCACGATGTCGCGCTCTCCGACGGGGTCGTCTACGTCGAGCTGCACTACGGGCTGTTCCACGAGCTCGAGCTCGACGGTGCGCCCGGACCGATCTTCGACCGCGCCGTGTCGGCGCAGCTCGGCGAGCGGTCGCGCCTCGTGCCGAGCGTCGAGGATCACGTCGCGATCCTGGCGCTGCACGCGGCGACCCACGCCTACGCCGACTCGCCGCTCTGGCTCGTCGATCTGGCGCTCCTCCTCGAAGGTGCCGATCGAGCGGCAGCGGCGGCCGAGGCGAGCCGTCGCCATGGAGCGCGCGCGTTCGCCCTCGCCCTGCAGCTCTTCGAGCACCCGACCCTCGCCGCGCTGTGGATGAGCACTCCGCCGGGGCGCCTGCGCTCGCTGCTCACCCGGGCCGGCCTCGTCGAGGGGGCGCTGCCGACGGCGCGCTGGCTCGGGCGCAAGCTGCTCCTGACGGCGCACGAGCTCTGGGAGCGCTGAGATGGCCGAACGCCCCCTCTCCCGTCGTGACCTGCTGACCTTCTGGCGGAAGCGCGAGCTCCCGACGGTGCCACGCGCCGCGCTCCGCCCGCCGGGCGCGATCGCCGAGGCGCAGCTCCTCGAGCAATGCATCCGCTGCGGGCAGTGCATCGACATCTGCCCCGCCGAGGCGATCGTCGCCCTCGACGCGCCTGGCAAGGCGTTCGGCACGCCGATCGTGCGGCCACGGCAGCAGGCCTGCGTGCTGTGCAATGGCCTCCAGTGCACGCAGACCTGCCCGAGCGGCGCGCTGCGCCCGCTGCGATTTCACCACGAGGTGCAGATGGGCACCGCGATCGTCGACGGTGAGGCTTGTCGCCTCGCGAAAGGCGAGCGCTGCGACCGCTGCGTCACCGAGTGCCCGGTGCCGAGCGCGATCGCGATCGTCGAAGGGCGCGTCGTCGTGGATGCGCGCGTCTGCGTCGGTTGCGGCGCTTGCGAGCAGCACTGTCCGACGGAGCCGAGCAGCATCCGCGTCGTGCCCCGCTAGCGGCAGCGAGGAGAGGCGCGTCTAGCCGGTCTTGAGGGCGCGGAGTTGATCGACGGCGCGCTGGAAGTACTGGATCGTCAGCGTGCGCGCGTCCTCGGCGCGATGCTCGACCAGCGACTTGAGCAGCTCGCGATGATACTTGCGCATCGTCGCCGTCGGAGGATGGAACTGCGCGAAGAAGTCCGCGAAGTTCTCGACCGCGCTCCGGATCGTGTTGACGAGCAGCTGCATGACCCGGTTCTTGGCGATGCGTGTCAGGAGCAGGTGGAACTCGAAGTCGATCTTCAGCAGATCGCTCGGCTCGAGCGAGGTCTCGTTGGCGCGATCGGCGATCTTGGCGAGCTGCGCCAGCTCCTCGCTCGTGGCGCGCGTCGCCGCGAGGCGCGCCGTCTCACCCGAGAACCACTGGCGAAACTCGAGCACGTCGACGAGGGTGTCGAGGTTCGGCGCGCCGGCCTCCGTGATCAAGTGCTGGACGAGGCCGATACCCGCGGTCTGCATGAAATCGAGCACGCGAGTGCCGTCGCCCTGGCGCGTTCGCACGAGCCCCATCTGCTCGAGCGCCTTGATCGCTTCGCGCAACGAGGCGCGATTGACGCCCAGCTCCTCGGCGAGCTTGCGCTCGGGCGGCAGCTTGTCTCCGACGGCGAACTGGCCGCGCAGGATGAGCGTGCGGAGCTGCTCGACGATCTCCTCGGCCACACGAGGCTTTCCAACCGGTCTTAGCATCGACGCCATCCTACATGAGGCAGCGGGCTCCACAAGCGTGTAGACTCCAACCGAAGGCCATGATCCTGCGCCTCCCGCACCCTTCGCTCCTCTCGGCCGCCGCGCTGCTCGTCGGCTGCGCGCCGGTGCGCGACACTGAGCGCGATGGCAAGGGGCAGGCGCCCCACGCCCTGGTGCGCGTCGACGTGCAGTACCAGCGGGTCGCCAACGGCGAGGTGACGCTCGACGCGCAGGCCTACTTCATCCGCTACCGCGGACTCGATGACAGCCAGGTGCCGACGCTGCTCGGGTTCCAGGGGCCGCGGACGATCGGCACCGAGCGCTGCGTCTCCGTCGACGACAAGGCGGCGCTCGACCGCGCCCTCGCCTCGCGCGCGGCCACCGCCGAGGTCGAGCTCCTGGACGCGGGTCGCCTCGAGCTCAAGGCCGGCGACGTACGCCTGCCGCTCGACGCTCGTCACTACCCCGAGCTCGTGCCTGGCGTGGTCGGCACCGTGTATGGGGGCACCGGCTCGCTCCCGGCGGCGCGCGTCCTCGGCACCGCCCACACGCTGGGCACCGACGGCAGCGGCGAGGTCAGCTCGTTCTCGGTCCAGGCGTTGACGCCGAGCGCCTTTCCAGACGGCAAGATCGAGCGCACGACGCACGGCTTGCGCCTGCGCTGGACGCCGATCGGCGACAAGCTCATCGACGTCGAGCTGCGCCCCAACGGCCGGCGCTCAGCGCGCGCCATCCACTGCCAGCTCCCCGACACGCTCGGTAGCTACGTCGTACCCAACGCCATCCTCGCGGCGCTCGGCGCGTCGCTGCCCGATCTGCAAGTAACGCTTCGCAACCGTCAGAAGACCCTGTTCGACATTCCGCAGCTTGGTCGCGGCGAGCTCAACCTCGAGCTCCGCGAGACGCTGCGCATCGGAGCCGTCGAGTGACCCAAAAGTCCGATCATCGCGCCCATCCCCGTCGCAAAGTCACGCTGCCGCTCTTGGTTCGCGACAGCACGTCGCAGATCTCGGCGACCATCGAGTTCGACACGACCGACATCTCCCTCGGTGGCGCCTTCATCCGCTCGGACATCTTGTTCGAGATCGACGAGACGCTCGAGCTGCGCCTCCAGCTTCAGGGCAAGGTGCTGACGCTGCGCGGTCGCGTCGTTCGCGTGGTGCGGGAGCCCGACGAGGGGGTCGCCGGCATGGGGATCCAGTTTCTCGACGTGGGCGACCAGGATCGCAAGCTGCTCACCGATGCGATGAAGGCCTGAGCGTCCCGGCCTTCAGCGGCCGCGGAGCTTGTCGAAGAAGCCCTTGGGCTTCTCCTGCTTCCGCATGTTGATGAGGCGCGCCTCGCGCTCGGCCTCGATGAGGCGCTGATCGAACTGCACCGCCTTCTGAAAGGCACCGAGCGCGCGATCGAAGTCGCCCTCTTCTTTGAGGCAGATCCCCAGATAGTAGTAGGCCCGTCCGCACTTGGGGGCGAGCTTGACCGCCTGGTTGAAGAGCGCCTTGGCATCGACGTGCTTGAGCTGGCCGATGCAGACGCGCGTCCAGGTGTGGAAGGCGATGTACTCACCGTCCTGCGGGTTCTTCGTCGTCGCGTCGGTGAACTCGCGCAGCGCGTTCTGGAGATCGTTCTTCTTGAGGTAGACCTCGCCGCGTCGAAAGGCCATGTCGGCCTCGACGATGCGCAGCGCCTTGGCCTGGTCCTCGGCGCTGACCGTGCCGTCCTTGCGCGCCTGCAGGTACTGGGCGCGCTTGACCTCGTCGGACAGCGTCGAGTACGCCTCGTTGATGCGGCGGAAGATCAGCTCCACCTCTGCGCGCTGCGAGTCGAGCCCCTGCTGGGAGATCCGGTCCGGGTGGTAGCGCTTGGCTAGATCGAAGTAGGCGTTCTTGACCTGATCGATCGTCGCGTTGTCGGTCAGACCGAGCACCGCGAACAGGTCCTCTTTCTCGACGAGGCGGGCCTTGTCCGCGACCTGTTGCCGCAGGCTGTCCCCAGCGGTGCTCGCGTTCATGCCTGGCACCGCTGCATGGGGCGTCGTCGGCGGGTAGGGCCGGACACCGGTGCTCGGTGTTGGCGTGGCCGGCGACGGCGTCGTCGGCGGAGGCGGGGTGACGCTGCGCTCGCGCGCGGCCGTCGGCTGGAAGGTCACGGGCGTCGTCTCGACCTTGACGCTCGTGGCGGGCTTCAGCTCGAGCGCGCCGGTGACGTAGAGCGCGTAGATCAGGGACAGGAGCGGCTGCTGGGGCGCCTTGGTCGCCTGCGTCAGGCTCTCGATGGTGTAAAAGCCCTTGCGCAGCAGCTCGCCGATCTGCGCGTCGTGCGCACCGAGCCCGTAGCGCGCGAGCTCTTCAGAAGAAAGCTTACAAAGAAAAGCCTGCCCACTAAGCAAGAAAAGCGAACTAGACAGCCGCTCCGCGCTCCAGGCCGATCGAACCCCCTGATAGATGGCGCGGCTCGGCTGCACCTTGAGCGGCTCGTCCTTGAAGACGCCCACCGAGTGCTGCATCTCCTCGAACGCGAAGACGCCATCGGGTAGGAAGAACAGTCGGTGCAGCTTGCGCCGGACCTGCGCCTTGAGCGCGAGCTTCATTTGCTCGACGGACACGAGCTTCTTCTCGATGAGCATGTCGCCGTAGCGCTGCCCGCGCGGCGGCGGCGTCGCCAGCGTCTGGCGATGGGTCGCCTCGTCCATCAGCCCCATCTCGACCAGCACCTTGCCGATCATCTCGGCCGAGCCGGGCAGCGACACGCCCACGGGCTGCCCGTCGCGAAGCCACAGCTCGTGTCGCCCCGTGCGCGCGTCGATGCGCAGCACGCCCGTCGCGTTCCGACGGGCGAGCTCGACCAGCACGATCGGCAGGGCCCGATCTTCCAGTCGGCCGTTGAGCGGCTCGTTGCTCATGGTCAATCCACCATTATCGGTGCGGGGCACCGTCGGTCAACCGTACACTTTTGGGGAAATTCCAGCGAGGAGGAATGCGCGTCGGGGAGCGGGGCGATGCTTACCACTGGGGCGGAGTGATCGGGGTCAACAGGCGCTCGCCCTCGAACGGAGCGTCCTTGACCTCGATCTTGGTGCTGTTGACCAGCAGGCTGAAGCTCTGCGCGCCCTTCAACTTGTCGGTCGTGTAGTCCTGCGCCTCGGCCGCCTTGCGGTCAAAGCCGTTCATCGAGCCGTGGCCGACGACGACGCCCTTCAAGCTGAACTCCTTGATCGGCTTGAGCGCCACCTCGGCCAGGGCGGTGATGCCCAGCTCGCAGTAGGTCTCGACCGACTCGATGTCGACCTCGGCGGCCAGCGCCTCGCACGGGAAGGCCTCGGCCAGCAGGTTGCCGAGCGACGTGTAGCCGAAGGGCGACAGGACGAGATCGTTGATCGCGTTGATCATCAGCTCGCCGATCGGCAGGTCGATGGTGCCGCCGTCGAACATTCCGTCGAAGTCCGCGTAGGTCTTCACGTTGGTGACGTTCAGGCTCTTGCCCTTGATGATCGCGTTGGCGCGCGCCGCGGCCGACATGTTGTAGACCTTCTTCTGGCCGTTCCACTCGAAGCCGACCGCGACGAATTGCTGGGTGATCTTGTACGTGTCCGTCGAGATCTTGCCGCCGATCGAGATCTGGTTGTGCAGCTCGAGGGTCTGGAACATCTCGCCGACGTTGGCGATCGCGACCAGGACGTTCTTCACGTCGGGATACGGCTCGAAGACGGTGTCCTTGATGATCGCGTCACCGACGGCGCCGCCCGCGTCGAGGATCCACTGCGGCACGCTCTGGAGGCCGGCAGACACCGTCGGGATCCCGGCGTCCTTGAGCAGGTAGAGGAAGGCGGTGAACGGCTTGGTGTCGAGGTCGGCGAGGAACGCGATGATCGCGCCCGTCGGACCGGGGAGTACGCCCTTGTCGGTGATGTCGAGCTTGGTCTTGACGAGGTAGGAGCCGGCGTACAGCGGATCGGGAGTCGACGGCGGATCGTCCGTCGGAGGCGTGTCCGGGTTGGTCGGAGTCGAGGGCGTGCCCCACGAGTCGCCGCCATCCGGGCTCGAGGTCGGGGTCGAGGGCGAGCCCCAACCGCCGCCGCCGCCGGTCTGCGTCTTGTTCGGATCCGCAAAGCAGCCCGCCCCCAGGGTCACCGTGGCGAGAGTTGCGAGAGCGAACCTTTGCAGAGACGTGCGCATCGTTGTGTCCTCCTGGCCCTACCTAGAGCAGCGCCCGTGCCAGACACTAACGTGCAGAGATCACTTACCCCACCTGTAGGTGTGGAATCGGTAGTCCCCATTGCAGCTATTGCCTGGAGGCCCTGCTGGGGACAAAAGGGAACAGCCGGGGCCAGCGTGGCCCCGACTGTTGGTGAATCAGGATTCTAGAGTCGCGTTACAGCTTACTGCCAGCCTACTGCCACACCGGCGGGACGATGGCGGCCGGGAGGCGCTCACCCGTGAAGGCCGCGGCCGAGAACTGCACCGTCGTGCCGTCGATCGAGAGGAGCTGAATCGGCTGCTTGCCGGCGACCTTGTCCGTCTGGTAGTCGGGCGTCTCGGCCGCCTTGCGGTCAAAGCCGTTCAGCTCCGCGTGACCGATGACGACGCCGTCGAGCGAGAAGTTCTTGATGGGAGCCAGCGCCGCCTCGGTGACCACGACCACCAGGGTCTGGCAGACGGTGTTGAGGGCGTCGATGCCGGCCTCGGCCGCGAGCTGGTCGCAGGGGATCGTCTTGGCCATCAGGTCGCCGAGCGAGGTGTAGCCGAAGGGCGAGAGGACCAGGTCGTTGATCGCGCTGATGAGCACCTCGCCGAGGGGCAGGCTGATCGCGCCGCCGTCGAACGCACCGTCGAAGTCAGCGTAGGTCTTGACGTTCGTGACGTTCAGGGTCTTGCCGGCGATGACGGCCTTGGCGCGCGCCTGCGACGACAGGTTGTAGGCCTTCTTGGTGCCGTTCCACTCGAACTGCACGGCGACGATCTGCTGCGCAACCTTGTACGTCGAGTCGCTCATCTTGGCGCCGACCGACAGCTGGTTGTGGATCTCCATCGACTTGAAGAGCTCGCCGATGTTGCCGATCTGCTGGAACACCGTCTTGACCTCGGGGTTCTGGTCGAACACCTGGGTCACGATGAGCTGGTCGCCCACCGAGCCGACCAGGTCGAGCAGGATCGTCGGCAGGCCCTGGAGGAACGGCGAGACCTCGGGGATTCCGGCGTCCTTGAGGACGTAGATGAGCGCGGTGAACGGCTTGTCGTCGATGTCGGCGACGAAGTTGACGATCGCGCCGCCCGGGCCCGGCAGGACGTTCTTGCCGCCGAGGTCGAGCTTGGTCTTGATGAGGTACGAGCCCGCGTAGGTCGGATCGGGCGTCGCGGGCTGCGGCGGCGTGTCCGGCTGGGGCGGCGTGTCCGGGTTGGTCGGGGTCGTCGGGTTGCTCGGGTTGGACGGCTGGCTCGGGGACGACGGGCTCGAGGGCTCGCGCGGATCCGAGTGAGCGGCGCACCCCATCGCGAGAGTCATCGAGGCAAGAGTCGCAGCGACCATCATCTTGAGAGACTTACGCATTGGGGTGTCCTCCGTGGTTGATTTACCTACATTGCAGCGGGTATGCCACGTTGTAACTAGCTGATATTGTGTGATTTTGTCTCTGTGTGGAATCGGAAGACCCCAGCGATGCTGGGGATGCGGCGCGTCGCGGCTCTTGAGTGGGTATTTGAGACTCCACTTGATCTCGGAGGGCGTGGAGCTGGGACGGCTGTGCCCCAAAAAAGCGAAGGGCCCGGCGAACCGGGCCCTTCGGGTGCTGCTGGTTAGCTAGGGTGTCTGGTTACCAGACCACCGGGAGCTCGGGGGCATCGAGGCGGAGCGCCTCGAACGGGGCGTCGACCTTGATCTTGACGTCCGGCGAGAAGACCTGCTGGAAGGTGATCGGCTGGGTGCCGGTCATCCGCGAGGTCAGGTTGTCGATGGTCGGCTGCGCGGTCGAGACCTCGAAGC
This sequence comes from uncultured Polyangiaceae bacterium, assembly GCA_964585665.1. Lineage (GTDB taxonomy): Bacteria > Myxococcota_A > Polyangia > Palsa-1104 > Palsa-1104 > CAZPEY01. The sequence goes on along the minus strand of CAZPEY010000059.1, from coordinate 10,957 downwards.
CCACGACCTTGGCGCGATCCACCGTCACGTTCTCGAACTTGAAGTTCTTGATGGGCGACAGGGCCGTCTCGGTCAGCGCGCTCACCAGCGAGCTGCAGAGGTTCTGCAGGGTCGGGTCGCTCGACACGTCGCCGCAGGGGATGACGCTGTTGAGCAGGGCGGCGAACGAGGTGTAGCCGGTCGGGTTGGTCGACGTCACGGTCAGCGGCTGGACCACCATCTTCTCGAGCGCCTCGACGAAGATGTCGCCGATCGGGAAGGTCTTGAGGTTGCCACCGTCCATGAGCGCGTCCTTGTAGTTCGCCTCGGGCGCGTTGACCGGGACGATGTTCGACAGCTTCTTGCCGCCGGAGATCTTGGCATCGGCCATGACGCCCGCCGGGAACTTGAAGAGCTGCTTGTTGCCCTTGTAGTCGAAGGCAACGCCGTAGAACTGCTCTTGCGACTCGGCCGAGCCCGTCATCGGGTCGTAGTTGCGGATGGCGATCTGGCTGTGGAACTCGATCTTCTGGAAGAGCTCGCCGATGCCGCCGATGACGTCGACGACCTGCTTGACGGCCGGCACCTTGTCATAGACCAGCTTGGTCAGCATCTGGTTGGCGAACTCCTTGATGAGGAGCTGCAGGGTCGGGTCGAGGTCGAGCAGCGCCTGCGACACGGTCGGGATGCCAGCGTTGGCGACGAGGTCGTAGATCGCGGTGCCAGGCGCGTTGTCGACGTTGGCGAGGGCCGAGATGACGTCGCCAGAGATGCCCGGGAGGACACCCTTGCCCGACAGGTCAACGACCGCAACCTTCTTGAAGACGCCAGCGTACTGCGCCTTGACCGGCTCCGGCTCCGGCTGCGGATCGGGCTGCGGGTCGGCGCCGTCCGTCTTGGGCGGCTTCTTCATATCGACCGGATCGGTCTCCGGCTCGAGCATGTCAGGGGAGCCCTGGTTGTTGTTGTTCGGCTCCTTGTCCTTGGCGCACCCCGTTGCCAAGGTAAGAGCAGCAAGAGTAGCAATCGCGGTGAACCTAATGGACTTGCGCATCGTATCCTCCTGCATCCCACATGAAGCAGATCCGGTGCCAAGCCTGATTCTGATCACAAATCACGTGTTTATCTGTAGTTAGCGATCTCCCTCCACAGGATCCGGGGACGGCAGTCGCCATGATCCATGCCGCAGGATGGCAAGCGGGGTGGCCGAGACCCCGGACATCCGGACACCGGGAGAGCGGAACGGAGAGTTTCGTGTAGTATCGGCGGGTCCATGCCCGGCATCGGCCTCATCTCGAACCCGCGCTCGCGCGCCAACCGACGGGACCCTTCCCGGGTGCGCAAGCTCGGCTACATGATCGGCAGCCACGGCACGGCGGAGGCCACCCGCTCGATCGACGACCTCTATAGAGTGTGTGAGGAGTTCAAGAAGGAGCGTATCGAGATCCTCGGCATCTCTGGCGGGGATGGGACCATGCACCACACCCTCACGGCGATGATCCGCACCTACGGGGATCAGCCCCTGCCGCTTATCGCCATCCTGCGTGGCGGGACGATGAACACGATCGCTCGCTCGTTCCGCATCTTCGGCGAGCCGCAGCGGCTGCTCTTCGAGCTGGTCGACAAGCACCGTCGGGGCCTCGGTAACCAGCTCGACGTGTTCGAGAAGCACGTCCTGCAGGTCGGAGACATGTATGGCTTCATCTTTGGCACCGGGATCATCCGCAACTTCCTGCACGAGTACTACGAGACCGGGAACCCCTCGCCAACGACGGCGGCCAAGCTGATCAGCCGGGCCGCGGCCTCGGCGGCCGTCGGTGGACCCCTCTCGAAGCGCATCTATCGGCGCTTCGAGGCCGAGGTCACCGTCGACGGACAGACCTGGGCACGGCGCGACTTCTCGACCGTGACCGCGGCGGTGGTCAAGGAGATCGGGCTCGGCTTCTCGCCCTACTATCGCTGCGATGAGAAGCCGGGCTGGTTCGCGCTGCTTGGCATCCACACCTCGACGATGGGCTTCGTCAGCGAGCTGCCGCGCATCTTTCAGGCCCGACCGCTCCGCCGCGACAAGGTGATCGATCAGATCGCGCAGCATGTCCGGCTCGTCGCCACCCAGGGGCGGGTCGAGTTCATCATCGACGGCGACAACTACACCGGCGATCGCGAGCTCATCGTCCAGACAGGTCCCAAGCTGCGCTTCATCCGCCTGACCGGTGATGCCCACGGCGAGACGCCGCTGCCCGACTACCCCGCGACCTGATCGCGCCCCACGCCCTTCCGGGCCCGCACCAGTTGATGTAAAATGTGGCGGCCCCATGAGCTCAACCTTCCCCATGACCCGGCACCGGGTCCGCTTTTCTGGTGAGACCAACATCGGCATGAAGCGCGCTGCCAACGAGGACAGCCTGTACATGCCAGAGTCAGAGCGGCTCGCGATCGTCGCCGATGGGATGGGGGGACACGCGTCGGGCGAAGTGGCGTCGCGGCTCGCAGTCGACACGGTCTCGGAGTTCTTCCGCAACACCTCGAACGAGCCGGAGACGACCTGGCCGTACAAGATGGACGCGGGCGACAAGCACGAGGCCAACCGGCTGGTCAACGGCATCAAGCTCGCGAACCTGCGCATCTACGATCGGTCGCAGATCGACGACAACTGTCACGGCATGGGCACGACCATCGTCGCGGCGCTGTTTCTCGACGACAAGGTGCTGATCGGTCACGTCGGCGACAGCCGCGTCTACCGCTACCGCGACGGCAAGCTGACGCAGCTCACCGAGGATCATTCGCTCCTCAACGACTACATCCGGATGAAGAAGGTGACCGCCGAGGAGGCGGGCAAGTTCGCGCACAAGAACGTCATCGTTCGTGCGCTTGGCATGAAGGAGAGCGTGCAGGTGGATCTGATGGCCGACTCGCATCAGGTCGGTGACGTCTACTTGCTCTGCTCGGACGGGCTATCGGGCATGATCGACGATGGCGGCCTGCAGGCGATCATCGGCGACGAGCCGGACCTCGATCGCGCGGTCGAGCGCCTCATCCAGCGCGCCAACGCCAACGGCGGCGTCGACAACATCACCTGCATCCTGGCGCGCATCGAGGAATGACGGCGCCGCCTCGTCCGTGGTAAAACGCCCGGCCGAGAGTCGAGATGGGGCCCAACATCGATCGCAACCGAGTCGAAGAGCTAGTGCGCTCCGCGCTGGCCGGGCTCGCTGCGTCGAACGCCGGCAACCGACCGACGCTGCTCGATGGAGCGGGCGCGGTGCTGCTGCCGCCCGAGGCGAGCGGCGGCCAGGCCTACGACGCGGACACGCAGCGTGCGCTGGTCGCGGCGACGCCGGCGCGGGTCGCGGTCGGTCGCTCGGGGACGCGCTACCGCACCGCGACGCTCTTGCGCTTCCGCGCCGATCACGCCGCAGCCCGCGACGCGGTCATGTCCGACGTCGACAAGGCGCTCGTCGAGCGGCTCGGGCTGGTCGAGCTCGCGTCGCAGGCGACGAGCAAGCGGCACTTCCTCGAGCGTCCCGACGCGGGGCGCGCGCTGGCGCCAGCCTCGCGCGAGCTGCTCACGTCGCGCTGCGCGCGGGCGCCACAGATCCAGCTCTGCTATGGCGACGGGCTCTCGGCCGCGGCGATCAACGCACACCTCGAGTCGTTCCATGGTGCGCTCGTCGCGGCGATCGCCAAGCGCGGCCTGCGCGTCGGCACCTCCGTGTTCGTGCGCTACTCGCGCGTCAAGGTGATGGACGAGATCGCCCGCCTGCTGCAGGCCGAGGCGTGCGTCTTTGCGTGCGGCGAGCGGCCAGGCCTCGGCTTCGCCGACTCGCTCTCCGCCTACTACATCTATCGGCCCGGCGAGGGCGCCACCGACGCCAACCGCGAGGTCACGTCAAACATCAACCCGCGAGGCCTCGCGCCGCCCCAGGCCGCCGAGGTGGTCGCCGAGCAGCTCCAGCGCATCCTCGAGCAGCGACGGTCCGGCGTGGTGATGGGGTGAGCAGCCCGGGAGCGCTGCGCCTCGTGGACCTCGAGCCGATCGTGCCCGAGGTGCTCGCGGTCCGCGTGATCGCCGACCTCGAGCCGCGCCTTGCCGAGTCGCTCGGGCTGCAGCGCCACCATCGCGCTGCCGGCTTCATCACCTGCACCAGCGACGACGCGCTGTACGTGGCGCTCGACGAGGGGACCAAGGCAGCGCGCGTCGAGGTCGCGTACGCCAGGAGCTTCTACGCGGGCGCAGCGCACGCCTCGGGGCCGCTGTCCGGCGAGGTGCTCGGGGTCTATGGCGGGGCCGACGTCGATGAGGTGCAGGCCGCGCTCGCCGCGTGTCAGCGCGCGCTCGCCGAGTCGGCGTGGTTCTACGCGGCGGACGAACAGAAGCGCATCGCGCTCTTCCCGCACGTCGTGTCGGCGACGGGCAGCTACCTGTCGAAGCTCGCCGGCATCGCCGAGGGACAGCCGCTCGCCTACCTTATCGCGCCGCCGCTCGAGGCCCTGCTCGGACTCGACGCGGCGCTCAAGGTCGGCGGCGTGACCCTGCAGAAGTTCTTCGGCCCGCCCACGGAGACGAACTTCGCCGGCGCCTATCTGAGCGGCTCGCTCGACGCTTGTCAGGCGGCGGCGCGCGCGTTCGCGGCGGCGGTGTGTGACGTGGCGCGCGCGCCCAAGAGCGTGACGCGCCAGCTTCGTGGTGCCGGCGAGGCGCTCGGGCCGCGCGGTGCGGCCTCGACGGAGCAGGGCGGTAAGTACCGCGTCCTCGCCACGGGCGAGCGCTTGGCCGAGAAGCCCGAGCACCTCACCCACCTCGTCGACGATCAGTCGCTGGTCAGCAAGCGCCATCCGCGCCTGGTGCTGCGCGGCAAGCTCGACACGCTGCAGGGTCTGCTGCTCGATGCGCAGTGCGCGGCCGACGCCGATGGGGCGCGCGGCCTCGTCGGCGAGCTCGGCGACGCGCTCGAGCTGTCGCGTGCTCTGGTCGGCTCCGAGGTGACGGGCAAGCCGCTGTCCGCCTGGTCGCTGGTCGGCATGTCTCCGGCGGAGATCCGCACGTCGTCACACCGCACCTGGGAGCTCTACGGCGTCCCCTTCATGTTTCCCTCGGTCCGGCAGGGTCCGGTCGTGGCGAAGCTGGCGACGGCGCGCGCCTACGCCCGCGAGTGCGAGCTGGCGGCGTACAGCGCGTTTCCCGATGACACCGAGCGCGCCGATCTGAAGCTCGCGCTCAACCGCATGTCGTCTGCGCTCTACCTCATGCAGTGCAAGTACGTCGGTGATCGCTACGAAGGCGAGCACCGTCGCCCTGGCCCGGTGCGCGGCTGGAAGCCTCCCACCGTCGTCGCGGAGAAGAAGGCGTGACCGTCCAGCGCCGCTCGCACGAGAAGCTCGCCAAGCTCCACGACAAGGAGTACCTGCCGCTGTGGTCCGAGCGGTTCGGCCGGCTGTTCCTGCACCAGCTCACGCTGCCACCCAAGGCGATGGTCCTCGACGTCGGCTGCGGCTCGGGCTACCCGTCGCTCGAGATCTTGCGGCGCATGGACGAGCAGAGTCGCATCATCGCGATCGACGCGTCGGCGCCGCTCCTCGACGAGGCGCGCACCAAGGCGGGCACGCTGTCCGGCAAGCGCATCTTCTTTCGCACCGAGGCGCAGCTACCACGCCTGTCGTTCGCTGACGACGTCTACGATCTCGTCGTGTCCAACGCGCTGCTGCACGAGTTCGAGCAGCCGCGGGCCGCGCTGCACGACTTCATCCGCGTGTGCAAGCCAGGCGGCACGGTCGTCGTGACGACGCCTCTCGAGGGCACGTTCTCCGAGTTCCACGACCTCTACCGTGAGGTGCTGGTCAAGCTCGATCAGGGCGAAGCCATCGACAAGCTCGATCAATACCTCGAGCGCTACCCGACGATCGACAAGCTCGAACAGTGGGCGGCGGCAGCGGGGCTCGTCGACATCCGCACCGAACAAGACACGTTCACCTTGCTGTTCAAGTCCGGGCGCGAGTTCTTCTACGCGCCGGTGATCGAGTACGGCCCGCTGTCCGACTGGAAGGCGCTCGTCGGCAAGGGCAAGGTGATGCAGGACGTGTTCTGGGAGCTCAAGAGCGCGATCGACGCGTACTTCGGCTGGTCGTCGTTCGCCGTCACCGTCGTCGCCGGTTGCGTGATCGGCCGCAAGAGCGAGACGCCGATCGTGGTTCGAGACGCGGCGCCGGCGCGGCCCGAGGCCGCTCCGACGGACTCCGAGGTGAGCGTCAGCGTGACCAGCCCGGGCGACGATCTGGCGATCGAGCTCGGGACGAGCGAGATCGACCTCATCGAGCTCGAGCGCGAGCACGAAGGTCGCATCGATGGCGATGACGACGACCCACTTGGCTGAGTCGCGCGCCGCCTACGAGGCGCTGTGCCGGGATCTCCTCGAGCACGATCGTCGCTACTACGTCGACGACGCGCCGACGATCTCGGACCACGAGTACGATCGCCGTCGAGCGCAGCTCGTCGAGCTCGAGGCGCGCCACCCCGACTGGCGCGTCTCCTGGTCGCCCACGCAGCGGGTCGGGCACGCGCCGCTGTCGAGCTTTCCCAAGGTGGTGCGGCAGACCCCGATGTTGTCGCTCGACAACACCTACGACGAGGCGGAGCTGTCCGCCTTCTATGAGCGGGTCGTCAAGGGACTTGACGGTGCGACGCCCGCCTTCGTCGTCGAGCCGAAGATCGACGGCATCTCGATCGCGCTGCAGTACGAGGACGGCGTGTTCGTCCAGGGCGCGACGCGTGGTGACGGGACGATCGGCGAGGACGTGACGAGCAACCTGCGTACGATCCGCACCCTGCCGCTGCAGCTCTCCGAGCCGGTGACGATCGAGGTGCGCGGCGAGGTCTACATGGATCGCGCCGACTTCGATCGCACCAACGGCGAGCGCGTCGCGGCGGGGCTCGAAGCGTGGAAGAACCCGCGCAACGCGACGGGCGGCTCGCTCAAGCTACTCGATCCGCGCGAGGCAGCGACGCGACCGATGCGCCTGTTCCTCTACGAGGTCGTCGGGGATCGTGAGGGGCGCACGCACTGGGAGCTGCTCGCCTGGCTACGGCGCCTCGGCTTCTCGGTACCGACCGAGGCGGAGCGGGTGACCGGGCTCGAGGCTTTGGTCAAGCTGGTTGACCAGTGGGCGACGCGACGGCTGCAGCTCGCCTACCCGGTCGATGGCCTCGTCATCAAGGTCGATGACGTTCAACAGCGACGGCAACTCGGCGCGACGGCGCGGGCGCCTCGCTGGGCCATCGCGTACAAGTTTGCCGCCGAGCAAGCGCCGACCAAGCTCCTCCAGCTCGAAGTGATGGTCGGGCGAACGGGCGCGATCACGCCGCGCGGCCACTTCTCGCCCGTCGAGCTCGCTGGCACGACGGTCAAGCACGCGTCGTTCTTCAACTGGAACCAGATCCGCCGCCTCGATGTCGCGGTCGGCGACACCGTGCTGATCGAGAAGGCAGGCGAGATCATCCCCTACGTCATCACCGTCCTCGAGCGCGGCCACGATCGACAGCCGATCGTCGAGCCGACGCACTGCCCGTCGTGCGGTACGGCGCTGGTGCGCGAGGAAGGTCAAGTCGCTCTGCTGTGTCCGAACGTCTTCGGCTGCCCGGTGCAGCGGGCGCGATCGATCGAGTTCTTTTGCCAGCGCGACGCGATGAACATCGAGAACCTCGGGCCCAAGCTCGTCGAGCAGCTCACCGAGCGCGGCCTGGTCGCGGACGTCGCCGACCTCTACGATCTGACGGTCGAGCAGCTCGTCGAGCTCGAGCGCGTCGGCGAGAAGAGCGCGCAGAACGTCGTCGGTGCGATCCAGAAGAGCCGCCAGACGGCGACCCTGTCGCGGCTGCTGACGGGCCTCGGCATGCCGGGGATCGGCGAGGTGTGGGCACAGGCGATCGCGCGCACGTTCGGATCGTTCGACGCGCTACTCGCGACGAGCCCAGAGGAGATCGAATCGCGGCTGCTCGGTGTGCATGGCTTTGGGGACGAACGCGCTCGCGCGGTGCGCGAGTTTTTCGCCGACGACCGCCATCGCGCGGTGCTCGACAAGCTGGTGGCGCGCGGCGTCTCTCCGAGCGAGCCGATCGTCGAGCGCAGCGGTCCCCTCGGTGGCAGGCGCTTCTGCATCACCGGCACGCTCTCGCAACCGCGGTCCGAGGTGCAGCAGCGCATCGAGGCGGCTGGCGGCGTGTTCGACAAGACCGTCAAGAAAGGGACCGACTACCTCGTCGCAGGCGCCGACGTCGGCGCCGCCAAGCTGCGCGACGCCGAGAAGAAGGGGACGCGCGTGATCGGCGAGGACGAGCTCGAGCGGCTGCTGCGCGGTGAGGAGCTCGAGCGGGGTGCCGGCTAGCCTGCAGGGCGGGACGCGCCGACGGTGCGCACGAAGCGCCCGACCTCGCGCCACACCGCCTCGCAGCGTCGATCGGTCGCCAGCTCCATGTGCCCCGGATCGAAGGACAGCCCCGTGTGTCTGCCGACGACACGCGCCCGCTTCGTCGGGTCAATCCACTTGAGGAACGCCTCGGCGGCGGCTGGCCTCGAGAACAGGCGATCGCCCGCACCCACCCATGCAGCGACGGGGACCTGGATCCGCGCGCACCCGTCGCGGTAGCTGAAGCCATCGCGCGCCACCCAGTCGTTGCGCTGCACCCACCGGACGAAGTCGAAGATGTAGGGCTGCGCCTCGTCGGTGTTGCCGAGCCCCAAGAGGCGCGTCGGGAAGCGGCCGAACGGCAGCGTCGACGCCGCCATGAGCGCGATCAGCGAGGAGCCGAGGGCGTCCGACAGCGGCAGCCCCAGCCACGAGCGCGAGCCGACGTTGCACGCGAGCAGGGCGACGCCGTCGACCGCACGCGGGTTGTGCTTGGCCAGGTGCGCGACGGTCACGTGGCCGAACAGGCTGTGGCCCACCGCGACGAGCGGCAGCGTGGGGAACCGTCGCCGCGCGAGCCCGATGAGGGCTGGCACGTCGTAGTCGACCAGATCGTCGTACGACCAGCGCCCGCCCTCGCTGGCCATCGGACCGCTCGTCCCATGGCCGCGCAGGTCGGGGCAGATGACCGCGACGCCCTCGTCGACCAAGGTCGAGACGAGCCCGCCGCCGCTCGACCGCAGCAGCGTCCGCTTGTCGACCATCATGGCGTGTCCGGCGATCACGACGGCCCGTGGCCACGCCGGCTCGATCAGCTCGCCGCGCAGCCTCCACCCGTCGCTGCAGAGCAGCTCGAACGACTCTCTTGCGGTCGCGCTCCTTGCTGGATTCGACCTGCGTGCCGTGCTAGCGTCGCTTTCGATCTTCGTCATGCCCAAGCTGATTTACCAAGATTCGACCGGTGTGGAGCGAAGTATCGTGCTCTCGAATGAGCCCTTGCTCATCGGGCGCTCTGCAGAGTGCCAGGTTCAGACGCAGGACGCGATGGTTTCTCGTCGCCACGCCCGCATCTTCTGGGACGGCGGTTACCTGATCGAAGATCTGGGCAGCTCGAACGGCGTATACGTCGGGCAGGAGAAGGTCCAGAAGGCGCCCTTCCGCCCGGGGGACATCGTCACCTGCGGCAGCCTCGTGATCCGGATGGTGCCCGACATGCGGCAGCCGACCTCGTCGCTGGCGGCGGCCAGTCTGGCCGAGTCGCACGTCGAGCGGACGCCGCCTCCAGCGCCGCCGCTGCCCTCGCCCGCCGCGGTGCCGCAGCCGACGATGGCGGTCCCCGCTGCGTCGGCGCCGATGATGCCTTCCCCGCCCAGTCCGTCGGTGTCGACGGCGCGGGTGATGGGCGATCCGCAGGACCTCGCGCAAGAGCGGTCGCGTCGCGAGCAGGCCGAGCAGGCGCTGCTCCTCGCCGCGAAAAAGACGGAAGAGTACGAAGGCAAGATCGACAAGCTCAAGGTGCACATCGAGCAGCTCACTGCCGAGGTGCGCCGCGAGAAGCGCAACGCCGAGGACGCGATCGCGCAGGAGCGCAACTCGCGCGCGATGGTCGAGGGCGAGCGCGATCAACTCCGTCGTCGAATCAGCGAGCTCGAGTCGGCGCCCGCGTATGCCCAGACCGCGGCGATGAGCGCCTCGCAGACGCAGGAGCTCGACAACCTGCGCTACGAGGTCGATCGCCTGAACCGCGAGCTGCGTCGTGCGCAGTCGGCGGCGCCGGCCACGGCTGAGCTCGACGCGCAGCTCCAGCAGCTCCGCAACCAGCTCGTGCGCACCGAGCTCGACCGCGATCAGGCGCTACGACAGCTCTCCTCCCAGTCCCGCGGGGGCGCGCCGGATCCGGCCGCCGCCGACGCGGCGATCGCCCTCAACGATGCGCTGGTCGACCTCCGGTCGAGCCTGCGCGCCGCGACCGATGAGTCGACGATGCTGACCCACCCGCCGAGCTCCGTCCAGCTCATCGCCGATGCGCTGCGCTCGGCGACCGAGCAGCTCGAGGCGGCGCGCGGCCAGCTCCGGATCATCGGCAAGTCTCTCGGCGTCGCGTAGCAGGCAGGACCGGCAGCCGCTGCGTGCGCCGCATCGCGGCGGACGTCTTCGTTCTTACCAAAATCTCATTCTAGAAGTCGACATTGGTCCGACCAATCCACGGGACCGACATGTAAGATTATGTGTTGACACGGGGTGTCAGGATCGCCATCTTTCCGCCCATGAAGGTCGCCTCACTGCTCTCGTCTGCTCTGGTTTTTTCGTCGCTGACGACGCTTGGTTGCGCGGAGATTCCGACCGAAACGGGCGTCTCGCTGAGCCAGCCCGTCACGGTCATGACGACGGCCTCCCCCACGATCGGCAAGGTCGAGTTCGGCGCGCGCGGCGGCACCGTGGACGAGCTCAAGCGCCTCGACTTCACCGTCAAAGCCATGAACCTGCTCGCGCACACGGAGGACAGCGTCCTCCAGCTCGACGACCTCGAGCTCGAGCTGGGCGACATCACGGTCAGCCCCGAGGTGCTCCCCCCGTC
>CAZPEY010000058.1:19405-19794 GCA_964585665.1 uncultured Polyangiaceae bacterium | reverse complement strand
AAGCATGAGTGTGCCCAATCGTCAGTTGAGCGGGCCGATATTGAATAGTGATTGTTTGTGTCACAGCTCCAATAGTCGCTCGTGTTACCGGCACCAACCTCGGCCAACCCGCAGTCACATGAACCTGAGATCCTTCCGATGCAGATCTCGACGGAGATACTGTGCGAGCAATTATTTCTGACCGTCACGTACAAAGAACCATCGCATAGCGTTGGACTAGCTGCGGCCTTTACGATCTCGATACAACCGTTGTAGTCGGTACATGACCACGTTCCACCGCCACCACCCGTCGTTCCACCACCACCACCCGTGGTGCCGCCACCAGTTGCGCCTTGCTTACACACATTGCAACCGGCCCCGCAGGCTGAGTACGCGGCCTCCTGTGTAGG
>CAZPEY010000058.1:0-19395 GCA_964585665.1 uncultured Polyangiaceae bacterium | reverse complement strand
CGGCGGTGCAGCATGCGCCCTGGCAGACCACATCCCCTGCGTTCTCACAAGACCCTGAGTTTGTCGTGGCGAAGCACGTCCCGGATCCACTGCCGCCAGGATTCGGGTTGGAGCTATTGCTCGCAGGGACGCACGACGCACAGTTGGCGCCGCAGGCAATGCGCGCGTCGCTCTCCGTCGCAAAGCATCGATCTGTCGCAAAACAGTAGTGCGGGTAGATTGCGGGACAGCATCTGTCGTGACCGCAATAGACGGCGCCAGACATAGAGCACGAGCCGTGCTCCGCGACCTGACACATCAGCGCCTCGTCGTTGTTCGGACTAACCGATGTGCCGCAGCTCGTTGAGCGACAGACGTTCTCCCCGGGACAGCACCAGACATTGTGCTCGCTCTCAGCGCAATCCGACACCGACTGGCAATAGCCACCAAGCGGAGCTCCTGAAGGAGTCGTTCCTCCGCAGGCGACAAATGCGACCGTCGATATGAGAAACAGAAAGAACGAGACCGCGGCTCGCAGGCCGGTGCGTTGCGACATGCGCACAAGATCATTCAGATGCTTCGCGCCGACAAGCTAGGGTGACCCCTAGGGGCGCTTGGACGAAGTCTGTCCGCACTTTTGTCCGCACTTTTCGGTGTCGGGTGGGCACGCCGTGAGACGCCTGGGCGCGCTAAGTGCCCCTTACAACACCAAAACTGAGAACGGCGAGAGGGGCTGAGTGCCGTTGGCAAGGTGGCACTCTACCGCTGAGTTACTCCCGCAAGTTTTCAGTCCGAAACGGAGAACCTGATAGTCTGACCGCGCGCCGGTGTCAAGCGCCTTTCGTGCCCCGGTCGGCTATGCTCGGCGCCCCAGGCATGACCAACTTCGGTAGGCTCATCGAACACCGACGGGCGGTGCTGGCGCTGCTCGCCAAGCTCGGGGCGCGGTGCGACTTCTCCGTGAGCATGGGGCTGCTCCATCTGCAGCTCTCGTTTGACTGCGACACGACCGAGCACTTTCGTCGCCTCGACGCCATCGGCGCTCAGCTGCGCGCGCTCGGCTTTTCGTTTCGGCAGCATGCCAACGGGTTCGAGCTGCCGTATCGACGTCACAAGAGCACCCTCGCGTCGTCGCAGCAGCTCGCGTACGAGATCGCGCTGCGCTTTCGCGACTACTTCAGCTACTGGCAGGTCCTCGACGAAGAATCGGGCCGCCCGCGCCTGATCACCGAGGAGGAAGCGCCGCGCCTCCGCGCCCAGCTGACGTACACGACGATCACCCGCGATGGGCTCGACGTCATCGTCGACGGGCTCGTCGCACGCGACGGCGAGAGCACCCTGAGCAACGCGGTCGCGGCGCTCATCCCGCATGGGTCGGAGGCCGAGCTCGCCGCGCTGCTTCGGATCGTCGAGGACGCCGATCAGGGGCCGCGCGCTGCGTCGGCCGCCGATGCAGCCGCTCTCAAGGCAGCGCTCGAGCCGCTGGTGCGCGCGCGCTGGGTGATGCAGCCCAGGCGCGCCCGCACGATTCCCCCGGACGCGCGGTTCGGCTCGCACCTCTTCGGCCCGCCCTACGCGCTGCCTGGCGAGCGCTGGCCCGTCGTCGCCAAGACGGGGCGGCCGCTCCAGTGCGTGCTGCAGATCGCCGATCCGCGGGTGCTGCCCAAGGGCATCGCGGTGCTCCAGCTCTTCTACGACTTCGAGTCCCATGCGTACTCCACGCGCGACGCAGGCTGGCTCGTCAAGACCTACGCGAAGCTCGAGCGGCGCCGCGCCATCGCGCTCGACCCGCCGCTGGCGCCGGGGCGCTTCTCGACGATCACGTTCGCCGCCGAGGACGCGCTGCCCACGTGGTCGCAGCTCAAGTACGAGGGCCCGCTGGTCACCACCCGGGCCGCGCGAGCCGTCGTCGCGCGGTGCGAAGCGATCGATCGCGACGCGGCCGAGGAGGTCTTCGATCGCGCGGCGGCCAAGCGAACCAGATCCCGCGATGCGTGGTCGTTCTGCGGCGGCTACGCCCGTCCCGTGCAGGACACGCCGACCGTCTCCGATCGGCGCGCGCACTTCCTGCTGCAGCTCGGCAGCGACGACAAGCTCGACCTCATGTGGGGCGACTGCGGCGCGATCTATCTCTTCCACAACGGCAAGACCGGGCGGTTCGGCTTCCGGCTGCAGAGCGGGTAACCGTGCTAGCGTCTGCCCCATGGTCTCACCGTCGTCAAAGGAGCTGCGCACTCCCATGCGAATCCTGGCCGTCCTGCTGTCGCTCCTCGCCTACGCCCCGGCCGCTCGGGCGCAGTGGTTCGGCGGGTTCGAGCTGGTCCGAGATCCCGAAACCTGCCTGCCGCAGGTCGCGTGGGTGTATGCCGGGACGGACGCGAAGCGAAAAGGGCTGCGGGAAGGCGACGTGCTCCTCGAGAACGACATGGATCGATCGGTGCGCGGGCCGCTCGACGGTCTGACGCTCGCCGAGGTCGAAGACCGGATCCAAGGCACGGCGGGCTACGAGGTTGGGCTCTGGATCCGCCGCGGCACCAAGCGGACGGTCGTCCGGTTCCGACCGATCGAGCGCTCCCAGGTGACGCCGCTGACGGCCGAGCAGCTCGAGCGGCTGAAGGAGCAGGCGGCAGTCGGTTCCGCCGCGTGCGACAGCGACCTCGGAACGCGCTTCACCCTCGACCTCGACAGCTGCGCGCCCAAGGTGCTCGAGGTGCGCGCCGACAGCGCGGCGGCGACGGCGGGCGTTGCCGTCGGCGATATCCTCATCGGCGTCGACGGCACCGACGTCTCGGCGCAGGTGCCTGGACCGCCGCTGCTGGCCCGACTCGCGGGCAAGGCCGGCACCAAGGTCGACCTCACCCTGGTCCGGGCCGGACGCCCCATGCACCTCGTGGTCACGCGCGGCGGCCCGCCCAAGGAGCGCGGAGCGAGCGCGGTGCGCAATCCGGTCATCGCGGGTGAGGTGATGGACCGATGCCTCTTCCACCGGGATCTGACGGCGGAGCAGTGGCGAGCCCGACAAGCCGCCGCCGCCGCCCGGCGGAAGGCGGAGCTCGATGCATGGCACGCCAAGAACGCCGAGCGGGCGCGGCAGATGGGGCCTCCGAGAGAAAGGGCGAACCCAGCGAGCCCATCGGGCACCACCGGAGGAAAGCCCGGCCCCGCGACTGCGGCGGAGCCAGCGCTCGCGGCGGGCGACTGGGTGGTCTTCAACGGCCATCCCCACCAGGTGCTCGACGTCGAGGGCTCCGACGCGCGCCTCAGCGACAACGTGCTGCATCCGATCGCCGACCTGCGGCGGTTGAAGCGCAGCGACACGACCCGCTGCCTGCGCTGCGACGGCCAGGGCGGCACCCGCACCCTGTGCAGGAAGTGCAACGGCTCGGGTCTGACGTGGGCCTCCGTCGAGACGCGGACCACGCAGGAGGCCGTGCTCATGGGGGGTGGACCGGGAGTCCGACCGACGGTCTATGTCCGTCCGACGACCAAGGTGATCCGCGAGGGCGGGCTCTCGGCCTGTCCAGCCTGTGGAGGCAGCGGCGGCCCGACTTCGGTGTGCGACAAGTGCTACGGTCGCGGGTGGAATCTCCGGTAGGGGCTCCGGCTCGTCGTCGAGCACGTCGTCTCCTTCGGTCGTCCGTCTCGTTCAGTCCTCAGGGCGTCTTGAGGTGCGAGGGGTGCCAGGGCTCGGGCGCTGGGATCGCGACGTCGCAGACGCGCGCGACGCGCTCGCCGAGCGGCTTGTCGGCGAGCAGGCCGGCGGCGAAGCCGGCGAAGATCTGCGCCGATCGCGTCAGCGTCTTGGCCTCGCATCGCGCCAGCGCCTGTTCGAGGTAGCGCACGCGCCGAGCCCGCGACGGCGCGTAGGCTAGCGCCAGCCGCACGGCGGCGTGCATGGTGCGATCGCTGGGATCGAGGAGCTCGTCGTAGAGCGCCGCCTCGAAGTCGAGCTCGGGGCCCTGCGCCTGGCCGCGCGCGACCGCGGCCACCCACTGCACCGTCAGGTCGGTGGCCTGCGCAGCATCCTGCGCGCTGCCCGGCTCGCCCGCGATCGCCGCCTCGATGAGGGTCGCGTAGCTCGGCGCCGCCAGGCTCGAGGAGAGGCCGAGGTTGAACATGCACCGCGTCGCGGGCCGTGCCTGCTTGGCCTCGAGGAGCGCGCGGCAGCCGCTCGTGCTCGGAGAGGCGATGACGCGCTCGACGAGCGACGGCAGCCGCTGCGCGGTGTCCTCGCAGCGCGCTCCATCATCGGGGATCTTCTGGTCGTAGATCTGTCCCGCGAAGCTGGACAGCGCCCAGCGCGAGCCGTCGAAGATCACGATCGCATCGCCGTGACTCTCGCAGAGACGCACCTCGACACCGTCGAGCTTCGCCTTGCACTCCGCCTCCGTCCCGCAGGCCTCGGTGCGGAGGGTGCGATCGAGCGTCCCGCCGCGTAGTAGCGACGCCCGCAGGAGCACGCTGACGCGCCGACTCTGGCTCGCTTGCTGATAGTCGAACCAGCGCCCCTTCTCTGCCAGGCCCGCGCTCTCCTTCGTCAGCTCGTGCACGGCGCTCACCGAGACGCGCAGCTTGCCGTCGAGCTCGAGGCTGCCGAGCGTGCGCCTCCCCTCCTCGCTCACGGTGACGCGGGAGCAGCCGACGAGGCACAACGTAACGACGAGGAGGGCGCGGTGGTTCACCCTCAGAAGACACCACGAGACGGCGACGGTTGCACGCCTCGAGAGCGAGCGCGCCACCTTGCGTGACGAGGCAAAGCCCGTTACACGGATGCCATGCGCTCTCTGCCGTGGCTCCTCTGCGTATCGCTGGTTGGCTGCCACTCCGAGCCCGACGAATTCGCCGGCGTCGTCGCCGAGGCGACGGGCTGCGAGAGCACCAAGCTCCTCGCCGCGCCCGCCGATCCGAGCGCGCCCGGCCCCTTCCCCGCCGGCGTGCGCACCGCGACCGTCAACGGGCTCACCACGGAGATCTGGTACCCCGCGGTGCGCGGCAGCCAGCGCGGCAAGCCCAAGGCGAGCTACGATCTGCGGTTGGCGCTCCCGCCGGCCGATCAGTCGAAGATCCCCGACGCGGCCAACGAGCTGCAGGCCTGCGACTGCTATCGCGACCTGCCGCTCGACGAGGCGCATGGCCCCTACCCGGTGATCGTGTTCGTGCACGGCACCGCCTCCTTCCGCACGCAGAGCCTCCATCAGATGACGCACTGGGCGCGGCGCGGCTTCGTCGTCGTCGCGCAAGATCATCCCGGCCTCAAGCTGGCCGACGTCCTGACCATGCAGTTCGACAAGGCCGATCAAGCCGGCGACGCCAAGCGCCTCCTCGAAGCGCTCGTCGCTCCGAGCGGCGAGCTCGCGTTTCTCGCCGGCCACGTCGACTCCACACGACGAGCGGCGAGCGGTCACTCGGCGGGCGGCGGCGCGGTCTCAGCGCTCGGTGCAGAGCCGGGAGTTCGCGTCGTGATGCCGATGGCCGCTGGCGGAGCCAAGCCGGGCGCGTCGCTGAAGTCGACGCTGATCTTCGGCGCGCAGAACGACACGATCGTGAACTTCCCGACGCAGCAGAAGGGCTTTGCCGACACGCCCGCGCCGCGCCGCCTCGTCGGCCTCGCCAACGCGGGGCACCTCGCGTTCTCCGACATCTGCGCGCTCGCCGTCGACCAGGGCGGGATCTTGGCGCTGGCGCAGAAGTACGGCGTCGAGGTCAACCCGCTCGTCGCGCTGCTCGCCACCGATGGGTGCCTGCCCGAGCAGCTCCCCCCTGAGCGCGGCTGGCGCCTGATCAACTACGCCAGCTCCGCGGTGCTCGAGAGCGAGCTGCAGTGCTCGACGACCGCCGCCGCGGCGCTCCCGACGATCGCGCAGCAGCCCGACGTCTTCGGCTATCAGGAGTAGCGTCAGCCGCGCGAGAAGCGCTCGGCCAGCGCGAGCGGCCGGAGCATGGCGCGCTTCTTCAGCTGATGCCGCTCCATGCGGCGCAGGATGTCGTCGAGCACCGCGACGGCCTCGGGCAGATGCGGCCCCTTGTTGAGCATCACGCACTCGGCGCGCTCGGACATCGCCGCGTCGGTGATCTCGGCGCGCGACGGGCGACCGAGCTTGGCCAGCTGCTCGAGCACCTGCGTCGCCCACACGACGGGCAGATGCGCCGCCTCGCAGATCCAGAGGATCTCCTCCTGGATCTCGGCGAGGCGCTCCCACCCACACTCGACCGCCAGATCGCCGCGCGCGATCATCACGCCCACCTTGGGGCGGCGCATCGCCGCCAACAGCAGCTGCGGCAGGTTCTCGAAGGCGTCGCGCGTCTCGATCTTGAGGAGCACGCCGAGGTCGGGACGACCGAGCGCCGTCAGGTGCTCGTGCAGGCTGACGACGTCGCTCGGGCGCCGGACGAAGGAGTACCCGACGAGGTCGGCGTGCGCTGCCACGAAGCGTAGATCCTCCTCGTCCTTGGCGTTGAGCGCCGGCAGGCGCAGCACCGTCTCGGGGAGGTTGATGCCCTTGTCCGAGCGCAGGGCGGAGCCGGTCGGCTTGGCGTCGGTGATCTCGACGGTGAACTGCTCGCGCGCCACCTCGACGATCCGGCCGCCGATCGTGCCGTCGTCGAACCAGATCGGTTGTCCGACCTTCACGTCGGCGAAGACCTCGGGCAGCGTGCAGGGGATCTCGGGAGTCGGCCCCGCGGATCCCAGACGATCGCCGCGCGTCACGACGAGGCGATCGCCGGGGCGCAGCAGCAGCGGCGCCTCGACGGCGGGGAGATCCTCGATCGTGGTCTCTTCATGCCGGGCCGCGAGGCGCGTACCGCTCTGCACGTAGGTCGTGTCGCTCACCTCGACGAGCGCGCCGTCCTTGCCGACCTCGCGCACGCGCCAGGTGCGCTTCGAGCCGCGCGCATCGGTCAGGTGGATCCGGCCGCCCGCCTCGAGGCGCGCCAGCCAGGGCGCGTCGACGTACAGGACCGCCTCGGCGCTCGTAGGGCGCAGCGCGCCGCGGAGCCCCAGCCAGACGAGCGCTGGATCGGTGACGCGCCCGAGCGCGTCGCGCGTCGGCTTGATCTTGCAGACCTCGGGGCCGGCGACGAGCGAGCCGGTGCGCAGCTTCGGACCCGCCAGATCCATGAGGACGTGGCACGGCACACCGAGCTCGAGCGACTCCCGGCGGACGTGGGTGATCATCCGCAGCCAGGCCTCGGCGTCGTCGTGCGCGCAGTTGATCCGGGCGACGTCCATGCCGCGCTGGAGCAGCGTGCGCACGAGCCCCGGATCGTCCGCAGCCTCGGACGGCAGCGTGACGAGGATGCGCACCCGGCGCGTGCCATGGGGCGGCCCGAGCAGCGCCTGGGTGTTGCGCTCGAGCAGCCGCTGTCCCTGAGCGAGCGTGGGCTGAGAGAGGCGCCGCGCGGGCTGCGGCTCGCCGGTGGCGCGCACCAGGAGCTCGAGGACGTTCTCGAGCGTTGCACCGACGCACGACTCCGCCCTGCCGAGGGACGAGAGCCCGACTTCGGCGAGGCGATCCTGCAGCTCGCGGACGTCGTGCCGCCGCAGCGCCAGATACTGAACGAGGTTCAGCGCGCTGTCGTGGTGGACCGGGTGGATCGCTTGCAGCTCGACGGACGCTCCCTCGCTGGCGGTGCGCAGGGTCGACACCAGAGAGGCGATCGGATCGATCAGGCCGCGCAGGCTGCTGACGAAGTCGGGAGGCGCGTTCATGACACGGGAAGACAAGGCAACTTGCGCGCCGGCGCCAAGCCGCCCTCCTCGTCGAGAGAGAGAGCGCGCGCGTGACCGCGGCGCGCAATCCGTGCGCCCGCGCCGCCCCGCGCGCGAGCTTTGCGCGCCCATCGCCTGGGCACGCGAGCGCCCGCCCGTCGTCAGGCGACGAGCGGACGCACCAGATCGACCAGCCGCTCGAGGGACTCGGGTGCGGCGCCGTAGCGAAGCTCGCTGCGGAGCGAGGCATCGAGGGCAGATCCGCCGACCAGCACGAACACGCCACGCGCGCTGCAGACCCGCCACAGCTCGGCGTACTCCCCGAGAAAGCGGCGCTTCGAGGCGACCGCGCTGACGCTGAGGAACACGACGCGCGGCGAGAGGCGCTCGATGGCGGCCACGAAGCTCTGCACCGGGAGGTCGCAGCCAAGGTTGGTGACCACGAGCCCAGCCTCTCGCAGCACGAGCTCGACGCAGCGGAGCGGCAGCGTGTAGTGATCGCCGGTCGGC
This sequence comes from uncultured Polyangiaceae bacterium, assembly GCA_964585665.1. Classification (GTDB taxonomy): domain Bacteria; phylum Myxococcota_A; class Polyangia; order Palsa-1104; family Palsa-1104; genus CAZPEY01. The sequence continues at coordinate 11,195 of CAZPEY010000058.1, read as the reverse complement.
GTCGCTCCGAGTGCGAGAGGGGCTCCCTGGCGAGGCAGCGGGAGGAGCCGCCCGAGATCGTTGAGCACCCGCAGCATGAGCTCGCTGGCGCGATGCTCTTCATAGATGTCGAAGCGGCCGTCCGCGCAGCCGATCCCGAGCGCAGCAAAGCAGGGAGCCACGACCCGGTCGATCATGGTCGCGACGCCCATCCCGTCGACGAAGGCGTTCAAGACGAGCCGACGCACGGCGTCCTCGTCACCCGTCAGTAGGCGTTCGCTGAGCGTCTCGAGCAGCGCGCGCGGCGAGGCGCGTCCGACGGTCTCTCCGGTGGCGAGCCCCAGCATCTCGGGGCGTGCGATCGGGTGTCCATGGTCGCGGGCAAACTTGACCAGCCCCGACACCGAGATGCGGCGATGGCCGCCGGCCGTCGTCGTCGCAGGGAGCAGCCCCTGATCGGTCCACCGCTTGAGCGACGACTCGCTCACCCCGAGAGCCTGGGCCGCGAGCCGCGGCGAGACGTGCGCTTGCATGATTAGAACGAATATAGCGTCTCCCGGCTCCGAAGCAAAAGAGAGCAGAAGAATCGCGCATGAACGATTTGGTCGTTTTTGCTATGGACAGAAGCTTTTCACGCCATACACTGAGGACGTTCTGAACGTTTTCTAACCGCTCTTGATGGAGGCACATATGACTTCGAATCGTTCTCTGTACACTCGGCTCCTCGGCGTGGCTCTCCTCGGTGCTCTCGCGACCTCCGGCTGCGGCGAAGACACTGACTCGAAGTCGTCGGCGAACACGATCGTCGATGTTGCGAAGGGGGCAGGCTCGTTCACCACGCTGGTCGGAGCACTCGAGAAGACGGGCCTCGACAAGACGCTCCGCGGCGCCGGACCGTTCACGGTGTTCGCGCCGACCGATGCGGCGTTCGCGCTGCTGCCGCCGTCCGTCCTGGCGTCCCTCGACAACGAGACCCTGTCGACGATCCTCACCTATCACGTCTACGCCGGCAAGGCGATGGCCTCCACCGTCGTCACGCTGCCCTCGGCGAACACGGTGCAGGGAGAGCCGGTCTCGATCCTGGTCAGCGGCGGCTCGGTGTTCTTGAACGGCATGGCCAAGGTGACGACCACCGACATCGCGGCCGACAATGGCGTCATCCACGTCATCGACGCGGTGCTGCTGCCGCCGTCGATCCCGTTCCCCGGCACGATCGTCGACGCGCTCAAGGCCTCGCCGACGTTCTCCACCCTCGTCTCTGCGGTCGTCACGGCGGAGCTCGCCACGACGCTCGCCGGTGACAACTCTGGCCAGGGCTTCACGGTGTTCGCCCCGATGAACGGCGCGTTCGACAAGCTCGGGATCGAGCTGTCGACGGTGGACAAGGCGACGCTGACCAACGTCCTGCTCTACCACGTCGCTGGCTCGAAGGTGCCCGCCAGCCAGGTCGTGAAGCTGTCGTCTGCGCCGACCCTCGAGGGCGCGAGCGTGTCCATCGCGGTCGCAGGCGGCAAGGTGAAGCTCGATGGCGAGGCGACGGTCGTGCGCACCGACCTCAACACGACCAACGGCATCATCCACATCATCGACACCGTCCTCATGCCGTAACCTGCCTGCCCCTCACGCTCGCCCTCCCGATAGCCCGCAACCAGGGCTGCTGATACAATCCCACGAATGTCCGATGCTGCGGGAGCCGACAAGCCGGCTGCAACCGAGGTGCACCGCGCTCCTGCGACGAACGCGTCGGCGAGTCAGACGATGGGCGCCGGCCCGTCCGCCGAGCGTGGCGCGGGTGCGAGCCCGGCCGACCGCCGCACCGCCGCGCGACAGATCCAGCGCTCGCTCGCTGCCTGGGGCGGCGGCAAGGTGCATCGCTCCCCCGACGACGCGGCCGAAGAGGAGGACAAGAGCGCTCCGGCCGAGGCCAAGCCCGAGACCGCCGGCGCGACCGGGGACGACAAGACCGAAGCCAAGCCTGATGAGGTCGGGGGCGCCGCAGACGGCGACGACAAGACCGAGCCCAAGCCCGACGGCGCCGGTGGCGGCGCAGACGACGACGACAAGGCCGAGGCCAAGCCCGACGGACCGGCTAGCGAGGACAAGACCGAGGCGACTCCGGTGGCCGCCAAGCGCACCAACGTCGCCGCCAAGCTGAAGGGCCTCGCCCGCAAGGTCTACCGCGCCGAGGCGGCGCCGGGCGCCGCGCCAGCAGGAGGCCCCAAGCAGCTCCCGCAGGCGGTCGAGAGCGAGCTCGTCACGCTCGACCTGCGACTGCTCGGCAAGCTCACCGGCGATCTCGCCGACCCGCAGCTCGCGCAGGATCTGCAGCGCGTCGAGGGGGAGATCCTCCCCAACCTGCTGCGCGAGTACGGTCCGCAGACCGCGATCTCCGACGTCCAGAAGACCATCGCCAAGCTCAAGGAGGCCGCCGGGCAGCAGGGCAAGCAGCAGCTCGAGGATGTCGTCACGCAGATCACCGGCGTCGACCCGACCGCGGTCGATGCGCCCGAGCGCTTCGGTCAGATCAAGGACGGCCCGAACCTCATCAAGTGGCGCGCCCATCCGATGGTGGCCCAGTTCGGCCTCACCGAGCTGCTCACCAAGAAGATCCCAGAGGCGGTCGCCGGCAAGCAGCGCGAGCTCGATCAGAACGTTCAGGTCCGGCAGCACAAGCAGACGCAGAACTTCGAGCCGTCGGTGGTGCCGGCCGGCGAGGAGGCCAACCTCCCGCCGCACCTCAAGGCCAAGTACGACGAGTACAAGCGCGCCAAGGAGCTGATCAAGGCGGTCATCGAGAAGATCACGACCAAGCGCGGCGTGCTCCAGAAGATCATCGACTTCGTTGCCGGCCGGGTCATCGACGCTGGCATCAAGGTCGCGGCGCACGCCGTCTGCGCCAAGCTCGGCATCCCGGGCGAGCTCGCCGGATCGATCGTCGAGCGAGTGCTCAAGGAGGTCGTAGCCATCCCGATCGATCTGCTCAACGGCGCGCTCGAAGCGGCGCGCGATCACAACAACAAGGCGGCGCTCCTCGGTGTCGACTCGCTGACCCACGCGCAGGCCACACAGCTCGCCGACGTGTGGAACGTCTACCCGCCGTCGAACGTCAACGATGCGCTGACGCAGATCGCGACGCAGATCGGTGCCACGGTGCAGCCGGCGACGGTGCGGGCCGCGATCACCGAGGGCGCGCGCAAGCTGCCGCGGGAGATCGCGACGCGCTTCCTGGCCGGCGACGTCATCGACAACCTCACCAAGAGCTTCGGCCCGAAGCTGTCGGAGGAGGCACAGAAGTACTACTTCGACTACTTCGGCGGCTCCGAGTCGATCAAGGATCTTGTCGAGCTCGGCGGCGAGGTCAAGAAGCTCAGCGACGAATCGCAGAAGCTCGACAAAGCCAAAGAGGAATACCAAGCAGCCGTGTCGGCGCGCATCTAGCGCCCGCCCAGAGCGAATACCATGCGACTCGTCCAACAGCTCCTCGCGGCAGCGTCCGCGCGCAACCTCACCAAGCTGGCCGGTGCGCTCGACGCGCCGAGCCCGATCCGCGACTTTCTCGACGTCGACGTCCCGGCGCCGGCCGCCTCGAGTTCGCCAAGCAACCTCGATCGTGCGCTCGCGCTCCTTGGCAACGGCGACGCCAACACGTCGCTGCTGAGCGAAGCGTTGCAGCGGCTCCCGGGCTGGGTCGCCGAGCCGGGGCTCGCCGCATCGGACCTCTTGCACGAGTGTCTCTTCGCCGACGCCGATCGCCCCTTCGTCGACGATCTGCGCCACCGCCGCGCGCGCGCGCGCCAGCTCCTCGGTGCGAGCTTCGGTCGCACCGTGCACCTCGATCGACTCGCGGGCTCGGCCAGCGGCGCCCTCCTCGACACAGTGCGCGGCGCAGCGGCCGACGAGGCGACGAACCTCGACGGCGCGAGCCGGCTCGAGCTCGGGCCGCTGCTCCAGCTCCTCGGCCACTTCGCCGCCGACGACCCGCGGCGCGGCAAGATCACCGCGACGCTGTTCGCGCTCGCCAACACCCTCGAGCGGCGGCAGCTCTTCGCGCTCTCCTCGCTAGTGTCGAGCGCCTGGCTGGCGACCGACTTCCAGTCGGGGGCGCTGCTCGCGCTCGGCCACGCGCGTCTCGGCGCCAGAGATCTCGACGGGCCGATCGTCGATGCGGCCGATCGCGATCGCGGCGACGTCGATGTGGTGACGTACCTGTCGCTGCGCGAGATGGCGGCGCGCGGCCAGGCGGCAGACGCGCTGATCCTGGCGCGCTCGACGCTGGCGATGCTCACGCAGGCGCGGCCGGCGCCGCTCGTGCAAGTGGCCGCCGCGGTCTTCCACATGGAGACCGTGGGCGCGCCGCCACCCGACGCCGCCGAGGTTCGCTCTCTGGCCGGCCAGCGCGACGACTGGCACTTCGGCAACTACGCGCTCCTGCTGCTCGACCTGCTCGAGGCGCGCCACACGCAGGCCGCAGGGCGCGTCGCACGTCAGATCGAGCTGGCCGGCCACCGCGACTTCTGGACCGTCGCCTTCCGCCTCTGCCGTGACAACGACTGGCGCGTTCAGGCGCTGCGGCTCCTGTTCGGTGAGCTCGTGCGCGCCCCGCACCGAGTCGCGCTGTGGCGAGCGGCGGCGCATGCGCTCTGCGAGGGGCTGACGCGGCAGCTCGTGCTCGACGAGATCGACGAGCGCGTCGCCGCGCAGTGCGCCGATGGAGCGCCCGCTGGCGGCGGCAGTGTGCTCGATGGGCTCGGCGCACTGTCGGCGTTCCTCAACCCCAAGTCGTAGACGATGGTGGCGCCGGACTCGCCGGTCGCGCCGCTCGGGCCTGCCGAGCTCGACGCCGCGATCGCGACGCTCACCGCCGCGTTCTGCCGCGACCCCATGTATCACGCGCTGATCCCCGACGAGAACGCGCGGCGCCCGTGGGTCGAGTTCTTGATGGCAGGGCTGGTGCGCGCTGCAGGGCCGCGCGCCTTGCTGGTCGGTGTCGACGGCGGACAGAGCGGCGCGCTCTACGCGACGCCGTCGGACGGCTCGTCGCGCTTCGCCGGGTTGCTCGGGCTCCTTGGACCGCTCCTGCATCTGCCGCTCGACAAGCTCGAGTGGCGGCGGGCGATCGCAGTGTCGCGCGCCGTCGACAAGCTGCTGCCGAAGGAGCCGAATCTGCACCTCCACGTCGTCGCGGTCAGTGATGCCGCGCGCGGCCGCGGCCTCGGCGCGCTCCTGGTGCGGCACGCGATCGAAGCGGCGCGGGGCGCCGGGCGCGTCCTCCACCTCGAAACAACCAACCCCGAAAACCTGCCCTTTTACCGCAAGCTCGGCCTCGTCGTGCGCGACGAGGTGCGCTGCTTTGCCGAGGCGCCGCCGCTCTATACCCTGCAGTCACCGTCGTGAAGGCCGCGTCTTTGACGCATTGAGCCATTCTTCCCGTCGGGGACACGCCGGGCCGAGTTCGGGTCTCCGTCGAGACATGATACACTTGCGCCATGCGTAGCGGTTTTACCCTGGCCTCGCTTGGCCTCGTTGCGTCCCTCTCCCTGCTCGGTGCCTGTGCGGAAAGTGGCGGTGCTGGTGGCAAGTGCACGGGCAGCAAGTGCGTCGACCTCGGCATTGGTGGCAACGACGCGAGCGTCCTCGACCTGCGCCCCGTCCAGGATCTGACCGATCCAAACGCCGGGCACGACTTCTCGGAGCCGTCTGACATGACGCGCCTCTTCGTGTTCGGAGAGCCGTGCTCCGATCCGCTGCAGTGCGCGGACTCGATCTGCGTGCTGTCGGGCGTCAGCGGCTTCTGCAGCAAGCAGTGCGGCAGCAAGAGCGACTGCCCCGGCGGCTTCGACTGCTACGGCGTGCTCGGCGGTGGCATCGATCCGGGCTTGGTGGTCAACATCTGCGTGCCCGAGTCGAACCTGCTGTGCACGCAGTGCGCGGACTCGACGGAGTGCTCGGCGACGGGGCGCGACCTGTGCCTCACCTCGATCACCGGCGCCAAGTTCTGCGCCCGCGACTGCTCGACGGTGTCGTGCCCGGCGAACTACGAGTGCAAGACAGTCACGTCGGGCAACAAGGACTACAAGCAGTGCCTGCCGACGAGCGGCGCCTGCGACTGCAACGACGACCTCAAGGACACGACCAGCGCGTGCACGATCATGACGCCGCTCAACACGAGCTGCGCCGGCGCGTACACCTGCCAGGGCACGGCGAGCGGCTGGTCCGCCTGCCAGCCGCCGTCGATGGCCGACACGCTCGACGACTACAAGGACAACAACTGCGACGGCGTCGACGGCATCCTCACCGACGCGGTCTTCGTCGCCACCGGCGGCACGGATCAAGACCTCTGCGGCCTGACGTTCGACATGCCGTGCAAGACGATCACCTACGGCATCCAGATCGCGGACACGTACAACCGCCCCAATGTCTACGTGCAGGCCGGCTACTACGATGAGACGGTCATCATGATGAACGGCATCAACGTCATCGGTGGCTTCGACGACACCTGGCAGCGCGCGGCGCGCACGACCTCCGGACACGACGTCCACATCCGCGGGTCGAGCTACTACGACAGCATCGAGAACACGTCCGAGAACATCAGCGTCTGGGCGCACGGCCTCGCCGTCGAGACGACGCTGCAAGAAGTGGTCGTCGAGGGTCTCACCGCGAACGTGCCGGGCAAGTCGAGCTACGCGATCCACGTCAAGGGATCGAAGCTCACGCTCAAGAACGTCACTGTCATCGGCGGCAACGGCAAGGCAGGAACCAACGGCACTCCAGGTACCGACGCCTCATCGACGTACACGTACGCAATGCAGGGCAAGGACGGCGCGAACGGCCGCGAAGAGCCGGGCTGCAACACCGATCGGCAGAGCGGCGGCGCCGCGGGCACGCGCACCTGCGCGAACGGCGACGGCTCGTACTTCGACGCGTCAGGCGGCGCCGGCGGACAGAGCGGCACTGTCGACACGGACTGCAGCTGTGGCACGTTCGATCAATGGAACTGCGACTACTGCTCTCGCGGGGGCATCCGCGGCGACGCCGCGCCCTACAACGGTGGGAGCTGCGGCACCGGCTCGGCGAGCTTCGGCTGCTACGGCGCCGCCTCGGGCTCGTCGTGCTACGATTCCGGCACGCCGACCCCCTCGGGTGGGGGCGGTAAGAACGGCACGACTACCAACGGCGGCGGCGGCGGCGGCGGCAACCTGGGTCGCATCAGCGGATCCTACTGGCGCCCGAACGACGGTGCCGACGGGAAGATCGGCAGCCATGGCTCTGGTGGCGGTGGCGGCGGCGGTTCGGGTGGCAACGACAGCGGCTCGCCCGACGATCAAGGCGCCAGCGGCGGCGGCGGCGGCGCCGGCGGATGCCGAGCGCCCTCGGCTGGGACCGCGGGCACGGGCGGCGGCGGCAGCTTCGGCGTGTTCGCGCTCTCGTCCACGCTGACGCTGAGCGGCTGCACGATCCAGCGCGGCATCGGTGGCGCAGGAGGCACTGGCGGCGACGGCGGCACGGGACAGCCGGGCGCACCAGGCGGCCCAGGCGGCATCGCCTTCAGCGGCGTCGGCAAGGGCGGCGACGGCGGCGACGGCGCTCACGGCGGTCACTCCGGTGGCGGCGGCGGCGGCGCCGGAGGCCACAGCATCGGCATCTTCTACTATGGAACGACGCTGACGGGGACCTGCACCGCGACGGGCGGCGCCGTCGGCGCCAAGGGCGGCGCGGGCCTCAAGGCCGGCGACGGCAACCCGGGGATCGCTGGTTCCGCGGGCCTCAGCGACACCGACGACGGCGACGGCAAGAACTTCGCGTACCAGTGCAACAACGCCAACGGCTGCTAGCCGCCACCCCGCTGCTGCATCACTGTACCGCGACCCTGAGGATCGCGTTGTCCGACAACGGATCGCCCACGCTCAGGTAGAGATCTCCCGTCGCGTCTCGGACGATCGATCGGATGCGATTGAGCGAGGCGGGAAGCGGGCCCAGCGAAACGCCGATCTGCCCAGCCCTTCCTGCCACGGTCTTGACGGCACCTGACACTGTGTCGACAGCACGCAGCGTCGCGTCGTCGCCAACGTACAGCGTTCGATTGCCGTCGAACCAGATCGCGGAGGGTCGACGGAACCTCGCGGCACTGCCGATTCCGTCGACACTTCCCAACATTCCGGCCGATCCCGCCAGCGTCGCGACGGTGCCGTCCGCCAGGGTGACTTTGCGGATAACAGCGTTGCCCGCGTCTGCAACGAACAGACTGCCCGCGTGATCGCCGGCAGTTCCTCCTAGGTCCACCACATCGCCCGCCTTTAGAGCGAAGCGTGCACTCGAGCCCGGCTGATCCACGTACCCCGTCTCGGTCGACGAACCAGCCAGCGTCGAGACCATGCCTGAGGGTGTCACTTGGCGAATCGCGCCGGGGTAGTCAAAATCGACGACGAAGACACGTCCTTCACTGAACGACACGCCCACGGCACTTCCGAAGCGTGCTGAGTTTCCTTCGAGATCGACGTATCCTGCCGCAGTGGAGTCCCCGGCGATGGTGGAGACAGCGCCGGTCGACACCACGAACCTTCGGACGGTCCTTAGATCGGCGACGTAGATCGAGTCGCTCCCATCGTAGGCGAGCCCCCACGGCAACGAGAATGCAGCAGCGGTGCCCACCTCGTCGATGTTCGCTGACAGGCCACGCTGGCCAGCAGCGATCGCAATCATGCCCGCGTTCAGATCGATCCGACGTAGTAGGTTGCCAGCCAGTTCCTTCCACCCAGGCTCCGAAACGTACAGCGACTGTCCAACCGCAGCCAGGGACGACGGGTAGTCGATCTCAGCGTCCGTCAACGGGCCCTGAGTGATGCCGTAGGAGAACGGCGCTCCTGCGATGGTTGCAACAACAGGCAGGGCCGGCGTCGAGAGATTGAGGCTTCGCACCGAGTTGCCCCGCTCGAGAAGGTAGAACGTGCTGCTGCTCGAGTTTCGCCGCACCAGTCGGTCTACCCTGTTAACGAAGCGGATCGACGAACCAGCGCCGTCGACCGGCAGCCCCTCTAGCTCGCTGATGCAGCTGTCGGAATTGCCAGCCACGGTCGCGACCCCGAACGGCGCTAGGCGATCGACCCGCTTGACCTTGCACGCTCCTGCGTCGACCAGGAGAAAAGCCCCATCGTTCCAGACGATCGCTGAGATGCTCTTGAAGCGCGCCGCCGTCCCGTCGTTGTCGTCCACATCGGCTGAGACAGTGCTACCGGCAACGTGTTGAGCGGTCGGTGTCGGAGCGGATAGGTTGACGCTGTACACCTCGGTTGACGTTGCCAAGACCGCATCGGTGCCAGAAACGCCTCCCGCCACAATGCCGCTGGGGGAGCTAAGCACCGTCGAGAACGTCTTCGTGCTGATCGTCAGTTTCTTGAGCGCTCCATCAACGACGTATACGGTGTCTGGGTCGCCTGTGCACAAGAGAGCCCGCACTGAGAGGCTGCCGAACTCCGCCCCCGTCATGAGCGTCCCCACTGCGCCGGTGCCAACGTCTACCTGCCTCAGGGCGCCAGTGCCTTTGTCCCAAACATAGAGGAGATCGAGCGACGCCTGGCAGATGCTGCTGGGCTGGTCGAAACGCGCCGCGATGCCTGTTCCGTCTGTCGAGCCGGGAGTTCCTTTGAGCCCTGCCACCGTATTGGTAGCTCCGGTCTTGGGATCAACGTGGCGAATGACGTGGTTATCGGTATCCGCGATGTAGAGCTCGTAGCTATCTCGAGCTGTAGCGAAGTCCGAGGACCTCGCGAAGCGTGCCGACGCGCCGACGCCGTCGGCATTGCCTTCGCCGCCGAGGCGCCCGGAGAGCTTCGTGATCACCAGCGGCTTGACGGTCACGATTGCCATCGCGGTGGACGACGCTCCGGTCGCGACGACCGTGTACATCCCAGGTGCGAAGGGCGCGTTGTAGACGCCGTCGGCGGTGATCGTGCCATTGCTGTCGCCGCCCATGACGGACCACGTCACCGGCGCGCTCGCGCTCAGTTGGAGGTAACGGCCGGCACCAACGCTGGGAGCAGGCGGTGTGATCGTGAGCGTCGGGAGGAGATCGGGTACGGCGGCATCGCTCCCTCCGTCTGAGGAAGCTCCAGCCATGTCGACGTCAGGACTGCCGAGGACGAGGCTGAGGTTCACCGTGCTGCCCGGCACCAGCGTCACCGAGCCGCTCTTCTTTCCGACGGAGACGTTCGCGCTCGACAGCGCGTCGACGCTCACCTCGATCGAGCCGGTCCGCTTGCCGCTGACCTCGATCCCAAAGACGTGGTCAGGTGGGATCGTCTTTACTGCGAGCGGCACCTCGAAGGACCGCGAGTCCTTGCCAATCGTCGCCACCACCGCAAGCTTGGCGACGTCCGCAATCGGCGCCGTCGAGCCAACGGTCACCTCGACCAGGGTTCCCTCCCGCGTCCGACACGCGGTCACCAACAACAGTCCCAGAAGAATCGCTCGCATCGTCACAGTCGCCCCCAAGAGTCGCTCGCTAGAACCGGAAGGTTCCGTCGGTGGTGTTGCTCGACTTGCCGAACTTGTCGGTCGGCGGCAGCCCGAACGCCAGCCCCAACCCAACCCCGAGCCCGACGACGACGACTCCGCCGACGATCGTCCACAACCACCACTTCTTGTAGACGGGGGTCGGTGCCGCGGGTGCCTTGGCGAGGCTCGCTTGCTGCGCTTCGAGCGTCCTCTGCCTCTCGCGCTCCGCCGCCTCTGCGTCCGCCTTGGCGCGGCGCTCCTTCTCCGCCGCTTCAGCCTTTTGCGCCTGCTCGGCCTTGACCTGTTCGGTCAGTTTGTCGACGAGCCCTTCGACCTCCTCCCGGTTCGGCGCCGTCTTGTTCTCGCGCAGGTAGGCACGGAACGACTGGATCGCCTCCTCGTTTCGTCCGAGGCGGCGCTGGCACTGCCCGATGTTGAACAGGATGCTCGGCTCTTCGAAGTGGCGATACGCCTCCTTGAAGGCCTCGAGCGCCTGCGGCAGCTCGTTGAGGTTGTAGTGCTGGGTCCCTCGACGATAGGCGGCCTTCGCAGCCTCTTTGTTCTGAGCCGCGGCAAACAGCGGCGACAGCACCACCAACGCGAACAGCAGCCCCCGGAGTCCTCGCATCCGTCGAGCATGCCGGTCCCGAGCGGACGAGGCAAGCGACGCGATCCCGTACGGGCAATGCTGATCAGATAGGCCTGCGAAATCTTGCTCCCCGTCG
>CAZPEY010000057.1:0-19947 GCA_964585665.1 uncultured Polyangiaceae bacterium | reverse complement strand
ACCTCGGTCTCGAGCTCCCGATTGGTGACGCTGATCAGGCGCGCGTCGAACGGCAGCTCGGTGTTCGCGCCGACCGGCCGCCCGGCCCGCTCCTGCAGCGCGCGCAGGAGCTTGCTCTGCATGTCGAGCGGCATCTCGCTGATCTCGTCGAGCACGAGGGTGCCGCTGTTCGCCTGTACGAACAGGCCGGCGCGCGCCGTCTTGGCGTCCGTGAACGCGCCGCGGGCGTGGCCGAACAGCTCGCTCTCGAGAAGAGAGGGTGGAATCGCCGCGCAGTTGACCGCGACCAGCGGTCCCTCGGCGCGCGAGCTCGTCGCGTGCAGCGCTCGCGCGACCACCTCCTTGCCGGTACCGGACTCGCCGCAGACCAGCACCGACGGATCGCTGCCGCGCAGACGCTCGATCAGATCCGCGACCTTCTGCATCGCCGGGCTCTGCCCAATCTGCGACAGGAAGGACGACTCGAGCGGCCCCTCCCGCAGGCGATGCAGCTCCTCGTGGAGCTGCCTGCGGCGGAGCGCACGACGGACCGCCTCGACCAGCGAGAGGCTATCGATCGGCTTGCAGAGGAAGTCGCAGACCCCGGCTCGCACGGCGGCGATCGCGACCTCGAGCGAGCTCAACCCCGTGATGACGACGATCGGCAGATCGGGACGCGCCTCGTGGATCCGCTCCGCGAGCGCCAGGCCCGACAGCTCGTCGACTCCCAGATTGACATCGGTCAAGACGACGGCGAAGTCCTCCCGCTCGCAGCGCAGCAGCGCCTCGCGCCCGGACGTCGCCAGCTCGACCGCGAAGCCCTCGCGCGCCAGGATCTGCTGCAGGGCCGCACATTGTGCGGCCTCGTCGTCGACGATGAGCAGTCGGGTGCTCACCGACACGCCCCCAGGCTGGCCCCACCGCAGTGTGGCGTGGCAAGAATCCCCAGTGTGTCATCGTGCCCCGCCCACCCCCCAGGCACACCGCTAGGACCCGGCCTGGAGGCTCGGCAGCGGCCGCAACGCGGTCGTTGAGAGATCGAAGTCAAGCTCGGCATCTTCCGCAAGGAGCTCCGTGTCAATCAGCCACTGCCCCAGCCTGAGCGCGGTGAGCGCGCTCATGGCCTCCCACCCTTCTCCGTCGCAGTCCCGAATCAGCGCCTCGACGAGCCGCAGCTCACGCTCGACCAGGTTCAGCTTGTGCGGCCACCGACCCTCGTACTCCAGCTCGGCCGCGAGCACCTGCAGCCGCTCGCGTCGTCGACCGACGCGCTTGAGCAGGCTCTTCAAGTATGGGCGCATGCATCACCTCCTTCATGGCCGTCACTGGGCGCTGTTCCACAGGCGCGCCGGCATGGTGCGCTGCGTGGTCGTTGCGTCGCGCAGCGGTGCACCGAGCCCGAGCGCCGGCAGGTTGCGGGAGCTGCGGCGACGGCGCCGCCCGCGCGAGTCCGCCTCGCTGAAGAACACCTGACGCATCAGCTCCTTGGTGGACTCGGGGTTGACCACCAGCCGCTGCTCGAGGACGAAGCGCTCCAGGGCGGCGAGGAGCTGAGCCGCCGACGCGTACCTGAGCTCGCGATCCCGCTGCAGGGCGGTCAGGAGAATCCGCTCGAGTCCCTTGGGATACTCGGGGTGCTGGAGGCTCGGCGGGAGGACCGGCTCCTCGACGATCCGCCGCATGATCTCGAGATCGGTCCCGCCCCCGAACAGCCGGCGGCACAGGGTCAGCTCGTACATCATCACGCCCAGGGCGAAGACGTCGCTGCGGCGATCCAGCCGCCGTCCCACGAGCTGCTCGGGGCTCATGTAGGGGATCTTGCCCTTGAGGACGCCGCCCGTCGGCCAGGTCGAGCGCAGCCGGGTCTGCGCGACCCCGAAGTCGAGCAGCTTGACCTGCCCGTCGAGCGTGACCATCACGTTCTGGGGAGTTACGTCGCAGTGGACGATCTGCAGCGGCCGCCCCTCAGCGTCGGTGCGCTCGTGGACGTGATCGAGCGCGCGCGCCAGCGACATGGTGATGTGGAGGGCGACCTCCAGCGGCAGCCGCCCCTGCTGCTGCACCGTCGCGACGATGACGTTGCGGACGTCCTCGCCCGGCAGGTACTCGAGCACGAGGAAGGGGCTGCCGTCCGCCAGGCAGACATCGATGAGCTCGACGATGTTGGGGTGCTTGACGCTGGCGGTGACGCGCGCCTCGTCGAGGAACATCTTGATGTAGACGCCGCGGTGCGAGAGCTCGGGCAGGATCCGCTTGAGCACCACGTACTTGCCGAGCTTGCTCGGCCCGACGATGCGGGCCAGGTAGATCTCTGCCATGCCGCCGCTGGCGATGTGTCGGACGATCTCATAGCCCCCGACACGGGTGCCACCAGCGAACGGCTTTCGTGGTGCGTGTTCCTCGGAGTCTGGCATGCTTTAGGAGTCAGCATGACGCGTGCCACCAAGAGGCCGCGCCCCGTCGCACACGAGCCTTCACCCCGTCGGTGTGGTGCAGGTTTCCAGCCAGCTCGTGCCCGGTCGCGACGTAGGTTGCGGTATGCTGCGCGCATGTCGAGATCCGTCGCTTGCCTGTTCGCGATCACGAGCGCCTGCTCCCTCGCGCTCGCCGCGCCGCCCGCCAAGTCAGCACCCGGCCAGCCGACGCTGCACACCGCATCGATCAAGGTCGCCATGCTGTTCGACGCCGGTGGGCGTGAGGATCGGGGCTTCAACGAGGCGGCCAGCCGAGGCCTGCAGCGCGCCTCGGCCGAGCTCGGCGTGCAAGGCTGGATCGCCGACCCGGTCGCCGAGGGAAAGCGGCGCGACGCGCTCGAGCGCGCCATCGCGCAGCACCCCGATCTCATCATCGGCGTCGGGTTCCTCTTCTCGGACGACGTGCTCGCCCTGGCCAAGCAGCACCCCAAGCAGCGCTTCGCGGTGGTCGACTACGTCAGCAGCAGCAAGGAGGCACCGCCCGGCAACCTGCTCGCGCTGTCGTTCGCCGAGAGCGAGGGCGCCTACCTCGTCGGGGTGCTCGCCGCGCTCCACAGCAAGACCGACAAGCTCGGCTTCCTCGGCGGGATGGATGCGCCGATCATCCGGCGCTTTTGGCGCGGCTACGAGGCGGGGGCGCGCTCGATCAAGCCGGGCATCGAGGTGCGCGCCGTCTACGCCGACAAGACCGCGGCGGGCTTCACCAGCCCCGGCAAGGGCAAGGCGCTGGCGCTCGAGCTCTACGGACGCGGCGCGGACGTCGTCTTTCACGCCAGTGGCGCGACTGGCTTCGGCGTGCTCGAGGCGGCGCGCGAGAAGCAACAGTGGGTGATCGGCGTCGATCGCTACAACTGGAAGGACGCGCCCGGCCTGCAGCCCGCGACGATGGTCAAGCATATTGACCAAGCGGTCTTCGAGGCGATCCGCACCGCCAAGGAGGGCGCGTGGCAGGGGGGCCTCCGCGCCATGGATCTCAAGCGCGGTGGCGTCGGCATCCAGTACAACGAGCTCGAGCCCGCGCTGGTCCCGCCCGACATGCGGGCCAAGGTCAAGCAGATCAGCGACGATCTGGTGAGCGGCAAGCTGCGCATCGCCAACGACTGACGCCCAGCACCGGGAGGGACTCGCTGCCGCCCCGGCGCGCCTCTAGCGCGGGCTCCGCAGCCACTGCATCGCCTCTTCCCCGAGGCGCTGGCCGACGGCGCGGACGCCGTCGAGGATCATCTCGTTGCGCTTGGCGGGCGGCAGCTTGGCGCCGATCGCCAGGCCCGCGCCGACGCGGGTGGTGAAGCGCAGCAGGTTGCCGGGCTGCTCGGTCACCGTCGCCGTGCCGGTGACCTCGACCTGCGTCTCGCGATCGCTCGCGGTCTCCTTGATGCTCTGCACGGTGACGGTCAGCTGATAGCTCGGCTCCTCGACGCCCGTCGCGACGCGCAGTCCGGGACCGCTGATCATGAACGCCGCCGCCTTCTCGAGCTCGGGTGCGATCCCCGGCACGCTGCCGCCGCTCAGGTCGGTGGCGACCGTCTTTACGAGGACGACGCCCACCGGCCGGCGCGTCGTGTCACGCGACAGCGAGCGGACCGCGTCGCGCGCACGCTCCGAGACCCAGGGCGCCTCATCCGTGCTCGCGGCCTGCAGCGCGGGGAGAGCGCGCGCATCGCCGAGCTTGTCGAGGCCGTCGCAGGCCGTCCAGCGCACCGTCGGATCGCTGTCCCGAAGCAGCGGCAGGATCGCATCGACGGCGCCCGGCTCGCGCTGCGCGACCAGCGCCTCGATCGCCGCGACGCGCGCCTCGAACGAGGGGCTCTTCAGATCGGACACCGCCCGCTTGCCGCCGGTCGCGCGAGCGGCGGGCGGCGCGGCCAGCGACGGAGCACCTGCGCTGCACAGCAGCGCGCCAGCGACGAACCAGGCAGACAGCTTCGGCGAGCTCACGTCTGCGGTTCTATCACAGGCGGGCGGCGTCCGTCGCGGTTCAGCGGGCTCGTCGACGGTAGAAGCGCACGCCCGCCAGCTCGGTCTCGAGCTCGTACTGCTCGCTGACGATCCTCCACAAGAGCGGATAGCTCTCGATCGGCGCGTACTGAAAGTCGTACTGCCCGTGCGACGTATCGACGATGTAGGGCGGCGGCTGACGCTCGAGATCCTCGAGGAGCTGCCGCCAGCCCTCGGGCACCGAGTGGGCGTTGAGCCCGCCCTGCGCCTGCGACGCGCCGGCCAGGTGGTGCGCGTAGACGAAGCGCGTCGATGGGCAGCGATCGCTCGCGACGTAGAGCACCGGCGAGCGCCCCCAGATGAAGACGCGCTCGTCGGGGCGCGTCGACTTCCGCAGGAACTCCGCGGCCGGTCGATAGTCGGGCTTGGGCGACCAGAACGAATCGGTCGACGCCTCCCACAGCGCCGCGCCGACGAGCTGGCCGAAGGCGAGGAGGCAGGTCACGGCGACGATCGCGGCGCGCCAGCGTGGGCGATCGAGCTCGCTCCAGAGGCGCACGCCGCCGATGCCCGCCAGCACGCACAGCGGTGGCACCGCGAGCAGGAAGTAGTGGCCGAACATGCGCCCGCCGGTGAAGCCGGTGGCGAACATCGCGGCCAGCCACCACCACAGCGGCCACAAGCGCTCGCCGCGCGCCTGCAGCGCCAGGACGACCGCCGGGGCCATCGACAGCACGAGCGGCACCGGCGTCCCGAGGAGGCGCAGCAGGATGCTGTCGCGCACCGACGGGAAATAGTGAAACCAGATGTACGTCCAGGTCCAGAAGATCGCGTCGCCGAGGATGCCGCGCAGCGCGAAGTGAAGCGCCATCGCCGCGAGCGTCGTCGCCGCGCCGAGCCCGAGCAGCGCGCCCGCGATCACCTCTCGCCCGATGGAGGTGCGGCGCCGCAGCGCCTCGACGAGCCCGCCCGCAGCGAGCGCCAGCGGCAGCAGCGCCGCGGGCTGCTTGAACAGCACGGCGCCCCCCGAGAGGAGCCCGGCGACGAACGCCAGCGGCAGCAGCCGTCGCGGCTCGGCCCGCCCCTCGACGTAGGCGAGCACGCCGAGCGCCGCCGGGAGCACCGCGAACATCTCGGTGTTGGCCGCCTGCATCTTCGAGTAGAAGCCGACCGAGAAGATCGCGTAGAGCACCGCCGCCCACCAGCCCGCCGCCTCGTCGGCCAGCCGGCGCGCGATCTGTCGGCAGGCGAGCGCGGTGCAGAAGGCGGCGAGGGCGCCGACCAGGTGCACCGCGGCCATGTTGTAGCGGCCGAACAGCGCGAACGCACCGTAGTAGACATAGAGAATGCCGGGGAACTTGATCATCATGCCGTCGCGATACGGCAGTCCCCCGTCGAGCATGCGACAGACGACGCCGGCGTACTCGGCCTCGTCGATGTCCATCAGCGGGTAGAAGAAGCTCGGCAACCGGAGCACGAGGACGAGGCCGAGCAGGCCGAGCAGGCGCGCACGGCCACTTGCGAACGTCGTTGCGAACCAACTAGGTAGCCGATCGGGGAGCAAGCGTCCGCACGATGCCCTAGATGGCGCTTCGCGAAAAGATGGCCGGGCCTTGGGCGCCTGCCCAAAGAAGTTCTGCCTTGACCCCAGTCAACCGGACGCGCAATCGTACCGTGCCGCATGCCCACCATCGCAGATCCACCTCCCGTCGATGGCAAGCCCGCCGGGGCGAACGCGACGCGCTATGCCGTGTACGGCGCGCTGTTTGGCGCGGCGTTTCCGATCTTCGCGACGCTGTTCAACGCGGCCACCAAGCTCGGCAGCATCGGGCTGGTCTGGCAGGCCCAGGCGAGCGACTCGCTGCTCTGGATCATCGACACCGCGCCGCTGTTCCTGGGCGCGTTCGCCTGGATGGCGGGTCGACGGCAGGATCGCGTCGAGGCGCTGATGACGACCGTCGACGCGGCGTACAAGGTACTGGCCGGGACGTATTCGGATCTCGAGAAGACCAACCGCGCCCTCGAGCAGACCAACGCAGCGCTCGCCGAGAGCAGCCGCTTGAAGTCGCAGTTCCTGGCCAACATGTCGCACGAGCTGCGCACGCCGCTCAACGCGATCATCGGCTTCAGTCGCATCGTGCTCAAGAAGACCGAGGGCCTGATCCCCGAGAAGCAGGCCAAGAACCTGCAGACCGTCCACGACAGCGGCAAGCACCTCCTCTCCATGGTCAACGATCTGCTCGACATCGAGCGGATCGAGGCGGGCATGTTCCGCGTCAACCGCGAGGTCGTCGATGTCGGCGCCATGCTGAGCGACGTCGTCACCGGGCTCCAGCCGGCCGCGACCGACAAGGGCCTGGGCCTCGAATGGACGGCGCCACCGAGCCCGCTGCGGCTGCGCACCGATGCGGTTCGCCTCCGTCAGGTGCTCGACAACCTGGTCAACAACGCCATCAAGTACTCGGACGCCGGGACGATCCGCATCGTCGTCGAGCTGCGCCCCAAGGATGGCCCCGAGGAGCTGCGCCTCCACGTCGTCGATCAGGGCCTCGGTATCCCCGAGGAGCACGTCGCGAAGATCTTCGACGCCTTCCATCAGGTCGACGGCAGCTCGACGCGCGCGCAGGGCGGCGTCGGCCTCGGCCTCCACCTGGTGCGCCGCCTGGTCGAGCTCCTCGACGGCGGCGTCAGCGTCAAGAGCAAGGTGGGCGAAGGCTCGACCTTCACCGTCACCTTTCCGGTCTCGCTCCTCGAGAGCGGCGGTCCCGAGCCGCTCGCGACCGATGGCGTGACGCCCAAGGCGCTCGAGCCCGCGGGGGAGGGTCCGTTGGTGCTCGTCATCGACGACCAGCAGCAGGCGGCCGAGATCCTGCGCGCCGAGCTCGTCGAGGCAGGGTTTCGCGTCGAGTGCGCGCTGTCCGGCGAAGAGGGGCTCGCGCGCGCCGAGCGACAGCGCCCGGCCGTGATCCTCCTCGACATGGTGATGCCGGGCCTCGACGGCTGGGCCGTCCTCCGACGCCTGCGGGCCGATCCGGAGCTCTCGGCGACGCCGGTCATCATCACCAGCATGCTCGACGACACGCCCAAGGCCTGGGACCTCGGCATCGTCGGCTGGCTGACCAAGCCGGTCAGCCCCGAGGATTTCCTCTCGGTGTTTCGCCGCATCGGCATCGGCACCGCCGCCGACGTGCTGGTCGTGGAGGACGATCCGGCGACCCGCACGATGTTGGTCGAGCAGCTCGGCGAGATCGGCCTCCAGCCGCGCGCCGCCGATGACGGGCCGGCGGCGATCGCGGCGATCAACGCGCGCCTCCCCGAGGTGGTCGTGCTCGACCTCATGCTGCCGCAGCTCGACGGGTTTGCCGTCTTCGATCACCTGCGCGCACGCGAGAACGGCAAGGACGTGCCGGTCGTCGTCTACACCGCCATGGATCTGACGCCCGAGGATCGGCAGCGGCTGCACGGCGGCGTGATGTCGCTCATCCAGAAGGGCGGCGGCGACGTGCATGACGTCATCGCCTGCGTCCGCCGGGCGATCGGGCGCCAGGGCGGCAAGCCGACCAGCAAGCCAGGGGCCGCATGAGCAAGCCGCGTCTCCTGATCATCGAGGACAACCCGGTCAACCTCGACCTCGTGACCCAGCTCCTCGAGGACGACTACGAGCTGGTGACCGCCGCAGATGGAGCCGCCGGGCTCGCCGCGTTCGAGAGCCACGCGCCCGCCCTGTGCATCATCGATCTCTCGTTGCCCGTGATGGACGGCTGGGAGGTGATCCGGCGGATCCGGCAGGCGCCGCGGCGGTCTCAGACGCCGATCATCGCGCTGTCCGCGCACGCGCACCAGGAGGACATCGAGCGAGCCCTGCGCGCCGGCTGCGACACGTACCTGACCAAGCCCGTCGACGAGACGGCGCTGCTCGGCATGATCCCCAAGCTGCTCGCCAAGGCGCCACGTTGACGACCCGGGGCGTGCCTCCGGTGCCTGCGCCCACCAACGAGCGCGGGCGGGGCAAGGTGCTCGTCGTCGATGACGTCGAGGCCAACCGCGAGCTGCTGAGCCAAGATCTCGAGGAAGAGGGCTTCGAGGTGCTGACCGCCGCGAGTGGCCCCGAGTGCCTCGCGGCGGCGGCGCAGCACCACCCCGACGTCGTGCTGCTCGACCTCCACATGGCGGGCATGGACGGCATCGAGACGTGCCGCCGGTTGAAGGAGGATCCGCACACCGCGGACATCCCGGTCCTGTTCATCACCGCGGCTCGCTCGGACGATGCGATCACGATCGACGCGCTGCGGGCCGGCGGCAACGACTTCCTCTCCAAGCCGTACTCGGCGCCGATCCTCGTCGCGCGCGTCACCTGCCAGGTGACGATCGCGCGCGCCCATGCACGCCTCCGCCATCAGGCGATGACCGACGAGCTGACCGGCGTCTACTCGCGTCGCTACATGATGGACTCGCTGCGCCGCACGATCAAAGCGACGACCCGCTCGGTCGGCCACGTCGGCTGCCTGCTCGCCGACGTCGATCACTTCAAGACGATCAACGACACGCGCGGCCACCTCGAGGGCGATCGCGTGCTGCGCCACATCGCCAGCGTCATCGCGGCGAGCGTGCGCGAGACGGATCTCGTCGCTCGCTATGGCGGCGAGGAGTTCGTCGTGCTCCTGCCCCACACCGATCTCGAGGGCGCGCTGCATCTGGGCGAGAAGATCCGGGCGACCGTGGCGAGCGCCTGCAGCCCGGTGACGATCAGCATCGGCGCGGCCGCGATCGCCGAGCCCGAGGTCCCCACGCTGCTGGCGCAGGACGGCATGGAGGGGCTGATCAGCAAGCTGCTGCGGGCCGCGGATCGAGCCGTCTATTCCGCCAAGGCCAAGGGCCGAAACTGCGTCGTGCCTGCAGACGATTGATCCAGCTTCTCCGCGCCGTCAGACTCGTCAGCGAAGCTACTTTTTTCGACGGTGGAGACCGCCGTCCTCGGTCTGGGTGGCCACTCTAGCCACCGCAAATAAGCCCGAATTATTCTAGAACACTCTTCTAGAACATGCTTTCAACTACTTACCAATCTGGCATGCCCGCTGCTCTTGGCCCAGAGCAGGAGGCTCGCCCATGTCGCTTCGATCTCTTCTCTCCGCTGTCTCGATTCGCCGCTACTTCGGCATCACCGCCGCCGCGCTCTCCCTGTATGGGGCCGGCTGCACTTCCCCCTCGTCGAGCAAGGCACCTGACGAGTTCGTGATCACGGACGGCAAGACCGATCAAGGGAGCGCCGCCAAGATCATTCGAGACGTCGATCTCGACTCGAAGGTCACCGGGCAGTTCGACGATCACCGCACCTACGGCATGACCTTCTCCGCCAAGGCGGGCGCCGTCCTCCGCTTTGCCGTCACCGCGACCGCGGGCAAGGACTCGGTCGATCTGCCCCAGGGCGCTGCGCTCGACACCGTGCTCGCCGTCTACGGTCCGCTCAAGGACGGACAGCGTGGGAGGCGACTGCTCTCCGCCGATGACGACGGCACGGGCACCGGGGCCAAGCTCCCGGAGTTCCACGTCGCCGAGGACGGCGAGTACCTGTTCGTGCTGTCGACGTGGAACGATCCGGGCCACGGTCAGTACACGCTCGACCTCGCGTGCGACGGCACCGCGTTCCAGTGCCGCCGCCCCGTCGCCAACCTGCCGTGCGATCCGAAGACGCGCTACATCGTCGGCGGCCAGAAGATCGGCACCGAGACCTGGAACGAGTGCAAGGTCGTGCTCCTCGAGAAGACCGAGGTCGCCGCCGACAGCCTGCTCACCATCAACCCCGGCGTCACCGTGCAAGGCAACTTCCTCGACAGCGGCTCTGGCCCGTACGGCACCGTTGCCCTCGACGTCAAGGGCACGCTCCAGGCGGTCGGCACCAAGGAGGCGCCGGTCGTCTTCACCGCGGTCAAGGACGGCTGGGTCGGCGTCATCCTCGAGGGGCCGTCGAGCACGATGTCCAACGTGTTCGTCGAGAAGGCGCAGATGGGCGTGCAGGTGATCGGCGCGGGCGCCACGCTCGAGGACATCGTGGTCAGCAAGTCGTACACGGGACTTCAGTTCGAAGGCCAGAGCGGGCGCGCCAGTCGCGTGCGCCTCGATCAAGTGCGCGACGGTGTAGCGATCTTCGGCAGCGCCGTCGTCGAGGACTCGGTGATCTCGTCGAGCTCGGCCAACGGCGTCGGGATCGGCGTCTATCCGCCCAGCACGGCCTCGGTCTTCCGGCGGGCGATCGTCTCGGGCTTCCAGTACGGCGTCGCCGTGACCAGCAGCGAGCTGGCGGTCGAGGACTCCACGATCGTCAACAACGTGCGCGGCGTGAGTATCTCGGGCGCTACCACGGGCGTCCACCCACAGTACCCCGCCTGCGATCCGATCCCGTACGCGTCCGGGACGCCAGGTGTGTCGATCGCCCCTCCGTCGAGCTGGGGACGCGATCCGTCGTTCCTGCGCACCGACATCCTCGACAACAAGGAGTTCGCGGTGCGCGTCGACTCCCCCGAGCTCGTCGTCATCGATCAATGCAACGTCCGCAACAACGGCGCGGGCATCCTCCTCGCCACCGATTCGCTCCACCCCGCGTCACGCATCGTCCACAGCAACATCTTCGGCAACGGCGGGCCACAGGTCGAGAGCCACCACACGAACGGCACCCTCGACATCTCGGGGAACTACTGGGCCCAGATCAGCGATCCGGAGCTCTCCGCGAGCTGGCGGATGACGCACTCGGCTTCGCGTGAGTGCAGCTTCTGGGTCGGGGACTGGAACATCTTCAATCAGCTCAGCGCCGAAGGCCGGTACGGCAGCTACGTCTGCCCGAGCCGCAACGTCAACGTGACGTGCAGCTACCAGCAGACGCAGACGTGGAACAGCCCGTACACCTTCACCGGCTTCTCGCCCACCGAGCTCAAGGCCGGTCCTGAGCTCACGAGCTGCACCGAGGACGTCAAGCAGGCGCGCAAGGAGCAAGGACTCTAGCGCCCGCTTCGCGCCGCCGCAGCGACGGTGTATCGTCGCGGCCATGCGCACCCTCTCCTGCTACCTCGCTCTCCTCGCCAGCCTGCTCCTCGCCACCTCGGCCGTCGCCGCCGAACCGGCCAAGCTTGCCCCGAAGCGCGTCAAGGTCGGCACGCGCAACATCCAGCCGGTCATCGCCTTGCCCACGACCGTCGGCGCACGCCAGTGGATCGACCTTCCACCGAGCGCGTCGGGCATCGTCAAGACGGTGCTGGTCGACGTCGCGCAACCGGTCAAGCGCGGCGACGTGCTCGCCGTGATCGGAAGCGGCGGCAAGGACACCAAGCTCCAGTCGCCGATCGACGGGCTCGTGCTGCAGCGCAACGCGCCGCTCGGTGCCTACGTCAACGCCGGCCAGGGCGTGCTGTTCACCATCGTCGACGTCAGCTCGGTCAAGCTCGAGCTCGACCTGCACGAGGTGGACATGTTCCGCGTCGTGGTCGGGATGCCGGTCGAGGCGACCTTCGCGGCGATGCCGGATCGCCAGTGGAAGGCGCGCCTGTCCCTCGTCTCGCCGTTCGTCTCGACACGCGGCCACACGGTCCACCTCGAAGCAGAGGCCGCGAACCAGGATGGAATGCTGCGTATCGGCATGAGCGGCGAGGCCAGGATCCTCCTGCCGCCCCGGCCCAACGCCCTCGTCGTGCCACGCGCCGCCGTGCTCGTCGAGCAGGGGGAGTCGTTCGTCTATCGGGTCGATCGGGGCGATGGGGGGCGAGCGCGCAGGACGGCGGTGTTCACCGGCCTCATCGATGGCGAGTGGATCGAGGTCTTCCGCGGGCTGCAAGACGGCGACGAGGTCGTGGTCGGCACCGTGCAGGACGGCGCGATCGTTCCGTAGCGTCCAGCCGAGCTGCAGCGGCGGGGCGGAGCCTCAGCTCATCGGCGCGCAGGTCACGTCGATGGCGAGGTCGGGCTTCGTCTCGATGTTGATCTCGAGCGTGCCGACGTGCAGCGTCACGCGCCCTGGGCGCGCGGTGTCCTCGGTGACGCGATTGATCGGCGCGACATCGAGCCGCGTCCGCGTCTGCCCGCTCGCATCGAGGAGCGAGGCCAGCAGCCGCTGGTGCTTCCCCTCGACCGTGATCTGCAGCAAGGCTCGGTCCTTGCCCGGGACGGTGAAGCGGAAATCGTGCGCCGTCGCTTCGAGCCCTTCGCCGCCGAGAATCGTCTTCAGCCGTCGAACCGTGTCTTCCATCGAAGTTCCTCCTGATCGTTTGCGAGTTCGAACCCTGTTATTCGGAGTCGAGCCGGTGCTGAGGACGCGCCTCGACGATACGCTTCTGGACGACCGGCGGGGTCGGCTCGTAGCCCGACAGCTCCATGACGAAGCTGCCCTGCCCACCCGTCGAGCTGCGGAGCTGTCCACCGAACGACCCGAGCTCGGCCAGCGGTGCCACGGCGCGCACCAGGCTCAGGCCACCCGCTTGCGCCTCCATGCCCATGACGCGAGCGCGGAGCTGCTTGAGATCACCGGTGACGTTGCCCATGAACTGCTCCGGGGCCGACACCTCGAGGGAGACGAGCGGCTCGAGCAGCACCGGGCGGGCCTTCAGCATCGCGTCGCGCGTCGCCATCTTGCCGGCGGTGCGGAAGGCGATGTCCTTCGAGTCGACCGCGTGGCTCTTGCCGTCGTAGACGACGACGCGCAGGTCCTGCACCGGGAAGCCCGCGAGCACGCCCTCGTCGAGCGCGTCGCGCACGCCCTTCTCGACCGCCGGCAGGAAGTGCGTCGGGATCGAGCCGCCGAACACCTCGCTCTTCCACTCGAAGCCGGCGCCGCGCGGCAGCGGCTCGATGCGCAGATAGACCTCGGCGAACTGGCCGGCCCCACCCGTCTGCTTCTTGTGGCGATAGTGGCCCTCGGCCTTGGCCGAGATGGTCTCGCGGTACGGCACCTTGGGCGCCTGCGCGGTCACCTCGAGCTTGAACCGATTCTTGAGGCGCTCCTGCATGACGCGCAGGTGGACCTCGCCGAGGCCCGAGAGCACCAGCTCGTGCGTCGCCGGATCGTGGAAGAAGCGGAAGGTCGGATCCTCTTCGGCCAGGCGCTGCAGTGACTGGCCGAGCTTGACGTCGTCGGCGCGGTTCTGGCTGATCACGGCGCGCGCGAACATCGGCGCCGGATAGCTCTGGCGGCGCACCGCGAGCGTGTCGGGCAGCGAGGGATCGCGGAGCAGCTGGTCGACGTGGATGTCGTCGACGCGCGCCAGCGCCACCAGATCGCCGGCGTAGGCCACCGAGTCGAGCTCGGGGTGATCGCGGCCTTCGACCTTGAGGACGTGCCCGGCCTTGCGCACCTTGCCGTCGCTGCCGCAGACGAACGGCGTCGAGCCGTCGAGCCGGCCTTGCAGGATGCGCAGCATCGCGAGCTGTCCAAGATGGGGATCGGTGGTGACCTTGAAGACGTGCGCCAGGAGCGGCTTATCGACCTCGCAGGCCACCTCGATCGGTTCGTCTTTCGAGAGCAATCGGCGCGGCCGTCCCGAGAGGGGGCTCGGCGCCTCCTCGACGAGGACGTGCAGCAGATCGTCGATGCCGATCTCGTGACGCGCGGACGCAAAGAGGATCGGCACGACCTGCCCGGTCGCCATCGCCTTGCAGAAGGTCGCGCGCAGCTCGACGAGATCGATCTTCTCGCCCGCCAGGTAGCGCTCGAGCTTGTCATCGTCGACCTCGACGATCGACTCGAGGATCTCGTTGTGCACCTCGCGCACGCTGAGCAGATCGACCGCGCCCGCCTCCTCGTCGAAGCAGTCCACGACGTCCTTGCCGCCCTTGCTCGGCAGGTTCATGCAGTGCAGCTTGCCGCCGAACGCCGCCTTGAGCTCCTCGACGCGCGCCTTGAGCAGCGCCGGGCTCGCCATGTCGATCTTGTTGAGGACGATCATGCGGGCCAGCCCCGCCTCGCCGGCGGCGTGGAACAGGCGGCGCGTGTTGTACTCGATACCGGTCGTCGCGTTGACGACGATGATCGCGGTCTCGACCGCCGGCAGCGCGGCGAGCGCCGAGCCCACGAACTCCGGGTGTCCTGGCGTGTCCAGGATGTTGAGCTCGCGGCCTTGGTGGATGGAGAAGAGGAGGGTGGAGTTGGTGGAGTGGTGGTGGGCGCGGGCTTCGGGCTCGAAGTCGGAGGTCGTCGTGGCCTCCTCGACCGAGCCCATGCGCTGGATCACCCCGCAGCGATGAAGCATGGCCTCCGCGAGCAACGTCTTGCCCGATCCTCCGTGGCCCAACAGCACAAGGTTGCGAATCTCTTCCGGCCGGTGGCTCTCTGCCCTGCTCATCGCGCGCTCCGCGTAGGTGGTTGGTTTTCAACCCTCGACACAGCAACCGATGTGCCACCCACAAGTGCGGAAATTGCGGGGTTATCGAGCCTGCCAGCCGGCAGATCTTGCGCGGCGGGCGCCTTTTGCGCAGAGCATGCGGCGCCGCACCGTCGCTGACCCCTGCTGCGTCTTGTGCCCGGCCGACCGCCGCGATACACAAGCCTGCTCATGTCCGACCCTCGCGGCTCCCTGCTCCGGTACAAGGCCGATCGCGCCTCGGTGGTCTATGTGCTGACGGTCTTCGCGATCCACGTCGCGATCTTCCTCTACGCCTCGCCGCTCGTCGCTGCGCTCGCCATCTTGCCAGTGGTGGTGCTGTCGACCTGCGTCGCGCCGCTCAACCATCACCACCAGCACCTCGGGACGTTCCACTCGCCGTGGCTCAACCGACTCTACGATCTGGTGTTCGCGCTGCAGACCGGCATCGGACCGTATACCTGGGCGCTGCACCACAACGTCGGCCACCACCTCAACTACCTGCACCAGCCGCCGCACGCCGAGCCTGACGAGTCGCACTGGACGCGCGCCGACGGCTCGACGATGGGGCGGGTCGAGTACACGCTGCACCTCTTCCTGCACCATCCGTTCGATGTCATCCGCGTCGGCCGCAAGCACAAGAAGCTGTTTCGCGCCTACCTGCTGATGAAGATCCCGCTCTACGCGCTGACCGCGGCGGGCCTCTACTACAAGCCGGTCCACTTTCTGCTCGCCTTCCTCGTGCCGGGGATGCTGACGCTGCTGCACACCTGCTGGGCGACCTACGAGCACCACGCGGGCCATCACAGCGACGATCACTTCACGGCGAGCGTCAACCGCGAGCACTGGCTCTACAACGTGATGAGCTGGAACCTCGGCTATCACACCGCGCACCACTATCGACCTGGCGTCCACTGGTCGCTCTTGCCCGCGCTGCACGCCGAGATCGTCGACAAGATCCCCGCCAAGCAGCGCCTCTTCACCTTCTGGTAGCGGTTCGTCTCCCCCCCGATCGATAATCGGCCGCGATGCTGTGTCTGGCGTGCCGGCGGGTCGACAAGGGTCGGGAGCGCTCCTCGTGTGAGCGGTGCGGAGGGGCGCTGGTCGAGGCCTCCGCCGAGAACCTCGAGGCGCTGATCGCCGCCGAGGTCGCCGTCCGGCTCGGCACGGCGGCGCCGGTGGTCGATCCGCGGCGCGCGGCCCAGCGGGCGGCCTCCGAGAGCGCCGAGGCCAAGCGAGCGCGACGCCGCGCCGAGCGCGAGGCCGCCGAGCGCGAGCGCCAGGCGCGCTATGCCGAGCGGGAGAGCCAGCGCGAGACCGAGCGGCTGCAGCGACTCGAAGCGGCGCAGAAGAGTGAGCCGCGGTCGACGGCTCCGCCCGACGAGCAGCACAGCACGAGCTCGACCCCTTCGCCGTCCGACGCGGCCAGCCCACGACGCCGTGCGCGCCGCCGCGGGCGCGCCGCCAAGCCCGGCGCGCCGCCTGTCGAAGAGTCGCCCACCGCAGCAGTCGACGCCGACGACGGGCCCGCCCCCGAGACCCCGGCGGCCGCGCTGCTCAGCGGCGGTGCACCCGAGCTGGTCGCATCTCTCGACGAGCCGGGGCGACGCGACGCCGCCTTCTCCGCGGTGCTCTACGAGAACGTCGGCTGGTTCGTCGGCGCCCTCCTCGTCCTCGGTGGCAGCGTCTACGGCGTGCGCGAGGCCTGGCTCGCGTTCGGCGAGGTGGGGCGCTACCTCACCGTTGGCGCGGCCTTCTTCGCCTACCATGCGATGTTCATCGCGCTCGGCGCCCTGCTCGCCGGCCGCGCCGAAGGCGCCGCGCGCGTCGTCGCCAGCCTCGGAGTCGGCCTCTTGCCGATCGTCGCGGCGGCCTTCGCCAACCTGCTGCGCGTCCACCTCGGCATCGGCCTTGCCGTCGGGGGCGGCTTTCTCGTCGCTAGCGCGGTGACCGCCTATTGGGCGGGGCGACGCCTGCAGCCCAACGCTCCCGGCCTGCTCGTCGCCGCGGTCCTACCGGGGCTGCTCGTCGAGCTGCCGCTCGATCGGTTGTCCGACGCCTCGCTGTGGCGCGCCTGGCTGCCGCTCGGCGCCCTGCTCGGCCCGCTCCTCGTCGGGCATCGCGCCCCACCGCCGCTGCGCAAGGAGCCGCTCCTCTTGTCGCTCTATCTGGTCGGCGCCGTCCAGATCTTCGCCCTCGTCTCGGGCGGGAGCAGCCAGCAGATCGTCTGGCGCACCGACGGAGTCGTCGCCAGCGCGCAGCTCGCGCTGTTCTTCGCGCTGCTCGGCGCGACCCTGATCGATCTCGGCCGACTGTCGGCGTGGCAGGGCGGCAGCCGGCGGCTCGTCGGGGCGCTGCCGGTGCTCGGCCTGGCGCTGTCGCTGCTCGCGACCGTGTCGCTGCTGCGACCTATTCTGACGCCCGAGCGCGGCCTCGATCGCGACGCGACCCTGCTGATCCTGCTGTCGACGGCGGTGAGCACAGGCTGCGCGTACGCGCTACGCCACCTTCGCGGCAGCGGCTATGCGCTGCTGTTTGCCAGCTCCGCGCTCGGGGTTGCGCTCGGACGGGGCTTCTTGCCGAGCCTCGATTGGTACGGCGTCTGGATGGTGCTGGGCGCCTTGCCGAGCGCCTACGCGATCGCCCGCGCTAGAGCGACGGGGCTCGCGGTCACCGCCAGCGTGACGATGGGGCTGTTCTTTCTCTTCGCGCGCTTCTTTCCCGTCGACAACGCCGCGGGCCAACGCGATGGGTTGGTCGTCTTGCTCTGCTTCGTCGGCGCAGCGCACTTCCGCGGCATCGACAGCCGTCGCTGGCACTCGGCGGCGGGCGTGGTCGCCATGTTGGCGTGGTGGTGGTCGACCACGGTGTATCCGTGGCCGGTGCTCTTCGTCGTTGGCGTCGCGCTGTGGCTTGGCTACGCCGTCGCGAGCCGCACCACCGAGGTCGAGGCGGACCGCGCGCGCCCACTGGCGGACAACGCGATGTTCGCGGCCTGGCTCTTGTTTGCCGTCGTGGTCAACCGCAGCGGTGGGCTTTCGCTGCAATCCACCGAGGCGCTCCGCCTGACCGCCACCGTCGTCGTTCTCTTCGTCCAGTGTATCGTCGACGAGAGCGCGCTGCTCGGGGCGCTGGCGCTCCTCCTCGTGCTTCGCCAAGGGGTCCTGGCCCTCGCACCCATGCCGTCGGTGCAGCTCGCCGAGCGACTCGGGCTGATCGGGCTCGGCGCCGGCGCACTCGGTGCGCTGCTCGCGATCGGGCTCGGGCGTGATCAAGAGTCGAGCAGACGGCTCCTCGGCGGAGCGCTGCCAACGCCGCTGCCGGCGCGCGGCCGCACCTTCTTCGTCGACGTGCTCGCGCTCAGCGCGGTCGCTCTGATCGGTTATTCGTTGTTTCCCGTGCTCGGATTTCTCGGCCGGGTCGACGAGCTGACGCGGCCCGCCGCGATCGTCACGGGCGCCGAGGCGATCGGCTTGATGCTCCTGGCGTTCCTCACGCGCAACCTCGAGCGACTCGATCTGCGCGGCCGCGAGGCGACGCTGTGGGTTGCCGCCGGGCTCATCGCGCTGACCGCCGTCGTCAACCGCATCGGTCGACCGCTGCCGCCGCACGTCGTTGGGCGCAACCTGTCGCTCATCTTGATCGCCATTTGGTTCGTTGCCGTCGCGGCGCATCGCTACGGACCGATCCTCGGCAAGCTCCTCGACCGCGAGGAGGACGGCTTTGCGTACCACCGCATCCCGCACGCGGGCGTCGTCGCGCTCGCGCTCCTGCTGCTCTACGACGCGGCCGCGATCGGCGCACCGACGCTGCTCCGCACCGTCGCCATCACGCCGCCGACCTTCTTTCTCGGTCCCGCCATCGCCGCGCTGCTGTTGTCGCGCTCGCTCCGCGCACCGCTACTCTTTGCCCTCGGCCTCGTGCTCCTCGTGCCCGCGTGCGGGTTGATCTCCTCTGAGCATAGCCTGTTTGGACCGGTGCTCGTACCGCTGCGCCCGCCGGGACAATGGTGGGTGCCGGTCGCGACGCCCGACGACGGCAGCGATTGGCTCGCGGCGAGTCGGTACCTGACACCCGGCGCGACGCCGCGCCTGCTTTATCAGCGCTTCGAGCTCGGCGGAGCGCTCGCCATCGCGGGACTGGCCGCGCTCGGCGTCGCGAGTCGCGCGCGCGCTCTCGTCGCGCAACGACTCGGTGCCTGGCTGCTCACGGGCGATGCGCCAAGCGGCCGCGATCAGCTCGTCCGCATCGCCCAGCTCGTGCCAGCCTCACTGCTGCTCGGCTGGCTGCTGCTGGCGACGATGGTCTCGAGCGTCCCGGCCGCGGTGCTCGGTCTCGTAGCGATCGGCCTGTCGATCATGCTGCCGCTCCATCCCGCGCTCTTCTTGCTGATCCCGACGGCGCTGCCTTGGCTGGCACACGCGATGGCCAACGCTGGCCCGTTCTTTCCGTCCTGGGCCGGACCGCTGTTCGGCGCAAGCGCCGCTGCCCTGCTGATCGCTGCGGATCGCTGGAGCCGCGACCGCGACGATCATCTCACGCTGCTCACGATGGCATCGGCGGCAGCGCTCGCCACCTGCGGCGCCGGGATCGTCTACGCGCTGGCGACCGGCGCGCCCGTCGATCCGCTGATCGAGCTGCGTGGCGTGCTCGCGGCCTTCGGCCCGGTGAGCAGCCGGTTCTGGTGGCAAACCGCCGCGCTACCAGCGACCTTCGCCCTCTTCGCGCTGGCCGCGAGCCTGTCGGCCGCCGCCTTCTCGCGGAGCGGCGATCTGCGCGCCCGTCCCCCGACGACGATCGCGCTCGCATCGTTCGGTCTTGCCTTGCACCTCGGCCTGCTCGTCCGGTACGCGAGCCAGCAGCCGCCGCAGGGGCCGATCGATCGCGCTTGGTCCCTCGTCGCCTTCACGACCGCGCTCGTCGCGACGCTCGTCGTCCTCGGCCTCGCCCGTCTCCTCGAGCGTCGCTTCGCGCAAGCGCGTGACGAGATCGCGCTGGGCGCGGGCGACGCCGTCAACACCGCGTTCGCGATCGGCCTCGGCCTCGCCAGTGCGATGTCCGTCTACTTCCGGAGCGCCGACGACTGGCCGACCCTCGTGCTGCTCCCCACCCTCGTCAGCGTCGGAGCGCTGATCGCGATCTCCCTGGCGACGGCGATCCGTCACCTGCGCCCGTACCCGATGTACATCGCGCAGTCGTCGCTGCTCGCTAGCTAC
>CAZPEY010000056.1:0-20110 GCA_964585665.1 uncultured Polyangiaceae bacterium | reverse complement strand
GTCGGTGCAGTCATGGGTGCTGCATATACACGAATCGCCGTCCGTCGGGGAGAGGCGGGTGGGTCGAGCTTGGCCCCACCGCTCGAGCGGTGCGCTCAGGCGCGGTGCGAGATGGCGAAGCGGGTCAAGCTCCCCGCGGCGGCTCGCCGGTGGAGCCGCACCTCGCAGGTGATGTCGGGAGGGAAGACTGCGAAGTGGCGCTGGCAGGCGACGAGGACCTCGCCGGCTTCCACATCGACGGGGACATCGGCGAAATGGAGCAGCGGCGCGCCCGTCGCGGTCGCCGTGATCGTCAGGTCGACCGAGGTCACGTCGTCGAGCACCAGGCCGCGGAGATGGTGCAGCAGCACATCGCAGTCGGGCCGGAAGGACGCCAGGTTGGCGCGCCCGGCGTCGACGGCGTTGTCGACGATGCGCAGACCCTTTTGGCGGAGGTCTGCCACCTGGTGCGGCGAGACGACGGGAGGGATGCCGTCACGGAGGGCGCGGGCGATCGTTGCGACGCTCGCAGAGGCGGCGTGGCAAGCGGCGCAGCCGAGGAGGTGCTCCTCGACGCGGTCGAGCTCGTCGTCGGCGAGCTCGTACAACCAGTAGTCGACCAGCGTCGACGTCGGCAGAGGCGTCGTGCAGGGGTTCATTCGGCGCTCTCCGATTCTCCAAAGAGGCAGCGTCGCAGTTGGGCGACCGCGCGGTGGCGGACGACGCGCACGTTGCCTTCGGAAAGGTCAAGTAGCTTGCCGATCTCCGCAGCCGATCGGCCCTCGTGAAACGCGAGGTGCACGACCGCCTGACTACGGGGGTCGAGCGCAGACAGGCACCGCATCAGGCTACCACCGTCCACCGACGGCTCTCCCGGGTCGTCCGCGCCGGCGAGGAGAGCGAGCGTTGCCGGGTCGTGCGGCGTCTGACGCTCGGCCCGCTCGCGGATGCGGCGCGCGACATTGCGACAGATGCCGAGCACGAAGCGGGGCAGCAGGTCGAAGGACTCGACCCGCCCGGCGCGCAGCGCCTCGAGCAGCGACAACAGCGCTGCCTGCACCAGGTCACGGGCCGCCTCTTCGTTGCGGAGGTGGCGGAGGCCGTAGAGGCGGATGCGCGGTGCGAAGCGTCGGCAGACCTCCGCCTCGGCCAGGCGTGCCTCGGCCCCGCCTCGCGCAACACGTTCGACGAGCTCACCCTCTGTCAGCTCACCGGGATCCATCAGCCGCGAACCATACCACCTCCTCGCCGTCCGCGGAGGTCGCACCGCATGCTCTGACTTCGGGCAGGTCACGCCTGTGTTCAACGCCAGCGCCTTTCCGTCTCGGCCAACTCGACGCTCGTGGGGGCAGGGGACCACCCGTCGCTCGGCGCGGGTACCATCGGCTCCTCGGCCGGCAGCTCCAGCGCTGCCAGCGCCTCGGCGAGCTCGCTTGCCGAAGGGAAGCGCTCCAAGGGATCGAGGGCCAGGCAGCGCAAGACGAGCTCCTCGAGCACCGAGGGAATGGGAGCGCCACGGACGCTGGAGGGCGGCAGCACCGCGAAGAGGCGATCGCTGCCAGCCTCCGGTCGATGCGGTGGCTTTGCCGTGAGCAAGAGGTAGAGCACGGCGCCGAGTTGATAGACGTCGCTGCGCGCGTCCGCCGAACCCCTCGCGAGCGTCTCGGGGGCCATCCAGGCGGGCGTTCCGAGAAGCATTCCGGTTTGCGTACGCTGCTGTTCGATCAGGTCGCCGGTCACCTTGGCGATACCAAAGTCAAGCACCTTGACGAAATCCTCGTTGCCGCCTGGCCGCGTCACGAACAGGTTCTCGGGCTTGATGTCGCGATGCACGATTCCCTTGTCGTGCGCTTCCGCCAAGGAGCGCGCCGCCTGAAGCGTGAGGGTCACTGCGAGGCGTACGGGCAGCGCCCCGAGTCGCTCGACTCTGCTGGCGAGGTTCTCCCCCTCGAGCAGCTCCATCGCGTAGTAGCGCAGGCCATCTTCCGTTGAGCCGTAGTCGAAGACGCGGATCGTGTTGGGATGGTGCAGCTCCGTTGTCGCCTGGACTTCGCGCTCGAAGCGGCGGACGGCTTCCTCTTCGGCTCCGCGGGTGCTGCGCAGGATCTTGATCGCGACGTCTCGCTTCAAGGCGGTGTGATGGGCAACCCAGACCTCTCCCATTCCGCCCGAACCGATACGTCGCTTGAGCTTGTAGCGTCCGAGGTGACGAGTCGCGAAGACCTGACGGCGCAGCGCCCACGTTGCGTGGCCGGCGATGACGACGACGAGATACGCGAAGGCGAGGTTGCAGAGATTGGCAAACACTGTAGCGCGCCCGGACGCCGCTTGAAGCTGCGCTGCGACGAGTGGCGAGAAGAGGCTGCTCGTCGCGACGGTGAACGG
Organism: uncultured Polyangiaceae bacterium; assembly: GCA_964585665.1. Classification (GTDB taxonomy): domain Bacteria; phylum Myxococcota_A; class Polyangia; order Palsa-1104; family Palsa-1104; genus CAZPEY01. Next base: position 17,746 of record CAZPEY010000056.1, on the reverse strand, counting down.
GTAGGCAACGAGCGGTGCTGCCGCGATGACGGCGCCACGTCGCCAGGGTTCGCTCACGAGCACGCCGCAGAAGATCAAAGTCAGGAGAACGCCGCCGAAGTACGCGCTGGTGACCCCGCTCGAAACGATCCCCATGATCGAAAAGCAGGCGCTCTCCCAGCCGCACAGCCCCGCCGTCATCGTGCGCAGCACGACCGGACGCGGTCGTCCTCCGACGTGGAGTCGCCATATTGCGAGGAGGAGCGGTAGCGCCCCTGCACCGCGAAGCGCCAACAGCCAGTGCAACCGGGCTGGAGCGAAGGACATTCCGAGCGCGAGGTCGAGGGCGATTGCTGCAAGCCACATGGGCAGCGCGAACCGGACCGCAGTGCCGAATCGCTCGGTCGCCGCGACATGCTCGGCGTACTCGATGCCATCCGTGCTGCCGTCGAGAACGGCGGCCGACGAGGCCTTCGGATTGGTGGGCCGGCGCGGCATGCCCAGAACCTCCCTAGTAGAACGCGAGGTCGTCGACCCAGAAGTCCCAGCCGTCGCCGTGTGCGGTAAAGCCGATGCCACCGAGCTGCGATGGGTCGTTGACGGTCGCAGGCACGCCCCATCCACCGGGCACGAATGAGCTCCACGGAAGCTCGTAGTAGGTCCATGCGCTCGTCGGGGTGAACGGAGCGCTGGGGGTATCAAAACAGGTCGTGCAGGTGGGACAACCAAAGTGCGTCGTGGTGAGACGGAGATCGACCGTCACCTGGTAGCCGGCGGTGCCCTTGGCCCAGAAGCTCACGCCCTGATAGGCGCTCGCATCGAGGCTGTAGGTACCGCCGATCGTCAGGTCGACGTAGAAACCTCCCCAGCCGGTGCTGCCATGGCCGCTGCCGGTGGTGTGGAGACCATACGTGCTGGTGCCACGGACGGCCTCGAGCGGCGTCGAGCTCGAGAACATTCCCATCGCCGGCGATTGCGTACCCGATCCGTCGCCGTGGCTGTAATACGTGCCTCGATAGACGGGAGAGACGTTCTCGACGATCGCGCCGCCTTCGAAGGCGGTGATGACGGCGCCCGTGGGCTGGATCTTGTCGACGCACTTGACCGGGATGAGGTCGCTGCGCGGCAGGTCGGTCGCTTCAAGCAGATCGGCGGAGGCCCCGGCGAGGTCCGTGCCATCGCCCAGATCGGTGCCACCCACCGTCCCGAGGTCGGCAGACGTCTGTCCGTCGCTGCTGGGCGGCTTGCCGTCGGTTGGCTGGTTGCCGTCGGAGAGGACCGATGCATCGGGCAGCGTTCCGCGGTCGAGGCGCAGGGCGAGCGAGGCGTGTTGCCCTGGTCCGATCGTCAACGTGGCGCTGCGCTCGGCGAGCGCCAGCCCCTTGAGGAGCGCGGTGGCTTCCACGACGAACGGGGTTGGGCTGGTGATTCCGTCGAGGGCCACCGCGACCGCGAACGGCAGACCCGTCGCAGCGCCGCCCTTGGGAACCACGGCCCTTTGGCCGTCGATGTTGCCACCCTTGACGTGGAGCTCGACGGCGTCGAGCGGCTCGGCGTCGCCTTCGAAGTGGATGGCGAGGCAGGTGCCGCTCACCTTGGCGCAAGGGTTGGCGCGCTCGAGACCGCAGCCAGCGGCTGCGACGAGCGCGACGGTGGAGACGAGTGCCAGGCGGATCATGGGAACCTCACCGTCGGGGCGACGGGCTCACTCGGCCGCGCCGCGATCAGCCCCCCGGCGACGCCAGCCCCTACGACGGCGAGCGAAAGGCCGACGGCGGTCCACAGCCACCACGTCTTGTAGACGGGGCGCTTGGTGCTGGTCGTCGTCCCAGCGTTCCTGGGAGGGGCCGCTTCGACGATTGGCATCGTCTTGCCGGCCGCGGTCGACGGCTGGTCGGTTGGCGCCAGCTTCGCGGCGGGTTCGACCGGGGCCGGAGTGGCCGACGGCGCCGGGAGGTGCGCGGGCTTCGGCGGGCTGACCTCGGCGCTGGTGGGCGCCAATACGCCCTGCGGCGGAGCGCTGGCGGTGCTGCGCTCCGCGGCGAGCTCGGCCTCGAGCGTCGCGACGATTGCACGTACCTCCTTGTGGTTCGGTGCTTCGGGCACCTTGCGGAGGAAGGTTCGGTAGAAGCGCACCGCCTCGGTGCGATTGCCGAGCGCGCGATGGCACTGCGCGATGTTGAAGAGAAACGCCGGCTCCTCGTAGGCGAGATACGCGCGCTTGAACGACTCGAGGGCGCGATCGAAGTTCGCCAGATCGAACTGCCGCGTGCCCTCCTGAAACGCGGCCTTGGCGACCGTCTTGTTGTCGGCGTGAGCGACGCCGCCCAGCGAGGCCCACACGACCACCAGGCACAGGAGGAGGAAAGTTCCAGCGGTGCCGATCCGTGTGGGGCTCATCGCTCAGCCCCGGCCTTGCCTTCGAAGCCCAGGTTCGGCGACCCAAGCGACCCGGGGCAGGTTGCCCAGGCCGAGTCAGTCCACGTGTGAAACAGCGTCGCGACCACCAACAAGCGCAGAATCCGCATGCACGAGCCTCCAGCTCCTCGTGCGCCGAACCGAAAAAACGTTACATCGGCGCCGAAGCCCAAGGCTGCGGCAGCTCGGATCCTAAGGGTCGCTCAATGGTTCTTAAAAAGATGCTAAACGCAGAATCTCGACGGGCCGCTCGACGACGAGGCGGAAGCGACCGCGGCCGGTCTTGTCGATGCGTAGCCCACAGCGCTGCTCCTCGAGGCGGCGACGGAGGAGGAGGAGCCGCGCTTCGAGATTGTCGCGGTAGGCGCCGAGCTGCAGACTGTCGTCGACGCGCAGCTCCTTGTTGCTGAAGTCGCACCGGCCGTCGCGCAGATAGATCGCCAGGAGGCGATGGAGGATCCGGCCGGAGAGCCCCTTGATCAGGTAGGCCTCGTCGACGAAGATGCTGTCGTCCGAGGGGTGGAAACGGACGCGCAGCGGCCTTGCCTGCGGCTGCGTCGACGAGGGCGGGGGCTGGCCGGTCGCCTCGCGGGAGGGGCTCCGCTCGAGGAGCTGAAGCGAGGTCGCCAGGTAGCGCGCCAGCGTTCCGATCGCCTGCTCGTCGGCGCGCAGCAGGCCGCCCGGCAGCGGGCTCTGCACGCTCAGCACCCCGAGGACCCGGTCGCGGGACAAGATCGGCGCTGCAATCTGGCACTGCGCGTCCGCCAGGCCGGGCAGCGGGATCTCCCCCGTCGGTGACCCAGCCCTCGACTGTCCTCTGACTGCACTGGCCATGGTCTTCTGCAGATGCATGCTGGCGACGCTGACGACCCGGCGCTCCTTGGCAGCGTGGCCGAGGAGCCCCTCCCCGATGGCGACCTCCGCACCGATGCCCGACGTTGGAAAGCCGCGGCTCGCGATCGCGAAGAGGCGTTCGCCGCGGTCGTCGGCGAGCAGCACCATGGTGTGCGCATACCCAAACAGCTCTGCCAGGCCGTCCAGCGTCGTGTCGAGGAGCTCTTCGAGCTCGTCGCACTCGGCCATCCGCTGGCTCAGGAGCTCGAGCGCTGCGAGGTGATTGGTGGCGGCGTCCGGCGGCGACAGGTCGAGGTCGTGGGCTAGCCGCTCGATGCCGAGCACCCGCAAGACGTCGGCGCCCTTGAGGTGAAACACATCGGTCGCCCCCATCTGAGAAGCGATCGCCTCGAGGTTCGTTCGCATGCGGTCGAAGACCGGCCCCTCGGTCTCGGTGCGCTCGTAGCACACGTCGATGCGGTACTGCTCCATCGTCGCCGGATCGGGAACCAGGAGCTGAGCGCGCGGATTGCCGAGCAGGTTCTCCCGGGTCTTGCGGAAGAACTGAAAGGACAGCGCCAGATGATCGTCGTCGACGGGATGAACGATCGACAGGTTGGTGACGTTGGGGATGCCGTCGGGGGAGCAGGTCGCGATACTGGCAGGAATCGCACCGACCAGGCAGCGCTCGATGTCGCGAAGTCGCAGCGCGCCTCGCGCCTCACGACTCATCGGACACCTTGAGCGGCTCTCCTGCGCCCGGTCCCGGGGTCTGTGTGAAGGCGCTATGCACCTCGAGCTCGACGGCGGTGCAGTCGAAGAGCCAGAGGTTGCGCGCTTTGGCTCGGCTGTTGCCGAAGCCACGGATCGCTTCGGCGAACGCCGCGAACTGCTCCTCCGCTGCGGCGCGATCGAGTGCGGTCGGCTCGCCGATGGCGAGGCAGCGGCCCTTGAGCTGGACGCCTCGGAAGTTGCGCGGCGAGCTCACGTTGAGGGCCAGCTCGCCGTTGTTGCGCACATTGGCGAGGGACGGGCCGGACGTGGGGCGCGGCAGGAGAATGACCAAGCGCTCTGCATCGAGAAGGCGCAGCCCGCACGCGCGAGTCACGTGGGGCTCGCGCGCTGCGTTGCGGGTGGCGACGATGGTCGAATTCCCCTGCGTCAGAAAGGCCGCAAGCTCGCCGGCAAGTAGCGGCCTCGTCATGGACGGCTCACCATAGCACGGTGCAAACCCGGTGGGTCAAAGCCCGCGAGTCGACCGCGCTCCGTAGGCCCTGGTGGGGGGCCCGTACGGGATCTGTTCGGTTGAACTGTGGTCGGCTTCCCGCCTATCGTGGGCGGGATGGAGGAGACTCGCAGCCAGGCGCTCGTGGCCGCCTTCTTCGCGGGCACTGCGGCGGCCGTCGTCGACGCCGCGGGCCGGCTGGTCGAGGTGAGCGCGCGCCTCTCCGAGCTCCTCGGGGTGCCGCGCGAGCAGCTCCTCCTGCGCTCTTTTGGCGATCTGGTCGACGGTACTCCCGAGATCAGGCTCTTCCATCAGAGCGCCATCCTCGACACCACCGCACCCTGGCGCGATGTCGTGCCGCTGCGCCGTGGTCAGAGTCGCGTGTTCCTGGAGATCGACGTCTCGCCGATCAGCGGCCCGCCCGACCAGGACCCTCAGATCCTCGTCGTGTTCCATGAGGTCTCGCGCCCACGCGCCGCCGAGCTCGAGGTGCTGCGGCAGGCGCTCGAGGACGCCAGTCAGGCTTCGGCGCAGCGCCTGCAGTTCCTGTTCGATGGGGTCCCGGCGATGGTCTATTCGGGGGAGCTCGGCGACGAGGTCGGCGCGCGCTCGATGTCGCCCAACGCGCGGAGCTGCCTTGGCTACGATCCCCGCGAGTTTCTTGCTCCCGGGTTCTGGCGCGCCAACGTCCACCCCGATGATCTGCCCTCGGTGCTCGCGCAGGCGGCGATGCTGCGCCAGACCAAGTGGCAGTCGCTGCAGTACCGCTTCCGCCACCACGACGGCGTGTACCGCTGGATGCTCGATGAGTGTCGGGTCGTCGAGGCGGCCCATCGCGCCCGGCCGCGCGTCTTCGGCTACTGGATGGACATCACCGAGCGCAAGGACGCCGAGGCGGCGCTGCGTGAGAGCCGCGAGCTGCTCGAGCTGGCGCAGACCGGGGCGGGCATCGGCGGCTGGCAGGTCGACCTCCCGACGGGACGCGCCGAGCTCGATGAGGCAGCGGGCAAGCTGCTCGGCCTGGGGCGGGACGAGCTGTCGATCCTTGGAAGCGTGATCGAAGCGCGGCTGCATCCGGACGATCGGCCCGCCTACGATCGCGAGCTCCAGCGGCTCGTCCTCGCCGAGCTGGCGCTCCTGCAGATCGACGTTCGCTTCCAGCATGTCGCTGGCCGCTGGCTGTGGGTGCGCCTGCGCGGCCGGGTCGTCGAGCGCGAAGCCGATGGCCGGCCGCGTCGGGTGCGCGGCACGCTGCTCGACATCACGCACCGCAAGCTCGTCGAGGAGGCCGCGGCGCGCGCCCAAGGGGCCGTCGACGCGGCGACCAGCGGCATCGTGATCGTCGACGCAGCGAGCGCCGATCACGGCATCCTCTATGCGAACCCTGCGTTCCTCAGGATGACCGGCTATGCGTGGGAGGAGGTCGTCGGGCGCAACTGTCGCTTTCTGCAGGGGAGCGATCAGGCGCAGCCGGAGGTCGAGGCGATCCGGGTGGCGCTGGCGACCGGGACGAGCTGCCAGGTCACGCTCCGCAACTATCGCAAGGATGGCAGCCTCTACTGGAACGACCTCACCATCTCGCCCGTCCGCGACGTCGACGGCAAGCTGACGCACTTCGTCGGCATCGCCAACGACATCACCGAGCGCCGCCAGCTCGAGGAGGAGCTGCGCCAGTCGCAGAAGATGGAGGCGATCGGGCAGCTCGCGGGCGGCGTGGCGCACGACTTCAACAACCTGCTCACGGTGATCCTGTCGAGCGCGACGGCGATGCAGCACTTCGAACCGCTGTCGCGCGAGATGAAGGTCGAGGTGCAGAGCGTGATCGCCGCGGCCGAGCGCGGCGCCGAGTTGACGCGCCAGCTCCTCGCGTTCGCGCGCCGCTCGGTCAAGGCGGCCGAGCGCCTCGACTTCGGGGTGCTCGTCGCCAACATGGTCAAGCTGATGCGCCGCCTGCTCGGCGAGAATATCGAGGTCGAGTGCAGCATCGCGCGCGAGCTGCCAGGCCTGAGCGGCGATCGGGGCATGCTCGATCAGGTCTTGATCAACCTGGCGGTCAACGCGCGCGACGCGATGCCACACGGCGGGCGGCTGCGGATCGGCGTCGATACGGTGTTCGTCGATGAGCTCGCGGCGCGGCGTCACCGTGAGGCGCGGCCGGGGCGCTACCTGTGCCTGCGCGTCAGCGACACCGGCAGCGGCATCCCGGCCGAGCTGTTGCCGCATGTCTTCGAGCCGTTCTTCACCACCAAGGAGGTGGGCAAGGGCACCGGGCTCGGCCTCGCGACCGTGTACGGCATCGTGCGCCAGCACCACGGCTGGATCGAGGTCTCGAGCGAGGTTGGCAGCGGCAGCGAGTTTCGGGTCTTTCTCCCGACGCTGACCGGGCCGTTCTCGTCGCCGGTGCGCCGGGGTCAGGCGGTGCGCGGCGGGCACGAGACCGTCCTCGTCGTCGAGGATGAGGACGAGGTAAGGCGCGCCGCGGTGCGCCTGCTCGAGGGGATCGGCTACACCGTGATCGAGGCGGACACCGGCGAGACGGCGCTGCGCCTGATGGGCGAGCGCGGCGCCGAGATCGCGCTCGTCTTCTCCGACATCGTGATGCCGGGTTCGGTCTCGGGACCGCAGCTCGCGAGTCAGCTCTTCGAGAGCCATCCACACGTCCCGGTGATCCTGACGTCGGGCTACTCGCCCGATGTCATGGGCGGCGACGCGGCGGCCAGCGGCGGTCGTCCGCTTCGGCCTGGCCGGAACTTCCTGCAGAAGCCCTACCGCGAAGCGGAGGTGGCGGCCGCGGTGCGCGCGATGCTCGACGGCGAAGGCGCCGGGGATTGAGGTTTGAGTCCGCCCGCTGGCGGGGGTAAGATGACCCCGCTGTGGGGCTGACTACCGAGCGGCTGTTGCTGGTGCCGATGACCGTCGAGATCGTCGAGGCGGTCCTGCTGCGCAATCCGGCGCGCGTCGAAGAGCTGGCCCAGGCGTCGCTGCCCGAGGCCTGGCCCGGGGCCGATCTGATCTCGCGCGCCTTCTCGTTCGACCTCGCTGCCGTGCGCGCCGATCCGGAGCGGCGGCTGTGGGGCGACCGCCTGCTCATCACGCGTGACGGTCCGCGGCGGATCGTCGGCAGCGTCGTCTTTCACGGTCGCCCGGACGAGGACGGCATCGCCGAGGTCGCGTATGGCGTCGAGCCGGCGTCGCAGCGGCTCGGCCTCGCCACCGAGGGCACGCGCGCTTGCGTTCGCTGGGCGCTCGAGCAGCCCGGCGTACAGAGCGTCACGGCGACGACGATGCCGTTTCATCAGGCCTCGCTGCGCGTCATCGAGAAGCTCGGCATGAAGCGCTGCGGGGAGCGTGAGCACCCGCTGTTCGGCGAGCTCTACGTCTACGAGATCCGCAGCCTGGCCGAGCTGCCGTGAGTCGGGCGTGAGCCAGGCCAAGGACGCGATCGGCACCGACGAGACGCTCGAGAGCTCGCCCGAGCACAAGCCGCCGATCAGCGAGCCGACCGACGATCACGACGCGTTCATCGAGACGGCGCCCGAGCGCTACGAGTTCGCCGGCGAGCTCGGGCGCGGTGGCATGGGCCGCATCGTCATCGCGCGCGATCGTCGCCTGCGTCGACCGGTGGCGCTCAAGGAGCTGCTCACCATCGATCGTCCCGAGTCGGTGCGCCGCTTCGTGCGCGAGGCGCTGATCACGGCGCGCCTGCAGCACCCGTCGATCGTGCGCCTCTACGACGCGGGTCGCTTCCCGAACGGGCAGCAGTTCTTCTCGCTCGAGATGGTGCGCGGGCTGCCGTTCGACCGCGTGCTGGCCAGGTGCCGCACGCTCGACGAGCGGCTGGCGCTCTTGCCGAACCTCCTGGCCGCCTGCGACGCGCTCGCCTACGCGCACGCGCAGCGCATCATCCATCGCGATCTCAAGCCGCAGAACGTCCTGTGCGGGTCGTACGGCGAGACCGTGGTGATCGACTGGGGCCTGGCCAAGGATCTGGCCGAGCCGGAGTGGAGCGGCGACGCCACCGCGCCGTCGGACGGAGCGGGAGACGTCGGGGACACGAGCCTGACCCGCCTCGGCGCGATCATGGGCACGCCGTCTTTCATGCCGCCCGAGCAGGCGCGAGGGGAGCAGGTCGACGAGCGCGCCGACGTCTACGCGCTCGGCGCCATGCTCTACACGCTGCTCTGCGGCTCGGCGCCCTATCGCGGCCGCACCGCCGACGAGGTGCTCGATCGCGTCCTCAAGGGGCCGCCCGAGCCGATCGATCAGCGCCAGCCCGACGCTCCGCCCGAGCTGTGCACCGTCGTCGCCAAGGCGATGGCGTATGACAAGCAGCAGCGCTACCCGACGGCGACCGAGCTGACCGAGGAGCTGCGTCGCTTCCAGACCGGCCAGCTCATCGCCTCGCACCGCTACTCGCGCGGGGAGCTGGCGCGCCGCTTTCTGCGGCGCAACCGAGGCCCCATCGCGGTGGGGGCCGCGGCGGCGGCGTTGCTGCTCGTCGGTGGCGTCGCCTCGGTGCAGCGCATCCGGCAGGAGCGCGATCGCGCGCGCGCGGCCGAGCTCGCCGCGGTCAACGCCCACGACGCCCTCGAGCGCAAGAACGAGGATCTGGTCTTTCAGCAGGCGCGCCGATCGATCGTCTCGGACGCGACGACGGCCCTGGCCTGGCTGCGCGAGCTCGGGGCCAGCAGCAAGCGCCTCGGCGAGGCGCACGCGCTCGCCGTCGAGGCCTGTCAGCGCGGCATCTCGCGCATCTTCCGCGGCGCCAAGGACGACGTGAGCCACCTGCGCACCGCGGGCACCGAGCTCGTCTCGGGCTCCGACGATCATCGCGTCCGCCTGCTCCACCCCAAGGACGGCACCTCGACGGAGCTGTCGGGCCACAACGCGCCGGTCAGCGCACTGGCGGTGTCGCACGACGCGACCCGCGCCGCTTCGGGCTCGTTCGATCAGAACGTCCGGCTGTGGCGGCTCGCCGCCGCGACCAGCGACGTGCTGCATGGCCACAAGGGCACGATCCGCGATCTGGTCTTCTCCGCCGACGACAAGTACCTCGCGTCGGCCAGCGAGGATCAGACGATCCGCATCTGGAACCTCGCCACCCACCAGTCGATCGTCCTCGAGCGCCACAAGGGCGGCGTGCGCACGCTGTGCTTCGCACCCGAGGCGCTCTACTCGGGGGCGCAGGACGGGCTCATCCTGGCGTGGGAGGGGCCCTCGTACACGCCGCGCATCGTCGGCCGGCACACCGGCACGGTGCGCGCGGTGCGCCGCTCCCCCGACGGGCGCTTCCTCGCGTCGGCGGGCGAGGACGGGCTGGTGCTGCTGTTTCGGCTCGGCTCCAAGGAGGCACCGCGCACCCTGCTGACCTCGGCCGACGTCGTCCGCTCGCTGCTCTTCTCGTCGGACGGGCGCTGGCTCGCGGCGGCCGGCGCCGATGGGCTGGTGCGCCTGTGGAGGATCGACGGCGACGCGCTGACCGCCATCGAGCTCAAGGGGCACGAGGGCGCGATCAAGGCGCTGGCCTTCTCGCCCGACGGCAGCGTCCTCGCGTCGGGGGGCGCGGACCGCCTCGTCCTGCTCTGGGATCTCGACAAGCGCACCTCGCGGCCGCTGCGCGGCCACTCAGCGGCGGTCAAGTCGATCGCCTTCCTCCCCGACGGGCGCATCGCCTCGGCGAGCGACGACGACACCGTCCGGCTCTGGGTCCTCGACGCCAAGCCACCCGAGTCCCCGAGGGGGCTCGCGGCCTGGCTGGGCCAGGTCGTGCCGTGGCGCGTCACGGAGTCCGAAGGGGCGCGCTGATCTTTTCCGTCGACAGTTGATCGAAATCAGGTACAACGCGGAATCCGATTCTAGAAGGAGCTACACGCAATGAAGATCTCGACGGTCCTTGGCTTGCTCTCGACGGCGGCGCTCGCTGCTGGCTGTGGCGGCGGCAGCAATCTGTGTGACGGCATCGCCAACTGCATCGCGATCGACAAGGGCGCCAGCGAAGTGAAGATCAAGACGGCGTTTGCCGAGGCGATCGACGCGACGACGATCGTCTTCGGCGCTGGCACGTTCAAGCTCACCGCGCAGCTCGACGTGCGCAAGAACGGCGTGACGATCAAGGGCGCGGGGCGCGAGCTGACGCTGCTCGACTTCGGCGGCTCGGCGGCGGGTCAGGACGGCATCCACGTCGAGACGACCGGAGCGTTCACGATCGAAGATCTGACAGTGCAGGACGCAGCGGCCAACGGCATCAAGGTGCTCGGCGCCAAGGGCGTCACCATGCGGCGCGTCGGTGGCCTGTGGAGCAAGCCCGCCGCGACGACGAACGGCCGCTATGCCCTCTACCCGGTGCAGAGCGAAGACGTGCTCCTCGAGGACAGCTACGCCAAGGGCTCGTCCGACGCCGGCATCTACGTCGGTCAGTGCAAGAACGTCATCGTCCGGCGCAACAAGGCCGAGGGCAACGTCGCGGGGCTCGAGATCGAGAACACGGACAGCGCCGACGTCTACGAGAATGAGGTCACCGGCAACACCTCGGGCCTCATGATCTTCGGCCTACCGGGACTGCCGCTTCGCCACAACACGAGCAAGATCCGCGTCTACAAGAACAAGTCGATCGCCAACAACCTGGGCAACTTCGCCGAGGCAGGTGGCATCGTCTCGAAGATGCCCGGTGGCTTCGGCGCACTGGTGATGGCCTCGAGCGACGTCGAGTTCTTCCAGAACCAGCTCGACAATCACGACTCGGTCTCGATCGCGGTCGTGTCGTACTGCATCGCCGACTCGAAGTACTGCGAGGGGACGCCCGCCGATCCGCTGTTCGATCCGTTCCCGCGCCGGGTCTTCATCCACGACAACACGATCACCAACTCGGGCACCAAGCCGGGCGACCACATCCTCCAGACGCCCGCCGGTCTCAACGAGCTGGCGACGGTGCTGTCGAACACCTTTGGCATGAACGGGCCGGTGCCGAACGTGCTCTACGACGGCCTCTTCGCGCCACCGCTCGGCAGCGACGCGAAGAACCCGATGAGCCTGTGCCTCAAGGACAATGGCACCATCACCTTCTCGAACTTCGACGCCAGCACCTACGACTCGAACACGATCAGCTTCCCGAACGCGAAGAGCGCGGCAAACACGGACCAGGCGACGTTCACGTGCACGTTGCCGGCGCTGACGGCGGTGACGATCCCAGGAGTGACCTAGCCGGCGCCTGGCGCCGCCCTCCCACGGATCGCCGTTCTGACCGTTCCCTCCGCAACAACCTAGTAGGATGATCCCCATGAAGTCCCTGCTCCTCCTCGCTCCTCTCGCGCTGGCCGCGTGTGGTGGGTCTGGTCCGTGCGACGCACCGCCCGACGTCAGCGGCCTCGACTTCGCCTCGGCGCGCCAGAAGCTCAAGCACCTCTCGCAGCTGTGTGTCGTCGACCCGCCGCTCGTCAAGGGCTCGGGCAAGATGGTGATGAAATCAGGCACGGTGACGTACGAGATGACGACGCCGCTGTTTACCGACTACGCGCACAAGCAGCGCACGATCTGGATCCCGGCGGGCAAGCAGATCAACTACAGCGAGGCCGACCTCCTCGACTTCCCCGTCGGGACGATCATCACCAAGACGTTCTCGTTCCCCGCTGACGAGCGCCAGCCGGATCAGAACGTGACCCTGGTCGAGACGCGGGTTCTCATGCGCACGGCGAGCGGGTGGCTGACGCTGCCCTACGTGTGGAACGCCGATCAGACCGAGGCGACGATCGACATCGTCGGCAGCCTCGTCAACCCTATGTACACGGACAAGAACGGCGCTGCTCGCACGATCAATCACCTCATCCCGTCGGCGAACCAGTGCCTGCTCTGCCACGAAGGCACGACGCCGCAGCAGCCGATCGGCACCAAGGCCCGCTTCCTCAACCGCACCAACACCTACGATGGACAGACGGTCAACCAGCTTGACTACCTGGTCAGCAAGGGGTGGCTCGCGGGGGCTCCCGCCGCGAGCGCCGCGCAGCTCGCGCCGCCGTACGATGATCCGAACGCCGGCACGCTCGAGCAGCGGGCGCGTGGCTGGCTGGACATCAACTGCGCGCACTGCCACTCGATCACCGGTGGCGCGCGCACGACCGGCTTCTTCCCAACGTTCGGCGAGACCGATCCGTTCAAGCTCGGTCTGTGCAAGCCGCCGGTCGCAGCAGGGTCGGCGACGGGCGGACGTCTCTACGACATCGTGCCGGGCAAGCCCGACGAGTCGATCCTCACCTTCCGCCTCGAGTCGACCGAGCCGTCGACGATGATGCCGCCGGTCGGCCGCAGCCTGGTGCACGCCGAGAGTGTCGCGGTGCTCAAGGAGTGGATCGCCGCGATGCCGGGATCCTGCAACTGAGCGCCGAGCTCCTCGCCGACCTCGGCGGCAAGCTCGCGGGCAAGGGCTGGCAGCCGTCGCGCAAGGAGGCGCGCCAGCTCCTCGCTGCGTTGGCGACCGCCGATCGGGACCAGGCCGAACAGCTCTCCCTGGCGCTGCGTCGTCTCAAGCAGGAGCTGCCGCCGCTCGTCTTGCCGCTGCTCGACGGAGCGGCGCCGCCGCAGCGCGCGCGCTTGGTCAAGTTGCTTGACGAGTACCTGCTGCAACCTGGAGAGCGGGCGCGGCTGGTCGCGCTGCTCGCCGATGCCGACCCGCGCACCGAGCGCGTCGCGATCGCGATCGCGGGGCGGGTCGTGGCCGACGCGGAGCAGGGGGCCCACCCGCTCGAGGCGATGCTGGTCCAGCGTTGGCCGAGCGCACCGCCTGAGACCCGCCGAGCCCTGGCGCTGGCCCTCGGCCAGATCGGCGGCAAGGACGCGCGCGCCGTGCTCGCCGCGCTGCCGGCCGACGCCGAGCCCGAGCTGCGCCGCCTCGCCGAGGAGGCGATCTTGAAGCTCGATCGGCGGAGCGCGCGAGAAGAGTCGCTCGGCGCGATCTTCGCCGCCGGGGTCCCTGGCGCGGGCGTGCCGATCTGGCTGCGCTGCCGACGCGGGCTCGAGAAGTTCCTCGCCGAAGAGTGCGGCGGCGAGGTGATCGCCCCCGAGCGCGTCGAGCTGCGCAGCAACCGCTCGCTCGAGCGGCTGCGCGACTTCCGCCTGGCGCTCGACTTCGTCATCCCGCTCAACGAGGCGCTGCTGCAGGGGCCCGATCCACGCGACGCAGCCGTCGTGGCGGCGCTGACCGATGCCAGCGTCCGAGCGCTCCTGCGTCGGCTGACGCACGGCCCGATCCGCTTTCGCATCGAGTGGGCGGACGCGGGCAAGCGACGCGCGCCGACCCTCAAGGTGGCGGCGAAGCTGCGCGAGCTCGCGCCCGAGCTGCTCAACGATCCGCGCCAGAGCTTGTGGCAGCTCGACGTGATCGAGAAGCCGACGCCGCGCTTCGAGCTCGTCCCCAAGGCGCTGCCCGATCCGCGGTTCGACTACCGCGCCACCGATGTGGTCGGCGCGTCACACCCGACCATCGCCGCGGCGCTGGCCTGGGTCGCCGAGCCGCGGCCCGACGACGTGGTGTGGGATCCGTTCGTCGGCGGTGCGACCGAGCTCATCGAGGTGGCGCGACGGCAGATGGTCAAGCAGCTTTACGGTTCGGATCTGTCGCCGTCGGCGCTCGAGCGCGCGCGCCAGAACCTCGACGCCGCCGGGGTCCCGGCCGAGCTGGCCTACGCCGACGCGACCGTGTGGGTGCCGCCGCAAGCGCCGACGCTGATCGTCTCGAACCCGCCGATGGGACGGCGAGTGCTGAGCCGCGATCGCGTCACCGAGCTGCTCGGTCGCTTCCTGCCGCACGCGGCGCGGGTGCTGAGGCGCGGCGGCCGCATCGCCTGGTACACACCGCGCCCCGAGGAGGCGCGCGCGGCGCTCGGTGCGCTCGGCCTCGTGCTCGAGCTACACGCGCGCGTCGACATGGGTGGGTTTCCGGCGGAGCTGCAGGTGCTGCGGAAGCGCTGAGCTGCGCTACGGGATCGGCGGCTGCGAGTCCGCCTGCACGCAGGACGACAGATCGAAGAGCATGAAGGCGAGCGCCTTCTCCTGATCGGTCATCGCCCCGTTGTTGCAGGCGCTCGGGAAGGTCGTCGGGTTGTCGACGAGCGCGCCGGCGGTGACGTGGAAGTCGGAGAAGACGACGCGGCCGCAGTACTCGGGGTTGCCCATCGCGTCCTTGGGCGGATCGAGCGGCGCGTTGAAGGTGAAGTGCATGACGCCGGGTCCGCCGCCCACCGGCGTGAAGTCATACGTCGCCCACGACTGTGCGTACATCGGATCGACGCCGGTGACGTCGTGCCGGCCTTGATCGATGTTGAGCTTGTTGACCGGGGAGGTCGCCCCGGCGAACTGCAGCCACGAGGCGAAGTCCTTCCCCTTCGGGAAGGTCGTCACCAGATCGGCCGCGATGGTGTTGTCGTAGTCGTCGGGCTGTCCGACGGGCCAGAGGCCGTTGTCGAGCGGCGTGGCGACCTTGTTGAACGGGCTCTGGTCGTAGGTCAGCCAGGCGTAGCTGTAGTGCGTCGCGAAGACGCGCCCGCCGGCGTTGACGTACTGCTCGAAGAGGCCGCGCGGGTTGGGGCTGAGCGCCTTGTCGTTGACGCGGCTCTTGTCGTACTCGCCGCCCTCACAGGGGAGCAGGACGACGTCGTAGGCGAGCAGGCTGTCGAGGCTCTTGTAGAGCTCGGTCGCGCTCGGTGCCTTGCTCTGCAGATCGAGGCCATAGTCGTCGGTGCCGAGGTAGAAGTGGATGCGGCCGCCGTCCGACGGCTTGGTGATCTCGGCCTTGTCGATGCCGACCTTGAGCAGCAGGCACTCGAACGGATCGGCGTCGCCCGAGACGAGCGCCATCTTGGGCAGGTGGCCCTCGCTCGAGTTCTTCGGCAGGCGCGTCGTCGCCTCGGGGATCGCAGCGGTCGTGCAGCCCGTCACGCTCGGCACGTTGGCGATGCGGCGCCAGCGCCCCATCTGGATGACGAGTGGGATGTTGGTGCCGGTCGGGACGTCGGTCAGCGTGAACTTTCCGTCCGGGCCGGTGAGCGCGATCGCGACCGGGGAGCCCGAGACCGTGCCGTCGCAGCGATCGCAGGTCACCCCGTCGGTGAACGGGTCGAGATCGGTGTTCGGGATGAACACCGTCGCGTTGTAGAGGGGCAGAGTGCCGTTGGGCGCGAACACGGTGCCGGTCAGCGTCGTCTTGGCGCCGCCGGCGCAGCTGTGATCGACGAGGCACTCGAGGCCGCTGCAGGTCGCAAAGTCGCTGCCGCCGCCGTTGCCGCCGTCGCCGACGGTCCCGCCTCCGTCCTTGTTGCCTTTTCCGCCGCCGTCGCTGTTGTTGTGGCTGCCGGTCGCGGTGTCTGGGCCGCACGCGGCGAGGAAGAACGCGAGCCCCAAAGTTCCGAGGCGCTTCATGCAGTACTCCTTGTGGCCATCCTACACACAAAGACACCCCCACCGGTAGCGTCTGCTGGTCCGCTTCGTTCTGTCGCCGTAACTCTTGTCGTCGAGAACACGCTCTGGCTTACTCTCGCTCGCGATGCACGACACGCCGCCGCTGGTCTCGGTCGTAGGCCTCAGCAAGCGCTTCTCGACGCAGCTCGCGCTCGATGCGCTCGACTTCGAGCTGCGGGCCGGCGAGGTGGTGGGGCTGCTCGGCCCCAACGGCGCGGGCAAGACGACGACGCTCAAGCTGCTGCTCGGGCTGCTCCGCCCGACGAGCGGCACCGCGACGATCCTCGGCCTCGACTGCACGTCGCAGAGCCAGCTCGTCAAGGAGCGCATCGGCTTTACGCCCGACGAGCCGCAGTTCTACGAGTTCCTGACCGGGCGCGAGACCATCGACTTCGTCATCGCGGCGCGCGGGCTCGACGCGACGGCGGCCTGGCAGGGGCTGGATGAGATGGTCAAGGTGCTTGACTTCGAGGCGCAGCTCGCGGCGCTGACGACGACCTACTCGCACGGCATGAAGAAGAAGCTGGCGCTGCTCTGCGCGCTCGTCCACCAGCCGCCGGTGCTGCTGCTCGACGAGCCGACCAACGGCCTCGATCCTCCGACGGCGCTACGCGTCCGCGAGCTACTCGGACAGGCGGTCGCGAACGGTGCGACCGTGCTGCTGTCCACGCACCTGCTCGACATGGCCGATCGAATGTGTGACCGGATGCTGGTGATCCATCGCGGGCGGAAGATCGCCGCTGGCACCTCGCAAGAGGTGCGCGCCCAGGCGGGCGTCGAAGAGGACGCGACCCTCGAGGCGGCGTTCCTGCGGCTGGTTGGCGCGTGAGCCCGTCGACAGGGCCCACCGCGCCGAGCGCGCTCAGGCAGCTCGGCCTGCTGGCCCGGCTGTGGTGGCTCCACATGCGGCGGCGCGCCATGCGCCTCGGCGACGCGCCGCGGCAGTCCGGGGCGCCGATGTTCCTCGTCCTCAACCTGTTCGTCGCTGCGTACATGGCGACGCTGGTGGGCAGCGCGGTCGCGCGCTCGTGCAAGCACGACTCGAACGGCATCCTCGGGCACCTCCTCGGCATCTGGGCGCTGGCGCTGGGCTCGGGGATCGCCAAGGGCGCCAGCACGCTCCAGGTGCGGGGCACGCGCAACGACAGCTTCCTCGAGCCGCTGCCGCTCAAGCTGGCGGCGCGCCTCGGGCTGCAGCTCGCCGACAGCTTCTTTCTGGTGCCGATGGTGCTCGCGGTGCCGCTCGCGGCGCTCTCCATGCGCGGCCCGCTCGGCGGCGGCGCGATCGTCCCCTCGCTGCAGGCGATCGCGGCCTTCGTCGCCCTCTATGTGATCGGCCAGGCCGTCATCGCGTGGGCGCGGGCGCTCGGCCCGCCGTCGACCCAGCGGATCGGCGGCTACGTCGGCCTCGGGCTCTACATGCTCGGCATGATCGCGGCCTTCTCGCCCCTCGGGAAGTGGCTCCGTCGCGCCGCCGAGCGCGTGTCGCTCGGCCCGTGGCTCGAGCGCGTGGCCCGCGCGGCGCTCGACGGAGGGCAGCTCGGCGGAGCAGGGATCGTCGTGGCGCTCCTCGCGATGGGCGCGGCCTATCGCGTCCTGGCGGGCGCCGAGCGCTGGGGCTTCGATCGCCTGGCGGCGCAGGCCGCCGCGCCCAAGGTCGAGCGCAGCGGCGCGGACCGCCTGACCCTCGAGTGGCGCATGATGATGCGCGCCGGCGGACGCGCGCTGCTCCTCCTCTTCGGCGCGATGCTGGTGAGCACGACGTGGTTCCTCGTTGGCAAGCCGCTCCTCGATCCCCGGGCGCGTCGTCCGGACGCAGCGGAGACGACGATGATGCTGCAGTGG
>CAZPEY010000055.1:0-20308 GCA_964585665.1 uncultured Polyangiaceae bacterium | reverse complement strand
GCCACCTCGATCGAGGAGGGGCAGCGGGTCGCGAGCTCGATCGGCTATCCGGTGATGGTCCGCCCGTCGTACGTCCTCGGTGGCCGCGCCATGCAGGTCGCCCACGACGCGCGTGATCTCGCGGAGTACCTCAAGGAGGCCGCGGCGGTCGCGCCCGAGCACCCGGTCTTGATCGATCGCTTTCTCGATGCGGCGATCGAGGTCGACGTCGATGTCGTCGCCGACGGCCAGGGCGGTGTTCGCATCGGCGGCGTGCTCGAGCACGTCGAGGAGGCGGGGGTCCACTCGGGCGACGCGGCTTGCACGCTGCCTCCCTACTCGCTGTCCCCGCAGCTCATCGAGGAGCTGCGCCAGCAGGCGTCCGCGCTGGCACGCGAGCTCGGTGTGGTGGGGCTGCTCAACGTGCAATTCGCGGTACAGTTCACGGGCCAGCGGGACAAGGTCTTCATCCTGGAGGTCAACCCGCGCGCCTCGCGCACCGTTCCTTTCGTCGCCAAGGCGACCGGGTTGCCGCTCGTCCGGATCGCGACGCGCTGCATGGTTGGAGAGTCGCTCGCGGCGCAGGAGCTGCCGGCCGAGCGCGTCCTCGATTACGTCGCGATCAAAGAGAGCGTGTTTCCGTTCGCCCGCTTTCCCGGCCAGGACGTCGTGCTCGGACCTGAGATGCGCTCGACGGGCGAGGTGATGGGCCTCGGCAAGACCGTCGCGGCGGCCTTCAAGAAGAGTCAGCTCGGCGCGGGCATGCTGCTGCCGACGAGCGGCACGGTGTTCGTCTCGGTCAAGGACGAGGACAAGGCGCAGATCGTCGATGTGGCGCGCCGCTTCCATCGCCTCGGCTTCCGCCTCATCGCGACGGGCGGCACGGCGCACCACCTCGTCGCCGCTGGCATCGACGTGACCAGCGTCAACAAGGTCGCGCAAGGGAGTCCGCACATCGTCGACGCGATCGCCAAGGGTGGTGTCCAGCTCGTCATCAACACGACCGCGGGACGGCAGGCGATCCTCGACTCGTTTTCGCTGCGCCGCGCCGCCCTCGAGCGCAACGTCCCGATCTACACGACGGTGCGCGCCGCCCAGATGCTGGTCGCCTCGCTCGAGAGCGCACCCGAGCCGGCGCCCGACATCGTCTCTTTGCAACAGCGGCTCGGCCTCTGCGCCCCGAGCCTGGAGGCCTCCCGATGAGCACCTCTGCCAAGCTCGCCCTCGAGGATGGCACGATCTTCTCTGGCCTGGCGTTCGGCGCCCCGGGCGAGGCGACCGGTGAGGTCGTCTTCAACACCTCGCACTTCGGCTACCAGGAGATCCTCACCGATCCGTCGTACGTCGGGCAGATCGTCGTGATGGCGGCGACCCAGATCGGCAACGTCGGCACCAACCAGCTCGACAACGAGGCGGGGACGCCGCACGCCGCCGGACTCGTCGTGAGGCAGGCCAGCCACGCGCCATCGAGCTGGCGATCCGAGGAGAGCCTCGGCACCTATCTGCACCGCGGCGCGATCCCGGGCCTCGAGGGGATCGACACGCGCCAGTTGGTGCGCCACCTGCGCACGCACGGGGCGATGCGTGGCGCGCTCAGCTCCGAGCCCGTGAGCGACGCAGCGCTCGTCGAAAAGGCCCGCTCGCTGCCAAAGCTCGAGGGGCTCGATCTGGTCAAGCCGATCTCCACCAAGCGGCCTTACGAGCACCGCACTGGAACGGTCAACTATATGGACCAATCGACGCTCGCGCAGCCGGCCGACTTGCACGTCGTCGCCTTCGACTACGGGGCCAAGCGCTCGATGTTCGACCTGCTGGTGGATGCCGGCTGCCGCGTCACGGTCGTCCCCTGCGACACTCCCGCCGAGGACGTGCTGGCGCTCGGACCCAACGGCGTCTTCCTCTCGAACGGCCCTGGGGATCCCGCGGCGGTCCGCGGGGCGCAGCAGAGCGTCGCCGGCCTCCTCGGTAAGCTGCCGATCTTCGGCATCTGCCTCGGGCACCAGATCCTGGCCCTCGCCCTGGGCGGCAAGACCTACAAGATGAAGTTCGGCCATCGCGGGGCCAACCAACCGGTCAAAGAGCTCGCAACCGGGCGCGTCGAGATCACCTCCCAGAACCACGGCTTCGCCGTCGATGAAGAGAGCCTGCGCGGTCGCGCCCTCGTCACGCACCGCAACCTCAACGACGGCACCGTCGAGGGCATCGCGGCGCCGGACGCACGCGCCTTCTCGGTGCAGTATCACCCCGAAGCGTCCCCGGGACCGCACGACGCGCGCCACCTCTTCGATCGCTTCGTCGCCGGTTTGCGCGCCAGCCGTTAGACCGTCCCCAGACACCGCCCTGTCCGACGCGAGACAGAATCGCGCTTGAGGCGGCCGCCCCGGATCCGTACCCTAGAAGATCCGATGAGCCTCGCCACCGCCACCTCTTGGTATTGGATTCACCCCAGCCTCGCCCAATCGCTCGCCGAGCGTGTCGCCACCGATCTCGTGCACGTCGACGGCAAGCCGCTTGCCCTCGACGGTCGCTCGCTCGTGCAGGCGGGCGCGGTACGCACCGTCGAGCTGCTGCGCGGGCGGTTGGTCGTCTCGACCACCATCGAGGCGCTCGTGGCCGGCAACCTCCGTGACGCGGCGCTCGCGCTCGTCGCTGCGGGAGGTGCGACCGAGGCGCCGAGCGTGCTCGGGCTGGTGGGCCGTGGACATCCGGCGCTGGTCATCCTGATGCATCGCGTCTTCGGCCACACGCCGGGGCTGGCGACCGTCCTTCCGGTGGGAGAGTCGATCGCCGCGCTGTGCGACGCGGCGCGCTTGTGGCGTCACCTGCTCGACAATCGCGACGAGTCGGCGCGCCTGTTGAACGCCTGCGCCGAGCGCGCCAAGGCGCCCGCCGACCTGCTCGACTGCGCCGCCGCGGCCGCGAGCACCGGCGACAACGACGCCGCCCGGCGCTTGTACGACCGCGCGCGCACTGCGGCGTCCTCCGTCGACGATCGACTGCTGCTCGCCCGCGCGGCCGTGTGGCTGTTCGGGGACGCGCAGGCGGCGACGCGCCTGTTTGCGACGCTGCTGGCCGAGCAGGGCTCGACCGACGTGCTGTGCAAGGTGGCGGCGACGGCCCGCCTCATCCTGTCTGACGAGGCGGCCGAGCGCTACCTGGCCGACGCCGAGACGGCCGCGACGACGCCTCGCGCCTGGGCCCGCTGCGCCGAGGCCCGCCACCTGGTGTTCGGGGACGACGCAGGAGCCAAGCGCAACCTCGATGCGGCGCTGGCGGCCCAAGGCTGGAGCGAAGTGGCGCTCGTGCAGGCGCGCGCGTTTGGCGACGAGGCCGCCGCGCGCCAGACGCTCGCGGCTGCGGAGATCGATGGAGGCAGCGCCGCGCTCGGTGCCTGCGCGGCAGCCTGGCTGGCGCTCTGGAAGGACGCGGATCATGCGCGCACGACGCTCAAGCTCGCCGAGTCGCGCGCCAAGACGAGCGCGGACTGGGCAGCGTGCGCGGCCGCCTATAATGAGCTCTTCGCCGATGTCGCGGAGGTCAAGCGCTGCTTGGGCGAGCTCGAGAAGGGCGCGGCGACGACCGCTGACTGGAACACCGCGGCGCGCTACTGGATCGACGTGCTCAAGGACAACGGCGAGGCGGGGCGCTGCGTCGGTCGCGCGGAAGAGGTCGCGACCATGCCGTCGGACTTCCTCGCGTGCGCGCGCAACCGGCACGCGATTGGCGGCGCCGCACCGGACATCGCGCGCAGCCTCGTGGCGGCGGAGGAGCGGAGCAAGGACATCTCGGAGCTCGTCTCGGTCGCCGTGGAGTGGTGGAAGCTGTGCGGTGACGAGCAGCGCGCGCGCGCGACGCTGACGCGCGCCGAGGGGCAGATCTGGTCGATCGAGCAGGCCGTCACGATCGCGCGCGGCTACGCGACCGCCTTCAACGATGCTGCGGCGGTTCGCAAGGCGCTGCAGCTCGGGGAGAAGAAGGCGCACGAGGCGCCGCACTTCGGCGTCCTGGCGCGCGCCTACAAAGATCTCCTGGGTGACGACGCGGAGGCGCAGCGCTGGTCGATCGCCGAGATGGAGGCAGAGGCCGGTGACGATCTCGTCGAGTGCGCGCGCGGCTGGCGGCGCATCCTCGGGGACGGCGAAGCGGCGCGGCAGCGGCTGCGCGACCGCGAGGCGACCGCCGAGGGCGAGGCGGCCTGGGAGCGGATCGCGAACGCCTGGCGCGATGGCTTCGGCGATGCCGAGGAGGCCGAGCGCGCGCTGCTGTGGGCGGGACGCTGGAAGATGGTCGACAAGGCGATGGCGGCTGGCGACTGGACCGCGTACGCGCAGAGCTGGAAGGAGATCCTGGGCGAGGTCGAGCCTGCCAAGGCGCGCCTTCGAACCGCGGAGGAGCGCGCCAACACGCTGGCCGAGTGGGCTTCGTTCGGCGTGGCGTGGCACCGTGTCTTCGAAGATCTCGACGAGGCGAAGCGCTGCATCAAGACCGCGGAAGGGAAGACGCGGTTCAAGTCGGATTGGAAAGTCGTTGCCGAAGCGTGGCGTCAGATCGGCGACTACGGCGAAGCGCAGCGCTGCCTCGATCACCGCTAAGCAAGTTCGATCCACAACGGGACAAACAAAAAGGGCGCCTCACGGCGCCCTTCTTGCTGCAAATCTCCGACGAGCGGAGCGTTTGCCTTGCTAGTTACTTCTTCTTGGCGGCCTTCTTCGCTGCCTTCTTGGCAGGGGCCTTCTTCGCCGGCTTCGCCTTCTTCGCTGCTTTCTTCGTAGCTGCCATGGTGCTCTCCTTTTCGGTAAAGAAACCTGACTAAATTAGTCTACAGCATTGACCACCCAGTCATGCAAGAAATTTGTTGCGCTGCACACTTATTTCTTAAAAAAACCGAACCGCGCGGCCGTGAACGCCCCTGATCCAGATCGCGGTGCGCTGCGAACGATGCCGCGCTCTGGGTTGTGCGCGAGGTGTTCGAGCAGCGCGAAGATCTCTTCGGCGCGATCCACCGCGCCGATCGCAGCTGCGATCTCGTCCGCGCTCTGCGGTTCGGAGTTGCCGCGCAGGTGATCGAGCACGCGCGCCTGCAGCGACAAGATGGCCGTTGCGGCGCGCTTTCCGGCCTCGACTCCAGGCTGGTGATAGGCGTTGATCTCGACGAGAAATGCGTAGATCCCGACTGCGCGCTCGTAGAGCGCGATGAGGCCCGCCAGGTGGTACGGCGTGACCGCAGGGATCGTGATCGTGATCGAGTCACGGCCGTTCTCGTACAGCGCTTGCCGGGTCCCGCGCAAAAATCCGTGCAGATAATCGCCCGCCGTAGCGCCGCCTTCGGCCTCCGGATCCAGCGCGGCAGAGGCCCCCTGGCGATCGCGGAGCACCTCCAGGAAGGTGACAAAGAAGTTCGGCACGCCATCTCTGAGCTGCTGCACGTAGGCGTGTTGATCGGTCGATCCCTTGTTGCCGTAGACCGCGATGCCCTGGTGGACGACCTGGCCGTGTAGATCTCTCTCCTTGCCGAGCGACTCCATGACGAGCTGCTGCAGGTAGCGCGAGAACAGCTCGAGCCGATCCTTGTACGGCAGCACGACCATGTCCTTCTCGCCGCGTCCGCCCGTCGCGTAGAGCCACATCGCGGCGAGCAGGGCCGCCGGGTTCTGCGCCGTCTTGCGCTGGCGGGTGAGCGCGTCGACGTCGCGCGCTCCGCGTAGCATCTCGTCGATGTCGATGCCCTGGAGCGCGGCAGGCAGGAGCCCAACCGCCGAGAGCTCTGACGTACGCCCGCCGACCCAGTCCCACATCGGGAAGCGCCGCAGCCAGCCGCGACTCTCGGCGAAGCGGTCGAGCTCGGACCCTGCGCCGGTCACCGCGACCGCCTGCGCCGCGAAGGGCACGCCGCGCGCCGTGAAGAAGCGCTCGGCCTCCAGCATGCCGTTGCGTGTCTCCTTGGTCCCGCCCGACTTCGAGACCACGACCACCAGCGTCCGGTCGACCGCATCCCCAAGCCGCGCGAGGACCCGATCGAAGCCGTCCGGATCGGTGTTGTCGAAGAAGTGCAGGCGCATCCGATCGAGCGGCGACTCGAGCGCCGCGGAGACGAGCTGTGGCCCGAGCGCCGATCCGCCGATGCCGATCACCAGCAGGTTGGTAAAGGATCCTGACTTCCCACGCACGCGCCCCTCGTGCACCTCGGCCGCGAACTGCTTGATCGAGGCGACGGTCTCCGTGATCGCCTGCCGTAGCGCTGGCTCGGGCGCGAGCTCGGGCGCGCGCAGCCAGTAATGCCCGACGCGACGCTGCTCGTCCGGGTTGGCGATCGCGCCCGCTTCGAGCGCGGCCATCTGATCGTAGGCGCGCGCGAGGCGTGGCTCGAGCTGCGAGAGGAAGTCGTCCCCGAAGCGCATGCGACTGATGTCGAGGCGCAGGCCGGTGGGACCATCTTGATCGACGAAGAGGTGCTGCTGATACCGCTGCCAGAGCAACATGAGGACCCCCGAAAATCGTGAAAGGACCGACACAGTACCACCCCGGCGCTTTCTGCTATCCTCAGAGGCATGGGGATCTTGGAAGGTAAGGGGGAGGTGTCGTGCGTGCTGATCGTCGATGACGACCGCGCGGTGCTGGATGTGGCGCGACAAGCGCTGGATGGGGCGGGCTACCAGTTACTCCTCGCTTCGGACGGGGAGACGGCGATGCGCTTGATCGCGTCGCACGCCCCGAAGGTCGTCGTGCTCGATCTGAACATCCCGAGCGTCTCGGGACCGTTCGTCGCCGCGATGGCCCAGCACGCCGTGCATCCGCCGCGGGTGATCGTGTGCTCGGGCGTCGCAGACGCCGACGAGATCGCGCGCGACGTCGGGGCGGACGCGGTGCTCCGCAAGCCATTTGCTCGCGCCGACCTGCGGCAGCTCGTCGACCGACAGGCCGCGCTCTATTAGGAAGCGCTCCACCTCGTCCGGGACTCGATACTAAACAAAGAATCAGGTACTCTGGCGATCGTGTTCCACCCGATCGTCGAGAGCTGGTTTGCCGCGCGCTTCGGTCAGCCGACCGAGGCGCAGCGACGGGGTTGGGCCGAGATCGCCGCGGGCCGCAACACCCTCATCATGGCGCCGACCGGCTCGGGCAAGACGCTCGCCGCCTTTCTCTCCTCTATAGATCGGTTGGTCCGCCGCGCCCTGTCCGGAGAGCTCACCTCGCGGGTCGCGGTGCTCTACATCTCGCCGCTGCGCGCGCTGTCGGCGGACGTCGCGCGCAACCTGCAAGGCCCGCTGGCCGAGATCGAGTCGGCCGCGATCGGGGCGGGCCGGCTCATGCCGCCGATTCGCACCGCGCTGCGCACCGGCGACACGACCCCGGCCGAGCGCGCGCAGCAGCTCAAGGATCCGCCGCACATCCTCATCACGACGCCCGAGTCGCTCTACCTGCTGCTCACCTCGCAGAGCGGGCGGCGCGCGCTCGCCCACGTCGAGACGGTGATCGTCGACGAGATCCATGCGCTGTGCGGCAACAAGCGCGGCGCTCACCTCGCGCTCTCGCTCGAGCGTCTTGGCGAGCTGGTGGGCCATCCGGTCCATCGCATCGGGCTATCGGCGACGGTCGAGCCCCCCGAGGAGGCGGCCGCGTTCCTGGTGGGCTATGAGCAGGGCAAGCCGCGCCCGTGCAGCCTCATCGACACCGGGCGGGCGCGGCCCTTCGATCTCAGGGTGGTCACGCCCGAGCAGGAGCTCGGAGCGGTGGCGTCGCGCGCGCTTTGGCGCGAGGTCTACAACCACCTGCTCTCGGAGGTGATCGATCACCAGACGACGCTGGTCTTCGTGCCCAGCCGGCGTCTCGCCGAGCGCGTCGCGCACGATCTCGAGGAGCACATTGGTCGCGACGATCTGCCCGAGGCGCTGAAGGCCAAGATCCCGGACCAGCTCCGCAGCCCCGGCTGGGTCGCGGCGCACCATGGCGCGCTGTCCCGCGGCACCCGCCTCGACGTCGAGCGGCGGCTGCAGGTGGGCGAGCTTCGCGTCGTGGTCGCGACCTCATCGCTCGAGCTCGGCATCGACATCGGCGCCATCGACGTGGTCTGCCAGATCGGCTCGCCGCGCTCGGTGGCGGTGCTGCGCCAGCGCGTCGGTCGGGCTGGTCACACCGTCGGTGGGACGCCCAAGGCGCGGCTCTACGCGATGGTGCGCGACGACCTGATCGAGTGCGCCGCCGCGGTTCGCGCCCTGCGCCAGGGGGTCGTCGATCGGCCGCTCGTGCAGCCGGCGCCCCTCGACATCCTCGCCCAGCAGCTCGTGGCGCACGCCGCTGCGACGGAGACCGGCGTCTCGCTCACCGACACCTTCGCGATGGTGCGGCGGGCTGGCCCCTACCAGGCGCTCAGCCGCTGCCAGTTCGACGACGTCGTGGCGATGCTCGCCGACGGGATCAGCACGCGACGCGGGCGCTCGGGCGCGCACCTCCACTGGGATCGGGTCAACGGCCGGCTGCGAGCGCGGCGTGGCGCCAAGCTCGCGGCGATCACCTCGGGGGGCGCGATCCCCGACATCTTCGACTACCAGGTGGTCGAGGTCGGCAGCGAAGCGGTGGTGGGCACCGTCGGTGAGGACTTCGCGATCGACTCGACGCCCGGCAGCGTGTTCCTGCTCGGTTCGACGTCGTGGAAGATCGAGCAGGTCCAGCAGAGTCGCGTCCTCGTGCACAACGCGCACGGCGCGGCGCCCAACATCCCGTTCTGGAACGGGGAGGGACTGGCGCGCACCGAGGAGCTGTCGATCGCGGTCAGCGATCTGCGCCTGCAGATCTGGGATCGCGTCGCCGCGGGCCTGCCCAAGGACGAGCTGGTGCGCTGGCTCTGCGAGGAGTCGGCGACGACGGCGCACGCCGCGGAGCAGGCGATCAAGTACATCGCCGAGGGGCAGGCGGCGCTCGGCGTGATCCCTTCGCGCGACGTCTTGGTCGCCGAGCGCTTCTTCGACGATGGCGGCGGCATGCAGCTCCTCATCCACGCCCCGTTCGGGGCGCGCCTCAACCGCGCCTACTCGCTGGCGCTGCGCAAGCGCTTCTGCCGCAACTTCGACTTCGAGCTGCAGTCGGTCGCGACGGACGACGCGATCTTGCTGTCGCTCGGCGCGCAGCACTCGTTTCCGCTCGAGACGATCTTTCGCTTCGTGCACCCCGACAAGGCGCGCCACCTCGTCGAGCAGGCCGCGATCCAGACGCCGATCTGGGAGAATCGCTGGCGCTGGAACGCGACGCGCGCGCTGGCCGTGCTGCGCTTCACGAAGGGCAAGAAGACGCCGCCGCTCCTGCAGCGCATGCGCGCCAACGATCTGTCAGCGGCGGTCTTTCCGGCGCAGGCGGGCTGCCAGGACAACCACGGCGGCGAGGATCTGGAGATCCCGGATCATCCGCTGGTGCACGAGACGATCCGCGACTGCTGCAACGAGGCGACGGACACCGCGGGCTTCGAGGCGCTGCTGCGCCAGGTCTTCGAGGGCAAGGTGGCGTGCATCGCGCGCGACACCATCGCACCGTCGCCGTTCGCGGGTGGAGTCCTCGCCGCCAACCCGTACGCCTACATGGACGATGCGCCGCTCGAGGAGCGCCGGGCGCGCGCCGTGTCGACGCGCGCCGCGGCCGACATTCTCGATGCGAACCTGGTCGACCTCGACGCCACTGCGGTCGCTCAGGTCGTGGCCGAGGCCGAGCCCGAGGTGCGCAGCACGGACGAGCTGCACGACCTGCTCTACACGGCGGTGTTGCTGCCGCCGCCCGCCGGCCGTCCGGAGCTCGCGACGTACTACGACGAGCTCCGCGCCGAGGGCCGCGTCGAGTCGCTGAGCGTCGACGGGTGCGCGCTCTGGTACGCGATCGAGCGGCGGTCGCTGGTCGCGGCGCTCTATCCAGATCGCGGCCTCTCCCTGTTCGGCGATGCCGTCGATGCCGAGGAGGCCTGCCGGCTGCTGCTGCTGGGCACGCTGTCGATGAGCGGGCCGATCCGCGCCGCGGAGCTGGCCGCTCGCTTCGGCCTCGCCGAGTGGCAGATCGAAGCGGCGCTGGCGCGGCTCGAGGGCGACGGTCAGGTGGTCCGAGGAGCGTTCGCGCTCGCCGGCGGGGAGCTGCGCTGGTGCGATCGGGCCCTGCTCCAGCGCATCCACCGCCGCACGCTCGAGCGCCTGCGCTCCCAGATCGCCCCGGTGTCGCTCGCGCTCTATCGCGAGTTCCTGGCGCGCTGGCAGCACGCCGCCCCGGGCACCGCCGTCGAGGGGATCGAGGGAGTGGTCAAGGTTCTTGACCAGCTCGACGGCTGCGAGCTGCGCGCCGTGACCTGGGAGCGCGAGGTGCTGGCGCGTCGCGTGAAAGACTACCAGCCCGCCTGGCTGGATCAGCTCTGTCTGTCCGGGGAGTACGGCTGGGCGCGGCTCCTGCCGTCGAGTCGCCCGCGCCAGTCGACGGCGCTGCGGCAACGCGCGCTGCAAGGGAGCATCGCGATCTTCCGTCGAGACAGCGCGTCGATCTGGTGGAAGCTGCCGGTGCCGACCCTGCCGCTGTCCGAGCTCGGGCAGCGCGTGCTCGAGCGCCTCGAGCAGCGGGGTGCTGCGTTCGCCGCCGATCTGGCGTCGACGCTTGGCGCACCGCTCGGCGACATCACGGCCGCCCTGTGGGAGCTCTGTCGCGCTGGCCTCGTGGCGTCCGACGGCTTCGCGGGTCTGCGCTTGCTCCTCGGCAACGAGTCGGCTGCCAACCTGCGCGCCTGCGGGCGCTGGTCGATCCTGCCGCGCCAGCGCGAGTCGGTGCCTCCTTCGAACGACGAGCTGCATCAGCTGTGTCGCATCTTGCTGCGTCGCTATGGTGTGGTGTGGAAGGGCCTCGTGCAGCGCGAGACGACCATGCCGGTCTGGTACCTCCTCCAGGGCATGTTTCGGAGGCTCGAGGCGCGCGGCGAGGTGCGCGGCGGTCGCTTCGTCGCCGAGGTCAGCGGTGAGCAGTATGCGTTGCCGGAGGCGGTCGATGGGCTGCGGGCGCTGCGCAAGCTGGTGGTGCTGCCGACCGAGATCGCGCTTCCGTCGAGCGATCCGGCGTATGTCGCGCCGCCGGTCGCCGCGAGCGCGCCGCCGGTCGCCGCGAGCGGGTCACTCCATGAGCGCGTCGATCACCGCGGTAGTGATCAAGGGTTGTAGCCCGCCGCCGCCCTGGATGTTGACAATGCGCGAGCCCGAGGCGCGAACGGCACCGCCGGTGGGGCGCGGCTGCACGCCGAGGTTGGCGTAGGCCGAGATGTCGGCGTAAAGCGAACGCACTTGCCAGGAGTCGTCCTGATAGAGCGGCATCATGCGCGGCTTGGCGCGCACCAGCGTCTGCGCGATCCAAAGCTCGGAGCCAGAGGCGACCTTCTCGACGAGCGCCCTCCACTCGACGGTGACTGAGTCATCGACGCCGAGCACCTGACGGGCCCGGAGCTGGCTCGCGAAGTTGGGCAGATCACTGCCCAGGAACACGCCGCGGCCGCCGTAGTCCCAGCTCCGCTTGATGACGAACTGCTCCGGGTGGGCGGCGACGAACTCGACAAGATCCTTGACCTTGTCGCCATTCGGAGCGACGCCGGGCTCACGGGTCAGAATGCGTGACCACGGGACGACTCGCCCGATCGTCTCGCGCTCGGCCTCGGCCAGCGCCAGGCGCGCAAAGGGACCGTCGCCGTTGGACGCCGCCGAGAGCAGCGCGAGCATCGCCTTGAGCTCGAGGTGGGTCGCCATGGGGTTGAAGATGCGGTGCTTCTCCGGCTCGAGCAGCATCAACGCCAGCTCGCTCTGCCGCTCGAGGCGGCGCGCGAAGACGTGGCGATAGATCAAGTCGACTTGCTTCCCACCGACGGTGGGGCCGGCCGGCGCGCGACCCACCAGCTCGGGCGTCGCGATCGTGATGTGGTGCCCGAGCTCGGTCCAGCGCTTCTGGTAATGGAGCAGCTCCCCGGTCTGCGAGTCCTTCTCGCGCGCAATGATCGCGATGTGGAGCTGCTTGGCGCGGCCGCCGACCCGCTGAAAATGCGCGACCAGCGAGGCGAGCAGGTCATCCGCATTGCGACCGTTGTCCGCGACGAGCTGGTCGATGGTGCTGGCCTGCAGTCCGCGGGCTTGTCCAACCGCGCGGATGAACCCTTCGCTGATCGCGTCGGAGTAGCCCTGCATGGCCGGGATGGTGGCGTTCATCTCGAGGGCTCGTGGCTTGCCCTGCTCGTCGACCAGGTAGTCGACGCGCGCCGTGGCCAGGTTCTCCGCCGCCCGCCAGGTCTTCTCGACGCCCTCGCGCTCGAGCGGGGTGAACTCCGAGAACAGGCGCTCGCGCAGCTTGGCGTGGGCATCGTCGGTCATCAGCTGCGCCGTCAACCGGCAAAGCGCCTCGAGTAGGGTGCGCGCATCCGCGGACAGGCGGGCGCGGGCCTCGGGGCTGTACACGCCGGGATAGAACACGGGAGGGATCGCCACCTTGCGATCGCCGGCGGCGAGCACGTAGGCCCCTCCGTTGAAGGCGATCTCGGCGTGGCGCGAGGCGGCGAACTCACGGTCGGCGATGGGGAGCGAAGCGAGCCAGTCATCGAAGCGGGAATCGGTCATAGCACCCTCATGATGAAGCACTTGAGATACTCGGTTTCGGGAACGCCCAGGAGCGGCGGATGATCGCGCCCGGCGCCCCTCCTCTCCAGCAGTTGCACGGCCCGCCCCGCATCACGAGCTGCGTCGACGAGAAGCTCGCCGAAGCGCTCGGGCGAGAGGCGGCCCGAGCAGCTACACGATACGAGGATGCCGTCCGATCTTACCAGTCTCATGCCGCGGAGGTTGAGCTCTTTGTAGGCGCGCTCAGCGGCGGTGTCGCCTGAGCGTCGCTTGGCGAGTGCTGGCGGATCGATCACGACGACGTCGAACCGCTCTCCGGCGGCCTCCAGCCGCCGCAGCTCGTCGAAGGCGTTGACGCAGCGGACGGTGACTTGGTCAAGCTGGTTGACCTTGGCGTTGTGCCGCGCGCGCCCGACGGCGGCGGCGGACTCGTCGAGCGCCAGCACGCTGCCGAGGCCAGCGCGGCCGAGCGCCAGGGCGAAGCCGCCGTGGTAGGTGAAGGCGTCGAGGCCGCGGCCGCCTGCGCCTGCGAACGGCCGTGCGTAGTGGAGCGCGGCCGCGTGGTTCTCGAGCTGATCGAGGAAGCCGCCCGTCTTGCCATCGACCATGACGTCGACGGTGACCTGGTTGCCCGCGTCGTCGTAGGTGACCTCCGTCGAACCGTCGCCGTGCAGCACCGCCTTGTGGCGGGGCAGCGATTCGAAGTCCCGCGCCGAGCCGTCGTTGCGCGCCACGATGAGGCGCGGCCGCGCCACCTCGACGAGCGCCTCGACGAGGAGCGTGGTGCGCGCGTCCATCGCCTGCGTCATCACCTGGAGGACGAGGACGTCGCCGTAGCGATCGACGAACAGCCCTGGGAGTCCATCGGCCTCGCCATGGACCCAGCGGTAGGCGTGGGTGCGGCCAAAGGCGTCGAGCTGGGTACGGCGGTGCAGCGCGGCGCGCAGCCTGGTGACCAGCAGCTGGCGATCGAAGGTCAGGGCCCCAGCCCCGAGGAGGCGCAGCGCGATCGGACCGCGCTCGCAGTAGAGCGCGGTGGCCAGCACCGACTTGCCGTCGGTGAGCTGGACGACGTCCCCCGCGGGAGGGTCGAGCTTGAGCCCCTCGCGATAGAGCCACGGCAGACCGCGCTGTACCTGGCGGGCGCTGCGTGAATCGAGGCGGACGGTCGTCACGACAGCAGTATGTCGTGATACGGTGAAGACGTGAAGCGTGACGTCATCGTCATCGGCGCGGGGATCGGAGGGACGACCGCGGCCGCCCTCCTCCAAAAGGCGGGACTCCAGACCCTGCTGCTCGACAAGAACCCGCGCATCGGCGGCTCGTGCAGCTGGTACGAGAAGCGTGGGTTTCACGTCGACTACGGCACGCACATGTTCTCGCGGGGCGCCAAAGGACCGCTCGGTCAGGCGCTGCGTTCCGTCGGCGCCGCGGTCGAGTTTCGACAGACGCCGAACCTGTCCGAGCTGCGCGGCCCGGGGATCTCGTTGGTCGTGCCGAGCGCGGCCTGGAAGCTGCCGCTCTTCTGCCTCGAAGCGGTGCGCCAGCTCCGCATCCCGATGCGCGAGCTCCCCCACATCAGCCGCATGTTCGCCGACATCTTCTTGATGTCGCCGCAGAAGATCGAAGCCTGGGACGAGCGGTCGATCGACGAGTTCATCAGCGGGTACACCGACGATCCGCGGCTCTTCGGGTTGCTCGGCTTCCTGCTCGGCCTCTACTTCATCCTGCCGCCCTGGGAGTGCTCGGCCGGTGAGTCGATCTACTGCCTGCAGAACATGCTACGCGACAACGCGTTGTCGTACCCCAAGGGCGGCGCGGCGGCGATCCCGCGGGCGTTCGTGGCGGCGCTCCGTCGCTACGGTGGCGAGTGCTGGACGAGGGCGCGCGTCGAGTCGCTGACGCGCAGCGGCGATGGCTGGCGGGTGACGCTGCGCGATGGTCGCGAGCTCCACGCCAAGACGGTCGTCTCGACGAGCAGCCTGCCCGATCTGGTGGACTGGATTGGTCCCGGCAAGCTGCCCGCGGCGTACGGCGCCGTCGCGGCTGGCGTGCGCAAGTCGTACATCGCCGTGCAGTGCAAGATCGCGCTGCCCCGTCGCCGCGAGACGACGGGCTGCCTGGTCGGCGCGTACACGCCCGACCCGTCGTTCAACCCCTGGACGATCTCGCTCGACGACTATCGCACCCAGTTCGAGCACCTCGACGCCGGGCGCGTACCGCCGGTGGTGCCGATCTACTGCCCGATCCCGACCAACTTCGACGCGTCGCTCGGCCCCCCGGGTACGCAGCTCTTGACCGCCTGCGCCGTCGCTCCGACGACCGACATCGCGCGGCCCGAGGACAAGCACCCGACGCGCCGCAACGACAAGCGCTTCAAGGAGGCGCTGCTCGCGGCGATGGAGACCTTGGTGCCCGGCTGCACCAAGGAGGCGCTGTTCGTCGACGTCATGAGCACCGAGGGGATCGCGAGCTGGATCGGCAAGAAGCACGGCCCGGCGGTGTCGACGGGGCAGACGCCGCACCAGAGCGGCCGCAACCGACCCTCGGTGCGGAGCGGGCTCGCCGGGCTGTACGTCGCGGGCGATGCGGCCGGTGGGCGCGGCGTCGGCACCGAGCTAGCCTGCGAGTCGGCGATCGAGTGCGCGGCGGCGATCCTCGCCGATCGGCGCGCCGCCGCCGCCCCCTCGCTCGAGCAACTGCGCCGCACCGCCGCGCCGATCGCAGCCGTGACCGCGTGACCGTTTTTATGGGAGAGTATCGAAGATCATGATCTCCGTGTTTGCGGCGCGGCGCGAAGCGCTGCTGCAGCGCCTCTTGCCGAACTCCGTCGTCGTCGTGCCAGGGCACGATCTCCAGATCCGCAACAGCGACGTCGATCATCGCTTCCGCCAGCGCTCGGACCTGTGGTTCCTGACCGGCTTTACCGAGCCGGAAGCGTGCGCGGTGCTGCGCACGGCCCACGGAGAGACGCGCGCGACCTACAGCCTGTTCGTGCGGCCGCGCGACACCGAGCGCGAGATCTGGAACGGTCGTCGCGCCGGGGTCGAAGGCGCCAAGGAGCGGTTCGGCGCAGACCAGGCCTTCGAGTGCGGCGCCATCGCCGCCGAGCTGCCCAAGCTGCTCGACGGGGCGGACCACCTCTACTTCCTGCTCGGCGACGACGCGCACTGGGACGGCGTGGTCATCGGCGCCCTCAAGGCGCTGCGCAGTGGTGAGCGCCGCGGGATGCGCGCACCGACCGTGATCCACGATCTGCGCACGACCCTGCACGAGCTGCGCTTGCGCAAGGACGAGGACGGGCTCACCAAGCTGCGCCGCGCCGCGGACATCGCCGCCGAGGCGCACAACCTGGCCATGCGCACCGCCAACGGGGGCATGCGCGAGTACGAGATCGAGGCGCTGCTCGAGTTCCAGTTCCGTCGCTCCGGCGGTCAACCCGGCTATGGCACGATCGTCGGTGCGGGCGACAACGCCAACATCCTGCACTACGTCGACTGCCGCGACGAGATGGCCAAGGGCGACATGCTGCTCGTCGACGCGGGCTGCGAGATCGACGGCTTCACGTCCGACATCACGCGGACGTTCCCGATCGGCGCGCGCTTCTCGGCGGCGCAGAAGCGCGTCTACCAGACCGTACTCACCGTCGAGAAGGCCTGCATCGAGATGACCCGACCCGGCGTCACGATCGATCAGATCCACGAGCGCGCCGTGCGCCTGTTGACCGAGGGCATGGTCGATCTCGGGCTGCTGAGCGGCAAGGTCGAGGACCTCATCGACAAGGGCGACTATCGCCGCTTCTACATGCATCGCACGTCGCACTGGCTGGGCATGGACGTGCACGACGTCGGTGCGTACTCGCTCGGTGGCAAGCCGCGCCCGCTCGAGCCTGGCATGGTGCTGACGATCGAGCCGGGGCTCTACATCGCTGCGTCGAGCGAGGGCGTGCCCGAGGAGCTGCGCGGCATCGGGGTGCGCATCGAAGACGACGTCGTCGTGACCGCGGAGGGGACCGAGGTGCTGACCAAGAAGGCAGTCAAGGAAGTGGACCAGATCGAAGAGCTGACAGGAGCGCCCAGGTGAGCTCAATCAATCTCTACAGCAAAGAGATCACGATCAAGCTCGTCTACGACGGTCCGTCCTTCGCCGGCAAGACGACGTCGCTCCAGCTCGTCCATCAGACGATTCGCGCCGAGTCTCGCGGCCAGCTCATCTCGCTGCAGGCAGGCAACGATCGAACCCTCTACTTCGACTTCGTCCCGGCGCGGCTCCCCAAGCTCGGCGGCTACTCGATCCGCGTCCAGGTCTACACGGTTCCCGGCGAGGTGCAGCACAACTCGACCCGCAAGCTGGTGCTGACCGGCGTCGATGGCATCGTCTTCGTCGCGGACTCGCAGGCCGATCGCATGCAGGACAACCTCGAGGCGCTGCGCGTGCTCGAAGAGAACCTGCGCGATCAAGGACAGAGCCTGGCGCGCCTTCCTCACCTCATCCAGCTCAACAAGCGCGATCTGCAGGGCGCGGCGCCGACCGAAGAGATGGTGAAGAGCCTCAACAAGCACGGCGGGCTCTGCGTCGAGACGCGCGCCACGACCGGGGCGGGCGTCTTCGAGGCGCTCAAGGCGATCACCCGCCTCGTGATCTCGGACGTGCGCCGGCGCGGCGCGTTCCGCAAGCAGATGGCAGCCGAGACGCAGGGCGTCCCCGTCGACGAGCTGCCACAGGAGACCAGCGATCCGTTCAAGCCCGTCAACACCGACGGCTCGATCGAGCAGAGCCTGCAAGCGCTCGCGGAGCGTCATCCCCCGGCGCAGCTCCCCGAGCTGTCGCTGCGGCCGCTCAAGGTCGAGGAGATGGGCTCGCTCGAAGGGCGCGGCGTGGTGCTGTCCGAGGTCCTGCCGCCGGGCATCGAGCGCGACGCGGTGGTCGCGGTCGAGTTCATCAACCTGCGCGCCGACTACGTGGGCGCGGTCCGTGCGGCGGCGCGCAAGTTCGCGGACTGGGCGCGCGCCGATGCCTACTCGGTGGGTGAGGCGCTCGCTCTCGAGGCGCTGCGGCTCGGCGTCGATTCGGCTCGCTACGCGCGCTTTCGCGAGATCACCGAGCGCGCCGACACTGGTACAGCGTCGTCTGCCGACGCTGCCTTCGCGCTGTTCTTCCTGGTCGACGTCGCGCTGCGTCGCCAGAGCCTGATCTGATCGCTGTCTACTTGAAGTCGGGGGTGGTCGGACTCGTCGGGGGCGCGGCGCTCTCGCCCCCTTCGAGCTGCTTCTTGATCTGCTTGACGAACTCGTAGGCGGTGTCGAAGTCGACCCCGTGTGTCTTGACCAACCCTTCGGCGACGTCGTAGGGCAGCGCGCCGCCGCGCAACTCCATCCGCACGTTGTTCTCGAAGGCAGCGAGCTTCTGCTGCGCCGAGGCACCCTGCAAGGGATGTGCTCCGGGCAGGCCGCTTCCCGTCGGTGGGAGCTGCTTGCCGCCCTTGGACAGCGAGGCGTGGGCGCCGATGAACACGAAGGTGTTTCGGAACAGGTACACCCACGTCAGGATGAACGAGATCGTTCCCCACCAGCCGAGCAGCAGGTTCTTCCACGTGTGGCTGAACATGGCGCGGTTGAGGCAGCTCCGACACAGCTTGCCCTGCGTCGTGTAGGTCTGCCGCATCACCAGCATGCCGACGTTGTGGTTGAGCTCGACGTCGACGACGGGCGCTTGCGCCCCGCAGAGATCACAGCGCATGTCGATGAACCTCTAGTGCGACAGCCACTCGTAGTTCGGCTTCTGATCGAGGTGGTGGTGCGCGTCGATGAAGCGCACCGTGCCCGACTTGCTGCGCATCACGACCGAGTGGGTCTGCGCCGAGCCGCCGCCGTGGAAGCGCACTCCCTGGAGGAAGGACCCGTAGGTGACGCCAGTCGCGGCAAACACGACGTGGCCCTGCGCCAGATCCTCGGTCTTGTAGATGCGCGTGTGATCGGTGACGCCCATTCGCTCGGCGCGCGCCCGCTCGTCGTCGTTGCGATAGCGCAGCCGGCCCTGGATCTCACCGCCGAGGCAGCGCAGCGCAGCGGCTGCGAGCACGCCTTCGGGGGCGCCGCCGGCGCCGAACAGGATGTCGATGCCGGTGTCGTCCTTGCAGGTCGAAATCGCCGCCGACACATCGCCGTCGCCGATCAAGCGAATCCGGGCGCCCGACTTGCGGACCTCGGCGATGATCTCGGCGTGGCGCGGCCGGTCGAGGATGATCGCGGTCAGGTCTTCGATGCGGCAGCGCTTGGCCTCGGCGAGCGCAGCCAGGTTGTGGGTCGGCGACTTCGTCAGATCGATCACGCCGCGCCCCGCCGGCCCAACGGCGACCTTGTCCATGTAGGTGTCGGGGGCGTTCAAGAACTTGCCGTCATCGGCGACGGCGAGCACGGCGATCGCGTCGGCCGCGCCGGTCGCGCACAGGTTGGTGCCTTCGAGCGGATCGACGGCGATGTCGACGCGTGGCGCGCTGGCATCGGCGTCGGCCCAGCCCGAGCCGACCTTCTCCCCGATGTAGAGCATCGGTGCCTCGTCGCGCTCGCCCTCGCCGATGACCACCGTGCCGCGCACCCAGATCGAGTCGAAGGCGCGACGCATCGCATCGACCGCCGCTTGATCGGCGCCCTTGCTGTCGCCTCGACCCATCCAGCGCGCACAAGACAGCGCCGCGGCCTCGGTCACGCGGACCAGCTCGAGCGCCAGGTTGCGATCCATGCTCATCGTCAGACTCCCTCTTTGGAAAAGCCCAGCAGTGTCAGCACCGACTTGGGGATGCGGCTCACCTTGCCCTCGCGGTTGAGGCAGGCGTGCGTTGTGTAGCCTTCGCAGAGCAGCAGCCCGTCGCTGGCTCGGTGTAGTTGGTAAAGGAACTTGACCGATGCGGCGCGCGGCTCGCTCGGCATCGCCCAGATCGTCACCAGGTCGTCGTAGCGGGCCGGCGCGCGGTAGCGCAGGTGGGCCTCGACGAGCGGCATCTGGTAGCCGTCCTTCTCGATCGCGGTGTACGGCGTGCCGTGCTTGCGCAGCCACTCGGCGCGACCGACCTCGAACCAGCGCAGGTAGTTCAGGTTGTTGACGATGCCCATCTGATCCGTGTCGGCGTAGAGGACCCGGACCTCGGCGACGCGCTCCATCTCGTTCATGTCGTTCATGTATAGATTCGCAGGACGCGCGTCCGATCCTTGACCACCGGCAGCGCGTCGATCTCGGCGAGCGCCGCCTGGAGGTTCGCCTCGAGCGCCTCGTGCGTCGTCACGACGATGCCGACCGGCCTGTCGTGGCTGCGCTCGCCCTCCTGCACGACCTCGCTGATCGAGATGTCGTGGTTGCCGAGGATGCCCGCGATGCGCGCCAGCACGCCCGGCTGATCGACGACGGCAAAGCGCAGGTAGTAGCGCGAGCGCAGCTCCCCAGGCGCGCGCAGCCGCTTGCCGGCGCCGCGATCCCGATGCTGCAGGCGCGCACCGCCGGCGATCATGCGGTTGCGCGACACCTCGATGACGTCGGAGACGACCGCGACGGCGGTCGGCATCATGCCGGCGCCGCGCCCATAGTAGAGCGAGTTGCCGAGCGCCACCGACGAGACGTAGACGGCGTTGAAGACGCCGTTGACCGATGCGAGCAGGAAGCGCTTGGGCACCAGCGTCGGATGGACGCGCGCCTCGATCGAGTCGCCGGGAGCGCGCGCGATGACCCGC
>CAZPEY010000054.1:543-20557 GCA_964585665.1 uncultured Polyangiaceae bacterium | reverse complement strand
AGGCGAACTTCTCGGATCACGGCGCCAATCGCCTCGGCGCCAGCGCGCTGATGCAGGGCCTCGCCGACGGCTACTTCGTGCTGCCGTACACGCTGGGCGACTACCTGGCGAGCAAGGGCAAGTCGAACGTCGACGAGAGCCACGGCGCGGTCAAGGACGCCATCAAGGGCGTCGACGAGCGGCTGAAGAAGCTGGTCGAGGTCGGGCAGAAGGGCAGCAAGCCGGTCGACTACTTCCACCGCAAGCTGGGCGCCATCATCTGGAACAACTGCGGCATGGCGCGCAACGCCAAGGACCTCGAGGCCGCGCTCGCCGAGATCCCGAAGCTGCGCGAGGAGTTCTTCCGCGATGTGAAGATCATCGGCGGCGGCGAGTCGCTCAACGCCGACCTCGAGAAGGCGGGGCGGGTC
Source organism: uncultured Polyangiaceae bacterium (assembly GCA_964585665.1). Lineage (GTDB taxonomy): Bacteria > Myxococcota_A > Polyangia > Palsa-1104 > Palsa-1104 > CAZPEY01. The sequence continues at coordinate 20,147 of CAZPEY010000054.1, read as the reverse complement.
GCGGACTTCTTCGAGCTCGGCGAGCTGATGTGCCACGACGCGCTCGACCGCGCCGAGAGCTGCGGCTGCCACCTGCGCGAGGAGTACCAGACGCCCGACGGGGAGGCGATGCGCAACGACAAGGACTACTCGTACGTTGCTGCGTGGGAGTGGAAGGGCGAGGGGCAGAAGCAGGCGCTGCACAAAGAGAAGCTGGACTTCGAGTTCGTTCACCTCGCGCAACGCAGCTACAAGTAGGGAGTCTCGAATCGTGGCCAATATCGATCTGAAGCTTCATGTATGGCGGCAGGAGACTCCGACGGGCGCGGGGCAGTTCGAGGACTACTCGGAGTATGCGAAGGGGATCTCGAATCACGCCTCGTTTCTGGAGATGCTGGACGTCGTCAATGAGCGGTTGGTGACGGCGGGGAAGCGCCCGATCGCGTTCGATCACGACTGCCGCGAAGGGATCTGCGGCGCGTGCGGAATGGTCGTCAACGGCAAGCCGCACGGCCCGCAGAAGGAGACGACGACCTGTCAGCTCCACCTCCACAACTTCAAGAGCGGTGACGAGGTCTGGGTCGAGCCGTACCGCGCGACGTCGTTCCCGATCATCAAGGATCTCGTCGTCGATCGCGCAGCGTTCGATCGCATCATTCAATCGGGCGGGTACATCTCGGTGCGCCCGGGCTCGCCGCGGGATGCCAACGAGATCTTGATCCCGAAGCAGGACGCCGACCTCGCGATGGACGCAGCGGCGTGCATCGGCTGCGGCGCGTGCGTCGCCGCGTGCCCGAACGCGAGCGCCAGCCTGTTCGTCGCGGCGAAGGTGAGCCACCTCGGCCTCCTGCCGCAGGGGCAGCCCGAGCGCGACGAGCGCGTGCTGCGCATGGTGCTCAAGGCAGACGAAGAGGGCTTCGGCAACTGCACGAACCACTACGAGTGCGAGGCGGCCTGTCCGAAGGGGATCAGCGTCTCGTTCATCGCCAGGATGAACCGCGACCTGCTGACCGCGACGCTGCGCCAGAAGCCGCCGAGCACGAAGAACGAAGGCTCGGGCTAGCCTCCTCGCCGCTTTCGGTCGGCGGGCATCGGCGGTATCCTCTCTGGATCCGCATGCGCGTCGGCGACCTCGCCCTGCTCGTCGTCTTCGCCTGCGCCCTCGGTTCGCCGCGCACCGCTGTCAGCAAGCCCATCCACCCGCGCTTCGAGCCGGACGACCTCGAGCTCGAGGCGCCCGGCACCATCGAGCTCGACGTGCAGATCGGGGCGATCCGCGGCGCGACGACGTGGCGTACGGTCGCCCCCGATCTCGAGGTCGACGTCGGCATCCTCCCCAACCTCGAGCTCGACCTCGGGTGGACCTACGCCTTCGAGGTGCCACGGCTGCACTCCACGCCGGACAACCTCTGGCTCTCGACGAAGGTCGGGCTCTTTTCGCGCCACGACGACAACGCGGACAAGCTCTGGGCGCTCGGCCTTCAGGTCGGCCCGCATCTGCCCGTCGTCGCCGGCGCGACACGGCCCGGCTGGGAGTCGCTCTTGCTCATCGGGCGCATGACGCCAGGCGCGCAGGTCGTCCTCAACGTGGGCGGCGTCATCGAACCGCAGGCCGGCGCCTTCCAGCTCGGGCTCGAGACCGGCTTCACGCTCGACCTGCCGCTCGATCAGCGCGGCACCTTCGGGATCGGGCTGGCGCTGGCGAGCGTCTACTTCTTCTCGCACGATCCTTCGCAGCTCACCGCGACGGCGACCTTCAACTGGATGGCGGCGGCGACGACGACGCTGAGCCTGACCGTGCTCGCGGGCTTCACCTCCGGGAGCGATCGGTTCGGCGTGCTGCTCGGTGTGGCGCAGAAGGTGCGGCGGCCGAGGCGCTGATCGCACCAGCGTTCCATGAGGCAGGGAGGGCACGGAGGGATCGAGGAGCGGAAGGAGGCGTACCCGTCGGTGTTGCGGTAAGGTGCGGCCATGGGTCTGCTCGCGCCGACGCCTCCTCCCTACGATCCACTGCAGTGGGCCGCGCTGCCGTTCGGCAAGAAGTGGCGCCTCGTCTGTCAGGCGTGGGCGATGCAGGGCTACGGCTCGCCGCTCGGGGTCTTCGTCGTCTATGCGCTCAAGGTCGGCCTCTACATCGGCATGTGGAGCGTCTTCTGTGCGACGACACCAGGCCTCGGCGGGCTCACACGCCTACCCGAGTGGTGGCTCCACCCGATCGCCTTTCAGAAGGCGATCCTCTTCAGTATGCTCTTCGAGTCGCTCGGCTTTGGCTGCGGCAGCGGGCCGCTGACCGGGCGCTACTTCCCACCGGTTGGCGGGTTTCTCCACTTCCTCCGCCCGGGGACGACGAAGCGGCCGCTCTACCCCGGCCTGCCGCTCCTGGGAGGCTTCCGTCGCACCTGGCTCGACGTGGCGCTCTATGCGGCCCACGTCGCGGCGCTGCTGCGCGCCCTCGTGGCAGCGCAGCCAGGGTTCGAGCATCTCCTGCCGCTGCTCGTGCTGACGCCGCTCCTCGGCATCCTCGACAAGACCCTGTTCCTCTCGGCGCGCGCCGAGCACTACTACACGACGATCGTCTGCTTCGCCTTCGCCGGCGACTGGATCGCAGGCGCCAAAGCGGTGCAGCTGGCGCTGTGGTTCTGGGCCGGCGTCTCGAAGCTGAACCACCACTTCCCGACGGTGGTGTGCGTGATGATCAGCAACAGTCCGGTGCTGCGCTTCGGCTGGCTGCGGCGCCTCATGTATCGCGCCTACCCAGACGACCTGCGACCGTCGCGGCTCGCCGAGATCATGGCGCACATGGGCACCGCGCTCGAGTTCGCGGTCCCGATCGTGCTCGGCACCGCGAGCGGCGGACTGCAGACCACGATTGGCCTTGGATTGATGTTGCTGCTGCACGTCTTCATCACGAGCAATGTCCCCATGGGCGTGCCGATTGAGTGGAACTTCATGGTCGTCTACGGCGGCTTCTTTCTGTTCGGTGCACACGCGAGCGTTCCCCCGGGTTCGGTCGGATCGACGCTGGTGGGCGCCTTCCTCGTCGGCGCGCTGCTCGTCGTTCCGCTCGTCGGCAACTTCTGGCCGCGCGCGGTCTCGTTCCTCTGCGCGATGCGCTACTACGCCGGCAACTGGGGATATTCGATCTGGCTCTTCAAAGGGGACGCCTATCGGAAGCTCGACAAGCTGAAGAAGTCGTCGCCCTGGGTCCACGATCAGCTCGCGCGCTTCTACGATCGATCGACTGCGGTTGGCTTGATCGGCCGCGTCATCGCGTTCCGCGCCATGCACCTGCATGGCCGCGCGCTCCAGCTCCTCCTGCCGCGAGCCGTCGATCGCCTCGAGGACTACGAGCACGTCGATGGCGAGATCGTCGCCGGCCTCGCCCTCGGCTGGAACTTCGGCGACGGCCACCTGCACGACGAGGGGCTGCTGCGCGCGCTCCAGGAGCAGTGCGGCTTCGAGGAGGGCGAGCTGCGCTGCCTCTTCGTCGAGTCGCAGCCGCTGTTCGGCAAGACGATGGCGTGGCGAATCGCCGACGCGGTGACCGGCGAGCGAGCGCGTGGCGAGGTGACGATCGCCGAGCTGCGCCAGCTCCAGCCCTGGCCAACGGAGGGCGCGACGCCCGTCGCCGAGTCGTCGGCCGGCCGGTAGTCCGGACGATCGTCCGGATCGCCGTACGCCTCCACACGGCAACCGCTCGGATCTGCGACATCGTCGCTACGGCACGGCTCTTGAGTTTGAATTTGGCTATGCTGTCCGGCATGTCGCAGCTCTCCGTAGATCTCGAAGCAGCGCTCCTGCGGGCGCTCAAGGACGCCTATCGCGACCTCAACTACGGTCTGTTCAAGGGGCGCCTCCAGCCCGCGCAGCTGGAGCTGTCCGACGCAGGTTCGCGCCTCGGCCAGTGGCAGCGTGACACCCGTACCATCGAGCTCGGGCGCACCTTCGCGTCCACCGCCGGCTGGGGTGAGGTCCTCGAGGTGCTCAAGCACGAGATGGCGCACCAGTACACCGCCGAGATCCTCGGCGATCCCGATCCGACCCCCCACGGCCCCGCCTTCCAGGCGCTCTGCGACAAGCTCGGCATCGACGGGCGGGCGGCCGGGCGACCGACCTCGAGCGCTGACGCCCCGAGCACCGTGCCGCCGAGCGAAGGGGAAGAGGACGCCGCGCCGCGCGTCCTCCAGCGCATCGCCAAGCTGCTCGCGCTCGCCGGCTCGGCCAACCAGCACGAGGCCGAGCTCGCGATGAACGAGGCGCAGCGCCTCATGCTCGCGTACAACATCGAGCGCGCCGCCAGCCACCACTACCGCTTCGTCCACCTCGGCGTCCCCACGGGCCGCGTCTCCGAGGCGGAGCGCACGCTCGCCAACGTGCTCGGCGAACACTTCTTCGTCGAGGTGATCTGGGTCCCGGTGTGGCGCGCCCAGGAGGGCAGGCGCGGCTCGGTGCTCGAGGTCTGCGGCGCCCCGGCCAATCTCGAGATGGCGGGCTACGTCTACGACTTCCTGCTGCGCACCGCGAACCGGCTCTGGGACGAGCACCGACGTGCGCAGCGGATCCGCTCGCAGCGCGATCGACGCACCTTCGTCGCCGGCGTCATCGCGGGCTTCAAGGAGAAGCTCGATCGTCAGCGGACCGCGCACCAGTCCCGCGGCCTCGTCTGGATCGGGGACGCCGACTTGACGAAGTACTTTCGTCGTCGACACCCGCGCATCCGCTGGACGAGCTACCAGAGCAGCACCGCGAGCACCGCGCACGCCGAGGGCCGCGCCGCCGGTCGCGAGCTGACGCTCCATCGCCCGCTTGCATCGTCGGCGAAGGCCGGCGCGGGGCCGCGCCTGTTGCAGTCAGGACGGTAGGCCTCCTGCCGATGCAGCTCGTGATCGCCGAGAAGCCGTCAGTGGGCCGCGATCTGGCGCGGGTCCTGGGCGCCAAGCCCCGGGGCCGCAGTCAGTTCGAGGGCGCCGGCTACGTGATCACCTGGTGCGTCGGCCACCTCGTCGAGCTCGACGAGCCCAAGGCCTACGATGCGCGCTGGCAGGCGTGGCGCTTCGACACGCTGCCCATGCTGCCCGAGACCTTTCGGTTGCGCGGCAACAAGCACGGCGCCGATCAGCTCCGCGTCGTCCAGGCGCTGCTCGGCGATCGCCGGTTCTCCGCCGTGATCAACGCGTGCGACGCGGGCCGCGAGGGCGAGCTGATCTTTCGCTACGTCTACCAGTTCGCCGGCTGTCGCCTGCCCATCAAGCGGCTCTGGATCTCGTCGCTCACCGACGAAGCGATCCGCCGCGGCTTCGCCGAGCTACGGCCTGGCGAGCACTACGAAGCGCTCTGCGACGCAGCCCGCTCTCGCTCGGAGGCCGATTGGCTGGTCGGCCTCAACGCCACCCGCGCCGTGACGCTGCGTGCGCGCCAGCAGGGCGATGACAAGCTCCTGTCGATTGGCCGCGTGCAAACCCCGACGCTGGCCATGCTCGTGGCGCGCGACCGCGCGATCGCCGCGTTCGTTCCCCGCGACTACTGGGAGGTGGGCGCGCGCTTCGCGACGAACGACGGCCAGGCCTTCGCAGCGCGCTGGCTGCACGGTCGCGTCAACCAGCTCGCGACCGCCGCGCTCGCCGACGAGCTGGCCACCCGCTGCGCGACCCACGGCGCCAGCACCGATCCGCGCGGCCCGCGCGTCGCCCGCGTCGACGGCAAGACGCAGCGTGAGCCGCCGCCCCAGCTCTTCGATCTGACCTCGCTGCAGCGCACCGCCAACCGACGCTTCGGCCTGAGCGCGCAGCGCACGCTCGACGTCGCGCAGGCGCTCTACGAGCGGCACAAGGTGCTGAGCTACCCGCGCACCGACTCGCGCCACCTCAGCACGGACGTCGCCAAGGAGCTGCCGACGCTGTTCGGCGCGCTGGCGCGCCTGCCCGAGTATGCCCCCTTCGTCGCGCCGCTCCTCGCCAACCCGCCGCGCCCCGGCAAGCGCGTCGTCGACGACGGCAAGGTGCAGGACCACCACGCGATCATCCCGACCGCCAACCTCGGTGCGGCCGCGTCGCTCGACGGCGATGAGCGACGTCTCTTCGATCTGGTCGCGCGGCGCTTCCTTGGAGTCTTCCATCCAGACGCCGAGTTTGCGATCACGACCGCGCTCGTGGTCGTCGGCGCCCAGGGGCAAGCGCCCGCGCCCACCGAGCTCGGGGAGGCGCCCCGCAGCGGCGCCGCCGCCAGCGACGAGACGACCGACCGCTCGACCGACGACGCACCCAAGCTCTGGTCTCAGCCGACGCTGCCGCCGCCCCCCGACTGGTTCGTCGCCCGCGGACGCGTGCGACTCAAGGCGGGCTGGCAGACCGTCGCCGGCATGGCTGAGGGGGCGGGCGAGCGTCGCGACAAGCGCGCCAGCCGGGACGACAAGGACGCAGAGGCCGACGCCAGCAGCGAGCCGCTCGAGAGCCTGCCGATCCTCGTCGCAGGCCAGGCGCTCGACGGCGAGTTCACGCCCGAGCGCAAGCAGACCTTGCCGCCGCGGCCCTACACCGAGGCGTCGCTGCTCTCGGCGATGGAGTCGGCGGGGAAGGCGCTCTCGGACGACGAGCTGCGCGCCGCGATGAAGGACACCGGCCTCGGCACTCCAGCGACGCGCGCCGCGATCATCGAGACGCTGCTCAAGCGCGAGTACGCCCGCCGCGACAGGAAGCAGATCACCGCGACGGCCGCGGGGCGCGCGCTCATCGATGCGGTGCCCGTCCCGAGCCTCGCGTCGGCGGAGCTGACTGGAGAATGGGAGGCCCGACTGGCTCGCATCGCCCGCCGGGAGGACTCGCGGAGCGCGTTCATGGCCGACATCGCACGCTACGTCACGGAGGTCGTGCAGGCGATCCGCGGCAGTGGCGCTGCCGCGGCCGGCGCGCCGCCCCGAGCACCGTCCGCGGCGCGCCCACCTCCGTCGCCGCCGCTGGCCACCACGAACGGGTCGCAGTCACGCCCGTCGCCGCCGCTCGCGACGCCCGCGGCGATCCGCGCGCTCCTCTGCCCGCGCTGCCGGGTCGGCCACCTGCTCGCGGGCAAGCGCGGGTGGGGCTGTGACCAGTGGCGAAGCGGCTGTCGCTTCGTGGTCTGGTTCGAGACCGCCGGGCGCCAGCTCACCGAGGAGGAGCTCCGCGATCTGGTGGTCCACGGGGAGACGCGCCCCGCCGCCTTCGCCCCGAGCGGTCACCCGCTTGAGGGCCGACTGCGACTCGACGTCGACCTCGAGGGCGGCGCGCGCTTCGAGCCGTCGGAGACGTCGCCCACCAAGCCCAAGAAGGCCCCCGGCAAGCGGCGCCCCAAGAAGCCACGCTCGTAGTCAGGCGCCCGCGACGGTCAGCGCTCCCGCCACACGGATCCATCGACGCTGTACCCGTCGTGGTAGGCCAGCCAGCGCACCACGTCGATCGTCGACAGGATTCCCACCACGCGCCCATCGTCGGAGACGATCGGGATCCGGTGCACGCCCTCGTAGGCCATCAGCGCGGCGGCCTGCGAGATCGGCGCGTTGTGCTTGATCGTCAGCGCCAGCGGCGCCATCACCTCACCTACCTTCGTCGGAGGCGCCTTGCCCTGCAGCGCCTCGTAGGACGAGCGCAGCAGATCGCTCTTCGAGATCATGCCCACCGGTCGCCCCTCGCGATCCACCACCGGCACCCCCGAGAAGCGTCGCTCGACGAGCAAGCCCATCAGCTCGGCCAGCGACAGTCCAGCGGCGACGCACACCACATCGGTGGTCATCAGCGCCGAGACCGGCGTCCGATCGGCGCGCGTTGGCATGATCCCGACCTCGAGCTTGCGCTCTTCGCTCGCGGCCACGGCGTTGTGGTGGACGCACAGGATGCTGGCCTTGCCCGCCTCGACGTAGGTGCCGAAGCAGAAGCGGCAGGCCATGCAGGTCTCGGCGTCCACCGTCGCGTTGCGCCGCGCACACTGCAGCGCCGTCTCCGCGAGGAGCTCGCCCTGTTCGGAGTGGATGCGTCGCGTCCAGATTGGCAGCGGCCGCGCTTCGCGATGGGGGCTCATGACGAGAACGGCACGCAAACTGCGTTCCACCAGCAGCGACGGGCCGACCCCCACCTGAGGCCCAATCGAATCGAACGCTTCCTCCGCGGCGCGAGGCCCCTGGGCAGCGCCGCACATGAATATTCTGCGCCTGCGGGGCGCAGCGACGCAGCCTTTTCGCCCTCGCCTCTTTGGCCGGGCTCAGTCGCCGAACGAGACGCCCAGCTCCCGGGCCGTCAAGATCGTGTCCGAGTCGAGCGGCACCGTCTTGCAGCGGTCGATCGCGCTGATGAGCGGCACGGTCAGGATCGTGGGCGGCCGGTAGGCCACGAGCACGTTGCGCTCGCCAGCGGCGATCGCCCGCACCGCCGCCGCACCGAAGCGCAGCGCGCTGATCCGGTCGAAGGCCGTCGGGCTGCCGCCGCGCTGCAGGTGCCCGAGCACGAGCGCGCGCGTGTCCCGCTCGAGGCGCGTCGCGATCTGGGCCGCCAGCCACTCGGCCACGCCGCCGAGCCGGACCTCGCTGCTGCCCGGCGACGGCACGCCGTGGTGCAGCACCGAGCCTCCCCGCACCATCGCGCCCTCGCCAGCGACGACGATCGCGTAGCGCTTTCCCTCGCGCTCGATGCGCTGCAGGTGCTCGCACACCTTGTCGACGGAGAACGGGATCTCGGGCAGCAGGATTACGTCGGCCGAGCCAGCCAGGCCACTGTGGAGCGCCAACCAGCCGGCGTGCCGCCCCATCACCTCGACGACCATGATGCGATCATGGGCCGCCGCGGTCGTGTGCAGCTTGTCGATCGCCTCGGACGCCGTGGTCAGCGCCGTATCGAAGCCGAAGGTCACCAGCGTCGCTTCGAGATCGTTGTCGATGGTCTTGGGCACGCCGATGATCGGCAGCCCCTTCTGCGTCAGCCGATGGGCGATGCGAATCGAGCCGTCCCCGCCCGTCGCCACGAGCACGTCGAGCTTGAGCTTGTGGAAGTTCTCGACCACACGATCCGAGCGATCGACCAGCGCCACGCTCCCGTCCGGTTGCTTCTCGGCGACGGCGAACGGATCGCATCGATTGGTCGTGCCAAGGATCGTTCCCCCGAGCGGCGTGATGCCGCGCACCGTCTCGGGCGTCAGCACCACCGATCGGCTGGTGTCGAGAAGCCCCGCGTACCCCGATCGGATGCCGACCACCTCCCAGCCTCGTTGATGGGCGGCGTTGACCACCGCGTAGAGCACTGCATTGAGGCCCGGCGCGTCGCCGCCGCCGGTGTTGATCCCGATTCGCATCGTCACAAACTACCGCGCCCGCACGGATCGGCCAAGCCTCGCGCATGTCGGCGCGGCTACTCAGCCCTTGCGATCAGCGCTCTTGAGTCGCGCCAGGACAAGGCGCACGGCCTCCCTCCGGGTGCGCTGCTCGCTCTCCTGTCGCTCAATCCGCTGGACGATCGCGGCGCGTCGATCCTCGGCCGCGAGGATGCGGTTGACCAGCGGCGCGGCGGCCGCCTTCTCGGCGTTGATCGCCTTGACGTGCTCGCGCCAGCGCTGCAGATCGGCCTCGACCGCAGCCAGCTCCTTGCGCAGCGCCGCCAGCGCCGTCTCGCCGGCCTCGACGACCGTCAGCTTGGCCGCGGCCTCCTTGACGATCGGTTGATCGGCAGCATCGAGGCCGGGCTGCGCGGCCACCTCGTCGAGCCACTTGGCGGTGAGGGCGTCTTGAGAGTGGCTGCGGCGCAGCCCCTCGACCGACTGCAGGGTTCGCCGCGTCTTCTGCCGCGGCTCGCTGCGGAACACCATCACCAAGGATCCCGTCGCCTCGTCGAGCTCCAGTCGGTCGGCTCCCTTGACCTCGGCCTTCTCGCCCCCCGGCAGCCCGATGCACAGGGTGCGCGGCTGACCGGAGCGGTTCTCGAGCTCGTAGTCGAAGACGCGCGTGCGCAAGAAGTGCTCGGTGACCGTCCCCGCATCGAAGGTCAGCCGCTTGACCGCGTCCGTCGTGCGGCTGCGCTCCTCTCGCACCTCGACGTCGAGATCGACGCCGTAGCGCACGAACCGCTTCTCGCCCGGCTTGAGGCGCTCGATGGACGACTCGCCCGCAAAGCCGCCGCGCACGAAGAAGGCCATCGTGCCGACCGGCAGCGTCTGCTGCGTCGTATTGACCAGCCGCACCGCGGTGCGCGCCGTCGCCCCGACGCGATCGAGCCAGGTGATCTGCTCGGCCTCGATGGGCCGTTGCACGAAGGGCACCAGCGCCGAGCCGTGCGCGCGCAGCTGCAGCGGCTCGGCCAAGGCGTACGAGAACAGCGCGCCGGCCTCCACGCCCTTGGCCTCCTGCGTGTCGGCGAGGCCCTGCACCCCGAGCAGCGAGCTCGAGCTCGTCCCGCTGGCGACGCCGATGACGCTCCGCCCCGCCAGGCGGCCCGATCCCGAGCCGTAGCCGTGGCCCGAGCCGCCACCGCCCGAGCCGGTCCCGACGAGTCCGAGCCCGCCGTAGCCATGCACCTCGTCGAGGTTGTCGCCCCACAGCATGTCGGCCGTCTGATCGACGAGCTGTGGCACCGTCGACAGTTGCTCTTCGGGATGCGCCAGCTCGCGGCGCGCGTAGCGTGGCGCGACGAGCGGAAACAGGAACGAGTCAGGGCGGCCGTTGACCAGCTCGAGCCGCACGCGCTGCCAGTCCTCGTCCGTGTCGTTGTGCACGAGCGCCCAGCCCTGCAGCACGCTGCCACCGCGCTCATCGAGCACGAGGCGATACGTCGTGCGCCAGATCGGCGTCTCGGCGATGTAGCCGAGCCGTAGCGGCCCGGCGCCTTGCGACAGCACGCGCATCATGCGCCGGCTCTGCGCGCCCCGCGTCGACAGCGCGTCGAGCGCCGAGCCGAGCCGGTTGGCGTAGCTCGCATCGGTCGCCCGAATCGCGATCAGCTCGCTCGTCGACACGCGGACCAGCTCGCTGGTGTCGAGCAACAGGACGATGATCAGGTTGCGTCCGTCGGCGCGGCTCGGCTTGTCACCCTTACCGCTCGACTCGTCGTCCCCGAGCACCTCGATGAGCCGACCGCTGTAGCGCTGCTTGTGGGTGCGCACCTCGACGGCGGCGCCCTTGAGGCTCACCAGCAGATCGCGGTAGCCGATCGGCGTGTCGGCGTCCTGCGGCAGCCCCGCCATCGCGCGCGCCATTGCGCGGCTGACGCCGCTGCCGAACTCGACCCCATCGATGCGGGTCTTGCCGGTCGTGTCGAGGATGACCAGGGTCTTGAGCGCATCGTCGAGGTGCGCCGCCGGGATCGGCAGCGCCGCCGCGCCGCCCTCCTCGAAGCGCCCCGATCGCTCGAAGTAGCCGACGCCCGTTTCGTAGAGGCGCAGCGTGGTCAGGGGCAAGACCGGAGGCGCCGCGGCGCGCGGCTGGGCGCACCCGAGGGCGGCGACGCACAGCAAGAGCGGCGTCCACGCGGGGAGGGGAGACGACGTGCGCGGAGCACACACAGTCCGCGGAGCTCGACGACAACGAGGTGTTGGGGCATGCATCGTCAGGTTCGACAGCGCCGCCGCGCGGTCCGTTCCCGAAATCTGCGGCCCGCGTAGATTCGAGCGACCGATGTGCCGCGCGGGGTTCGGGTAGAATGAGGCGTGCCCTTCTCCGCTGCGCGCCTCGCCTGGCGACTTGTCGCCGCTCCGCTCGTGCTGCTAGCGTCTCTCGCCGTGACGACCCACGCGCAGGCCAGCGGCTCGATCGAGATCCCTCCTGGCTGGTGGACGCTGCGCGAGGGCGAGATGACGACCTGCCTCGAGTCGCTCCCCGATCACAAGCTGCGCCTGACCTTCCAGACCAAGCAGGATCGCCACCCGATCGTGGTCGATGGTTCCTACCGATTGACGGCTCACAAGATGAGCGACTTTCACGCCACGCTCCGCGTCGACAGGGTCTGGCAGAAGCAGCTCGGCTCGTGCCGCAAGGCGTGGCACGACGTGTCGCTCCCCTCGACGACGCAGCTCGGGCGGGAGATGAAGGCGGGCGACGAGCTCAAGCTGACGCTGCACTTCGAGTGTGCGGGCGGCAAGCCGCAGGTGCAGCTCTGCCTGCACGACGACAAGGTCGTCTGTCGCGCGCTTCAAGATCCGAACGGGACGTGCAGCGAGGGCCCGGCGATCGACGGCAGCAAGATCAACGCGCCGGCGCGCCCGCCCCGCTAACCCGCGCCGGCGCTCAGGGCGTCGCGTCGAGGCCGAGGAACGGTCGCACCAGCGCCTCGAGCTCGGCGGTGTAGCTCGGATACCGCCCCTCCTGCTCGCCGCCCCACTTCAGCATGGGACAGGTCCGCGAGTCCGCGGGCAGCGCCACCGTCTTGCTCGCGAGCTGGTTGGCGGTCTTGGCCTCGCGCAGCGACAGCTCGAACGTCGCATCGTAGATCGTCACGCCCGTCGTCAGGTTCTTGTAGCGGCACTCCTCGACGACCTTCTTGTCGACGACGCGCACGCACGCGACGAGCTGCGTGTGCCGCGGATCGTCGGCCGCCGTCCACCAGCGCGGCAAGAGCTCGCCCGGATAGCGCGGCTCCTCCGCGCGCTGCTCGAAGTAGTAGATCGGCGAGACCAGGCCCGCCTGCTTCTGGTAGGCGGGGAGCGTCGCGACGCCCTCGCCCTTGCACACGCGCCGCAGGGCGTCGCGATCGATCGCTGGTCCACTGCCGAGCCTGGCGAGCTTGGGCGCCTTGGCCGGATCGTCGACCGGGGCTTGCGCCGGGTTGCGCAGGTAGTCAAGCACCTTGCCCAATTTCTGTTTCGTCGCGACCTCGAGCGTCGTGCCGAAGACGCCCTTGCCATCGAGCTTGATGCCCCGATCGGCGAGCATGCGCAGGATCCAGATCAGCTCGACCTCGGGTGCGCGGTCGTAGTTGCGCGACAAGAACTCGCCGGCCAGTCCGTCGCTGTCGCGGCACAGCTTCGGATCCGCGCCGGCCTGCAGCAGCAGGCGCAAGATCTCCGTGCCGCCGTAGTGAATCGCCGTCAGCAGCAGGCACTGGCCGGCCTTGGGCGGGTTCGGCTGCGCGCCGGCCTTGAGCAGGAGCTCGACAGCCTCGTTCGGGCCATGCTGCACCGCAAAGACGAGCGCGCGATCTTTCTGCGCCTGATCGGCGGTCGGCAACGCCTCGCGGAGGACATCGAGCCGCTTGTTGATCGCCGCCCACGGCAGGCGACCACCTTCGACGGCAAACCGCCCGTAGACCACCCAGATCGCGACGAGCGCGCCCAGCCCGACGAGCCCGATCAGAATCTTCACGCTTCGGTTCAAATCGCCCTCACGGTTGCGAGTGGGTTGCAGCGCGCGTCTGCAGCGCGCGCCGGGTCATCCGATAGGCGAGCTCGTAGGCCTGGGGCCCGCGCTCGAGGTGAAACGGCGAGAGGCGCGGCAGCGTCGGCTCACACAGCATCGTCAGACCGGCGCGCTTCGGCGCCTGATTCTGGCGCGGCGTGAAGCGCCGCCACGGCGACGTCGCCGGAAGATGATGGTAAAGCACCTTGACGTTCTCGGAGGCCGCCAGAATGCCGGGGCGGTCCGTGATCCCGCCGTCGAGAAAGCGGCGCGAGCCGATGCGCGTCGGCTGAAACATCGCCGGCACGCAGCACGAGGCGCGGATCGCGCTCGTCAACGAGCCGGTCGAGAGCGCCACCGCCTGGCGCCGCGCCACATCGAAGGCGACGACCCGCACTGGCGTCGGACACTCCTCGAGCAGCGCCACCTTCGTCGGTGCCAGCGCCTCCTCGAGCAGCGCCGCGAAGCGTTCGCCGCGCAGCACGCCGCCGCGCCACCAGAACAGCGGATCTGGATCCCAGAAGTCGGTGCGCTTGAGACGAAACAGTCGATCGCGGATCGCCGCCGCCGGCAGGCCCGCCCCCCACAGCCCCGCGACCAGCGCGCCCGCCGACGATCCGCCGACGGCCGCCGGGCGCAGCCCGAGCTCTTCGAGCGCGCTCACCACGCCGGTGTGGGCAAAGAAGCCGAAGAAGCCAGAGGAGAGGATCAGCTCGAACGGGGCAGCGCCAAGCTCGTCGGCCAGCGTGCTCATGTCGACACGGTTGTCGGGGGGAAAGGAGAGGTGGAGGGAACCGCGATCCGCAATGCTAGTCGTCGTCGCCGGCCGTCGCCGGGGCGTCGTCATCGACCTCGAAGCTGCCACCACCACCGAACTCGTCATCGTCGCCGCCGCCCGCCATGCCGCGACCACCGCCCTCGAAGCGCCCGCCACCGGGCGCCACCTTGGCCTGATCTTCGCGAGCCGGCGCGACGAACGTCTCCCACGAAGCGGCGCGACGCATCGCCTCGCCGAGCGGCACGCCCTTGGCGACCATCTGGTTGATCGCCGCCTTGGCCTCCGGCGTCAGTCGACGGGCCTGGACCATCGGCGCGGGCTCGGCCGCCGGCTTCCCGGCAGGACGACGCGGCGCCAAATCCTCGTCTTCATCCTCGTCCTCGTCGCCCTCCCCCTCGGCGCCCGTGGCCTCTTCCTCGTCCTCGGAAGCCTTGCGCTTGGTCTTCTTGGGCGCCGGACTCTTGGCAGCCGGCTCTGCCTTCTTGGTGCTGGTGGAACTGGTCTTGCCACCCTTGGTCTTTGCCGTCTTGGTTGTCGACACGTCCGCCTCTCGAGAGAGCTGAGCTTGATTGCGAATATCGCCAATCGCGGCCCGCGGTCAACCCCGTTTTCGCGCCGGCTTCGCCTCGGGGTGACTACGGCAGCGGAATCAGCCGCGACGTGCGGGCCTGATACTCCGCGTAGCTCGGGTACTTCGCGCGGGTGAGCTGCTCGGTGAACGTGGTCGATCCCTGAAACAGCAGCGTCAGCAACACCGTCCCGACGATCGTCGAGTGCCACCAGGCTCCGGTCGCAGCAACGGCAAACCCATACATGCACCACCACATCGCCATCTCGCAGAAGAAGTTGGGATGGCGGCTGAACGCGAACAGGCCGGTCCGCAAGAACGGCTCGGGGATCGGCTCGCCCGCCTCGCTGCGCCGGCGCTTGTCCTCGTGAAAGCGCCACTGCTGCTCATCGGCGACGGTCTCTCCGACGAGAAACAGCAGGAAGGCGAGCGCACAGGCGACATCCCCCCACCCGAGCGGCGTCCGCGCCTGGGCGGCGGTGTAGGCGGGCAGCGTGATCAAGAGCAGGAGCAGGTTCTGGTACGGCGCGATGAACGTCGCGTTGAAGAGCTGGAAGCCGACCTTGCCCATGCGCTGCCGCAGCACCGGCCAGCGATAGTCCTCGCCACGCCAGCGATAGCCCCCCTTGCGCGCGAAGTTGTACGTCAGGCGCGCGCCCCAGAGCAGGGACAGCGCGAACATCAGATCGAGGCGCAGATCCGCGAACCCGGCCTGCGCAGCGAACCAGCCCAGGTAGACGCTCGGCAGGATCGACCACAGCCGATCGACCTGCGAGTAGTTGTCGACCAGCACCGAGACGATCCAGCAGACGAAGGCCGAGGCGGCGCAGAACAGCACGGGTCCGAGCAGGGCGTTTGGGATCATGGGCTCACTTGGAGGAGGGATCGCCGCTGCGCAGCAGCTCGAGCGCGCCCTCGACGATCAATCGATCGAACTGCTGGTGGAGCCGCGGACGCTCTCCGCTCTCCACCGCGGGCAGCGCGAGCTCGCGCGTCGCGCGCACGCCGACCCAGCGATTGCGCCCCTCGCGCTTGGCCAGGTAGAGGCACCGATCGGCGAGATCGATGACGTCTTCCCAGGACGCGAGATCGGGCTGCTGCGGGATGAAGGGGAAGGCCGCGAAGCCGACCGAGCAGGTCCGATAGAGCGGCTCCGGGCCGCCGATATCGAAGGCGTGCGCCTCGATGGAGGCGCGGACTCGCTCGGCCAGGATCGGCGCCTCCTCGCGGCTCGAGTTGCGCGCCACCAGCAAGAACTCTTCGCCGCCCCAGCGGACGACGATGTCGCTGGTGCGGCACGCTGCCATCAGGATGGCGCGCAGATCCTGGAGCACCCGATCGCCGGCGCCGTGGCCGTGCACGTCGTTGACCTGCTTGAAGTGATCGAGGTCGACGAGCAGGAACACCAGATCGACGTTGCGCGGCATCCGATCGGTCCGCCCGCTCGACAGATCGCGGTACGTCCGCTGCACCTGCGCGACGTCGGTCGGGATCGTCGACGAGAGGAAGCGTCGGTTGCGGAGGCCGGTGAGCGGATCGGTCAGGCTGAGATCGGTCAGCGCCTGGTTGGCGACCTTGAGCTCGGCGGTGCGCTCGTCGACGATCCCCTGCAGCTCGACGTTGCGCTGCCGCAGACGACGCACACGCCAGCCGATGAGCAGGCCCACGAAGCCGGTTGCCCCCAGGCCCAGCAGCGCGCGCGCCCACCAGGTCTGGAACCAGGCTGGCTCGACGAGGACCGGGATGGAGAGGAGCGGTCCGAACACGTCCGAGTCGATGCGCGCGCGCGCGTCGAGCCGGTAGCTCCCGGGGGACAAGCCGGCGTAGCGCAGCTCGCGCGACGCGCCCGCGTGCCACTCGTCGAAGCCGAGCAGCCGCGTCTCGAAGGTGACGCGCCGCTCGTGCGCGTGCGACGTGCTCGCCAGCCCGACGGAGAGCGTCCGCTCGTCGGCGCGCAGCACGAGCCGATCCCCTTCGAGGGAGCGCGCTCCGGCCCACGCCTCGACGACGCTCACCGAGGGAGGTGACGGCGGCCCGGTGTAGCGCGCCCCGGCGAAGTAGCCGAGCCCGGTGCTGGTGCCGATCCAGACCCCGCCGTCCGCGTCGGCCAGGAACGAGCGCGAGTCGCAGTCGTCGCCGGGGAGCCCGTCGGACTTGCCGAAATGTTCGAACCGCTCGCCGCTCAGCACGTCGACGCCCGCCCCCGTACCGACCCACAGCCGCCCCGCCGCGTCCTCGCCGATCGAGTAGACGCGGCTGCTGTGGAGGCCGCGCTCCCGATCGAAGTGGCGCAGCTTCGTCAACGTCCCTTCCACCTCGACGAAGCACGACAGTCCGAGCGAGTCGAAGTACGAGACGCAGATCTCTCCGCTGCGCCGCAGCAGCAGCGTGTTGGTGCCGCGCCCAAGCAGCCCCTCCTTGGTGCCGAGCCGTCGCACCTGGCTACCATCGACGATCGCCAGCCCGCGCTCGCCGGCGACGAACAGGCGGCCGCGCGCGTCCTGGCGCAGATCGTTGATGAGCTCGCTCGGGCTCCCGTCGGCGAGCGGGACCGGCGTGATCGACCTCGGCCCGGCGATGGCCATGCGCTGCAGCCCGGCGGTATCGGTGCCGATGTAGAGCTGACCCTTTTCGTCGAGGAGCAGCGCCATCACGGTCTTGCCGCGCAGTCCCGCCGTGGCGCCGATCTTCTCGACCCGATACGACGGCGCCGCGCCGCTCGAGGCGGGCTGCGGCAGCAGGTGCAAGATCTCGGCGGGGCTTCCGGCCGCGAAGTAGCTGCCGTCGGGCGCGAGCACCACCGAGCGGATCGTGTAGTGCTCGGTGCCGGCGATCCGCTCGACGCCGCGCGGGCCGAGCCGCGCCAGCCCTTCGTCGGTGGCCGCGAGCAGCGAGCCATCGCGATCGCGGCGCAGCTCCCAGAAGATCTCGCTGCCGAATCCCTCCGCCATCCCGAAGGAGCGAAACAACCCGCGCCCCAGCTCACGGTGCAGCCCCGTGCTGCCGATGAAGCGGGAGCCCTCGTGATCCTCGACGAACGACCACGACCAGTCGGTGGGCAGCCCGGGCGGCAGACGCTCGCTCCGCTCGCCGTCGACGTGCACGAGGCCGCGGTTGGTCAGCGCCCAGATGTCTCCGGCGCGGTCGAGCGCGAGGTAGCCGTTGGTGCTGATGGCGGGGAGCAGCGACGACCGATCGATGAACGCGCCGCCGGTCTTGGCCTGCATCCACAGGCCGCTCGGCGAGCGCAGCCAGAGGCGGCCGAGGCGATCGCGCGCGATCCGATCGATCCGATCGATGCGATCCGCCCGATCGGCGCCCCCGGCCGCGCGCCGCCCGCCGCCCGTCAGCGCCGCCTCGTCGAGCAGCGTGCCGTCGGCGCGTAGCGCCCAGAGCCGCGCGCCGCGCCCGATGTAGAGGGTGCCGTCTGCCTCGACGTGCAGCGCGGTGACCTCGCCGGGAGGCAGCTTGTCGACGAGGGCGAAGCGTGCGCTGCCGGCGTCCGTTTCGACGAACAGCCCTTCGTTCGTGCCGACGTAGAGGCGGGCCGCGGAACCGTCCGGCGAAGGCGGCGTGGCCAGGCTGCTGATCACACCCCGCGGTCCGTGCTCGGCGGGGATCGTCACGAAGCGCTGCGGCAGCGGCCGATCGGCGCGGCCCGCGGGCAGATAGGCGAGGCTGCCGCGCGACGCCATCCACAGGCGCCCGTCCGGCGCCGCGTGCAAGCCACTGACGCGCGTCGACGGCAAGCCGGCCTCGATGCCGAACCGCACGAAGCGCTCGCCATCGAAGCGAAACAGGCCATCGTCGGTCCCGACCCAGACGAAGTGCAGGCGGTCCTCGACGAGATAGCGGGTGACGAGGTTCGACAGCCCGTCGTCCGGTCCGTACGAGCGAAACGAGGTCCGCCCCGTCGGTGCCTGGGCCGCGCTCGAGGCGGAAACGAGCAGCGCGCCGACCAGCACCACCGACGCCAGCCGGAGTTGCCTACGCAGTGACCAGATGAGCTCGCTCCACGTCGTCGGTCTTCCGCATCCCTGATTGGGTTGGACGATCATACTTGCGCGCCGGGCAGTTGCCGACTAGCTTTCGAGCGACTCCAAGCGATTTTGCTACGTCGGTTCAGCATCCCTCTATTCTTCGAAAGTACTCGACCCAAGATGATTTCCCAGTTCGACCAGCTCGGCCTCGCCGAGCCGCTGCTTCGCGCCGTCCGCGAAGAGGGCTACACCACTCCCACTCCCATTCAACAACAGGCGATCCCGCCGATCCTCGAAGGCCGTGACGTGCTCGGCCTGGCGCAGACCGGCACCGGAAAGACCGCGGCATTCGCGCTGCCATTGCTCCATCGGATGCAGGCCAGCGGTCGCCGGACTCACGGAGATCGCCCGATCTCGATCTTGATCCTGACGCCGACGCGCGAGCTCGCGGCGCAGATCGGCGACAGCTTCGGCGTCTACGGCAAGCACCTCGGCTATCGCCACACCGTCATCTTTGGCGGCGTCGGCCAGGCCGCGCAGGAAAAGGCGCTGCGCTCGGGCATCGACATCCTCGTCGCCACGCCCGGCCGCCTGCTCGATCTCATCGGCCAGGGCCACGTTCACCTAAAGCGCCTCGACGTGTTCGTCCTCGACGAGGCCGACCGCATGCTCGACATGGGCTTCATCCATGACGTCAAGCGGGTGATCAGCCACCTGCCCCCCAAGCGCCAGACGCTGTTCTTCTCGGCGACCATGCCGCCCGAGGCGCAGCGACTGGCCGACGTGCTGCTCACCAACCCAGCCACCGTGGCGGTCACGCCCGTCTCGTCGACCGTCGACACGGTCAAGCAGGTTGTCTATTTCGCCGAGAAGAACGACAAGCGCGCGCTGCTCATTCACCTGTTCACCGATCCGGCGATCAAGAGCGCGCTGGTCTTCTCGCGCACCAAGCACGGCGCC
>CAZPEY010000054.1:0-533 GCA_964585665.1 uncultured Polyangiaceae bacterium | reverse complement strand
CCGGATCTCGGAGTACCTCGAGCGGGCGCAGATCCCCGCCGACGCGATCCACGGCAACAAGTCGCAGAACGCGCGCGAGCGAGCGCTGGCGCGCTTCAAGTCGGGACAGTCCCGCGCGCTCGTGGCGACGGACATCGCGGCTCGCGGCATCGACATCGACGGCCTCACGCACGTCATCAACTTCGATCTGCCCAACGTGCCCGAGACCTACGTCCATCGCATCGGCCGCACCGGGCGCGCCGGCGCCAGTGGCACGGCGATCTCGTTCTGCGATCAAGAGGAGCGCGCCTACCTGCGCGACATCGAGCGCCTCATCCGGCGCAAGATCGAGATCGTGCCGCACGAGATCCGCGGCACAGCCCCGGCACCGTCGAGCCTCGAGCCACCGCCGCGCGATCGCGCGCACGGCCACGGGCGCGGCGGCAGCCGCGGCGGCGCTCAGGCCCCACGCGCCGCGTCGCCGAGCGCGCCGGTGTCCTCGGGGTCCTACGACGACTTCTGGCAAGAGGCGCCCGCTCCCTCGACGGAGCCGA
>CAZPEY010000053.1:0-20762 GCA_964585665.1 uncultured Polyangiaceae bacterium | reverse complement strand
GCGCTCTGGTAGTCGGCAAGTCGCGCGCGCGACGGATTGGGTAGGGGAAGGTCTATCCGCATCAACCGGTAGCTTGGCCAAGGAGGACGATCGATGACTGCTGCCGAAGCAGAATCGCACCTCTCGCCCGAGGAGCTCCTCGAGGCGTGGCCTGTGCTGTCGCGCGACGAGCGCACCGAGGGGTTCTCCCTGCTGCCTCGCCACGCCGCCGAGGACGTGTTCTACGGCCTGTCGGGGCGCGACGCGATGCAGCTCATCATGAGCCTGCCGTTCTCGGAGCGGCGGTCGTGGATTCGCCTGCTCGAGCCGGACGACGTCGCCGACGTCATCCAGGAGGCGCCGGTCGACGAGCGCGACGGGCTGTTCTCGCTGCTCGACGACCTGACCCGCAAGGAGGTCGCGGCGCTCATGGCCTACGCCGAGGATGACGCCGGCGGCCTGATGAGCCCGCGCTACGCCCGCGTCCGCCCCGACATGACGGTCGACGAGGCGCTCGCCTACCTGCGCAAGCAGGCGCGCGGCCGCATCGAGACGATCTACTACGCCTACGTCCTCGACGCGCAGCAGAAGCTGCTCGGCGTCGTCACCTTCCGTGAGCTGTTCGCCGCGGAGGGCAAGGACAAGGTCCGCGACATCATGAAGACCGAGGTCCTGACGATCGCCGAGGACCTCGACCAGGAGGGCGTGTCGCGGCGCTTCGCCCAGCACGGCTTCATCGCCATGCCGGTCGTCGATGCCGACGGACGCATGAAGGGTATCGTCACCCACGACGACATCGTCGAGGTCGTCGAAGAGGAGGCCACCGAGGACATCCAGAAGATGGGTGGTACCGAGGCCCTCGACGCGCCGTACATGACCGTCGGCTTCTGGGAGATGATCAAGAAGCGCGGCTCCTGGCTGTCGATCCTCTGCGTCGGCGAGATGTTGACCGCGACGGCCATGGCCTACTTCGAGGGGGAGCTCAAGCGCGCGGCGGTGCTGATGCTGTTCGTGCCGCTCATCATCTCGTCGGGTGGCAACTCGGGGTCGCAGGCCTCGACGCTGGTCATCCGCGCCCTGGCGCTCGGCGAGGTTCGCCTGCGCGACTGGTGGCGCGTCGTCCGCCGCGAGCTCGCCGCCGGCCTGGCGCTCGGCGCGGTGCTGGGGACGCTCGGCTTCGTGCGCATTGTCGTATGGCAGAGCATCGGCCACGTATACGGCGATCACTGGCTGCTGATCGGTGGGACGATCTTCATCGCGCTCGTCGGAGTCGTGCTGTTCGGCACGCTGGCAGGCTCGATGCTGCCGTTCGTGCTGCGGACGCTGAAGCTCGACCCTGCGTCCGCGTCGGCGCCGTTCGTCGCGACGCTGGTCGACGTCTTTGGCCTCGTCATCTACTTCACGGTCGCGAGCCTGGTGCTGTCGGGAACGCTGCTATAGTCCGGTTGCATGCCGATCCAAACGGGCGCCCCGCTGCCCGAGGGCTTCGACGATCTCGTGACGCTGTGGCAGCGCTCGCTCGCCGCGCACGGCGAGCTGCCGTTCCTCGGTGTGCGACGGGGAGAGCGTTGGCAGTGGCTGACCTATCGAGAGGTCGGGCGACGCATCGAGATCTGCGCCGCGTCCCTGCGGGGGCTCGGCATCGGCATTGGCGATCGGGTGGCGATCATCGCGGGCAACCGGCTCGAGTGGGTCGTCGGCGCCCACGCGTCGTACGCCATCGGTGCCGTGTGGGTGCCGATGTACGAGCTGCAGCACGAGCGCGACTGGCTGCACGCGCTGTCCGATTCGGGCAGTCGCATCGTGTTCGTCGCCAATCGCCTCATCGCCGAGCGCGTTCAGTCGATGCGCGCCGGGTTGCCGGCGCTCGAGCATGTGATCGTCCTCGACGGAGACGATGCCGCCGATGGCTTTGCTGCGCTGCAGCAAAAATACCAGGGGGCGCCCCTTCAGGCGGTGACGCCAGCGCCCGATCACCTCGCCGAGATCCTCTACACCTCGGGGACGACGGGCGCCCCCAAGGGGGTGCGCCTGAGCCACCGGAACCTGGCGACGAACGTGCGCGCCTGCCTGGTCGGTATTCCGATGCAGCGCGGCGATCGGACGCTGGCGTTCCTGCCGTGGGCGCATGTCTTCGGCGGCTCGATCGAGCTGCATGGCGCGGCGACCGTCGGAGCCTCGCTGGCGATCTGCGAACAGCTGGACAAGCTGGTGGACTATCTCCCCGAGGTGGCACCGACGGTGCTCGTCACCGCGCCGCGCTTCTGGAACCGGGTCTACGAGCGCGTCGTCGGACATGTCGCCGAGCAGGCGCGCTGGCTGCGCAAGCTGTTTGCACGCGGCATTCGCGCCGCGCGGCAGCGGGTCCGCGGCGAAGCGCTCGACTGGCGCGCTCGCCTCTTTCGCTGGCTCACCGACAAGCTCCTGTTCGGCAAGGTGCGGCGGCGTCTCGGCGGCAGGCTGCGCTTCGCGGTCTCGGGGTCGGCGGCGCTGTCGCCCGAGCTGTGCGAGCTCGTCGAGGCCCTCGGCATCTCGGTCTACGAGGGCTACGGTCTGACCGAGGCGGGCGGCGTCGTGTCGGGAAATCGGCCCGCCCAGCTGCGCCGCGGATCGGTCGGGCGCCCGATCCCCGGCGTGCGGGTCGCCATCGATCCGACCGTACCGGAGGCCGACGGCGTCAGCGGCGAGATCATCGTCTACGGAACGGGTGTTACCGAGGGCTATCACAACCTGCCGAACGAGACGGCCCGCCTGTTCACCGAGGATCACGGCCTGCGCACCGGCGACTTCGGGCGCTTCGACGACGACGGCTACCTCTACATCACCGGCCGTCTCAAGGAGCTCCACAAGCTGACCAACGGCAACTACGTCGCGCCGAGCCCGCTCGAAGAGGAGCTGCAGCTCAGCCCGTTCATCGCCCAGGCGATGGTCTACGGCGCGGACCGCCCGCACAACGTCGCGCTCATCGTGCCGGCGATCGATCGCGTGCTCGAGTGGGCGCGCAAGCATGGACACGCGCCCGACGTGCCCAAGCTGCTGGCGTCGCCGGAGCTGCGAGCGCTGGTCGAGCGCGAGATCGAGCGCCTGTCGACGAACTGGAAGAGCTACGAGAAGGTCCGTGACTTCGCCTTCGTGAGTGAGGCGTTCTCGACGGAAAATGACCTGCTGACGCCGTCGCTCAAGATCAAGCGACGCAACGTCGTGAAGCGATTTGGAGACGAGCTTGACCGCCTCTATGCCCAACCCCAAGACCCGTAGCGACCTCGGCTGGGACGCGCTCCTCGTCGAGCTTGCGGGCCGAGCCCGCACTCGCCGCGGTGCCGAGCTCTGTCGCCGCACAGCGCCGCTCGACACCATCGAGGAGGCGCACGCCCGGATGGCCGAGATCGGCGAGGCGCGGGCGCTGTACGATCGCGGCGAGCCGCTACCCCTCGACGGGGTGCGCGAGCTCGATCAGGTGGTGGAGCGCGCCGAGCGCTCCGGCGTCCTGACCAGCGAGTCGCTGTGCGATGTCGCGGCGACGCTCGTCGTCACGGCGCGCGTGCTCCAGCATGTCCGTGGTGCGAGCAAGATCGTGCCACGGCTGTTCGGGCGCGCGTCGCTGCTCGATCCGCTCGACACCGTGCAGCGGACGATCGCGCGCGCGTTCGAGAGCATCGAGGCGTCCCCGTCGGCGCCGCCGCGGCTGGCGGATCACGCCTCGCCGGAGCTCGGAGCGCTGCGGCGGCGCGCGCAGAAGGCGCGCGAGGACCTCGAGCGGAAGCTCGACGGCCTGCTCGACTCGTCAGATCTCGCGCCGCACCTGCAGGATCGCTTCTACACGCTGCGCGACGAGCGCTACGTCGTTCCGGTGCGCATCGAGGCGCGCAACAAGGTCGGCGGCATCGTCCACGGCGTCTCCTCGTCGGGACAGACGGTCTTCGTCGAGCCC
Organism: uncultured Polyangiaceae bacterium; assembly: GCA_964585665.1. Taxonomy (GTDB): domain Bacteria; phylum Myxococcota_A; class Polyangia; order Palsa-1104; family Palsa-1104; genus CAZPEY01. The sequence continues at coordinate 16,852 of CAZPEY010000053.1, read as the reverse complement.
GAGCCGGTGGTCGAGCTCAACAACAAGATGCGCCTGTGTGAGCTGTCGGTCGCCGAGGAGGAGCGGCGCATCCTGCTGCAGCTCTCCGAGCTCGTCGGCGAGAACCAGGCGGCGCTCGCGGCGAACCTGGCCATCTTGGCCGAGCTCGATCGACTCAACGCTGCGGCGCGGCTGTCGATCGATCTGCGCGCGTCGGCGTGCGAGCTCGTCGTCGACGGTCCTATCGACCTGCGGCGGGCGCGGCACCCGCTCTTGCTCCTCCAGTCGGGGAGCTGTGTGCCGAGCGATCTGTTCGTGAGCCCGGGCGCGGCGCTGGTCATCTCGGGGCCCAACGCGGGCGGCAAGACGGTCGCGCTCAAGACGATCGGCCTTGCCTGCTTGATGGGGCGCGCCGGTCTGCCCGTGCCGGCGCAGGAGGGCTCGCGCCTGCCGCTGATCGACGAGGTGATCACCGACGTTGGCGACGATCAGAGCCTCGAGCGCAACCTGTCGACGTTCTCGGCGCATGTCCTGTCGATGGAGGCCGGGCTGCAGAAGGCGCGGGCCGGCGTGCTGTTGCTCATCGACGAGATCGCCGCCGGCACCGATCCCGATCAAGGCGCGGCGCTGGCGCAGGCGCTGCTCGAAGCCTTCGTCGCTCGCGGTGCCACCGTCGTGGTCACGACGCACTACGAGCGGCTCAAGGCTCTCGCGGTGCGCGACGCCCGCTTCGCCAACGCTTCGGTGGGCTTCGACCTCGAGCGGCTGGCGCCAACGTTCGAGATCCACCTCGGTATCCCCGGCGCCTCGGGGGCGGTGATGGTGGCGCGGCGGCTCGGCCTCGACGAGGCGGTGTGCGCGCGCACCGATCTGCTGCTCACCGATGAGCAGCTCGGCCTCGAAAAGCTCCTCACCGAGATCGAACGCGAGCGGCAGGAGATGCTGCGCGCGCGGCGGATCGCCGAGGAGCAGCAGCGCGAGGCGGAGCGGGTGCGGGCGCTCGCTGAAGAGAAGCTCGCGGCCGCCAACGACGAGCTGCAGAAGGCGCGCAAGGGTGAGCACGATCGCGCGATCGCGATCCTGCGCGAGGCGCGCGCCGAGCTCGAGGCGGCGCGTGGCTCGCTTCGGCGCCGGAAGGTCGGCGTGTCGGCCGAGGAGATCCAGCAGGCGCGCGCCGAGCTCGACGAGGCAGCGCGCAAGGTCAACGAAGCGCAGCCTTCCGCCGCGCCGCTGCCGGGGCGGGCGCTCCGAGCCGACGAGATCAAGGTGGGCCTCGCGGTGTGGGTGCAGCGCCTCTCGGGCAAGGCGACCGTCACCGCGCTGCCCAAGGGCGACCGCGTCGCGGTCGCGGCCGGCCCGCTCAAGCTCCAGGTGCCGCTCGCTGAGCTGCGCCTGGTCGAGGCCGGGGCGCGCGGCGAGGAGCGCAAGCGCAGCTACAAGGTGGTCGCCGAGGATCCGACCTACGAACGGCGGGGGGGACGGCCCGAGCTCGACGTGCGCGGCGAGCGGGTCGATGTGGCGGCCGGGCTGGTCGAGAAGTTTCTCGACGACGCGCTGCGCTCGGGCGAGGCCGAGCTGCTGGTGATCCACGGGCTCGGCACCGGCGCCTTGAAGGACAAGATCCGCGGCCTCCTGGTCGGCTATCCCGGTGTCACTGCCCAGCGACCGGGGAAGCCCAACGAGGGCGGCGATGGCGTCACCATCGTCGAGCTCGGCGGATGACCGGGGCCGCCGCGCTGCGGCTCGTCTATCTGCACGGCTTCGCGAGCGGCCCGCAGTCGTACAAGGGCGTCGAGCTGCAGCGTCGCTACGCGGCGCGCGGGGTCGAGGTCGAGCTGCCGAGCTTGCGCGTACCCACCTTCGAGCGGCAGCGCCTCTCGACGATGATCGAGACGGTCCACGCCGATCTCGTCGCGCGCGGCGTCCCGACGCTGCTCATCGGCTCGAGCATGGGCGGCATGGTCGCGGCGCACGTCGCCCTGCGAACGCCGCTCGTCGCTGGGTTGCTCCTGCTCGCGCCGGCGTTCGGCATGGCGGCGCGCTGGCGCGAGCGGCTCGGCGACGAGGGGCTCGAGCGCTGGCGGCGCGACGAGTGGATCCCGATCTTCGATTACGCGGAGCGGCGCGAGTCGCGGCTCGACTACGGCTACCTCGTCGACGGTCTGGCGCTGCGTCCGGAGTGGCCGCAGCCCACCTGCCCCATCGCGGTGCTGCACGGGTCGCGCGACGAGGTCGTGCCGCCCGCGACGAGCGAGCGCTTCTGCGCCGCCTGTCCGCAGGCGACCTTGGAGCTCGTCGACGATGGCCACGAGCTCGCCCGCTCGGTCGATGCGATCGAGCGGGCCATCGATCGGATGCGCGCGACGCTGTCCACAGAGGTCGCTTCGTAAGTCTGAGCACGGAACAGAACTCGCTAGCTGGTCGCGCCGAAGAAGGCTACCGTGCTGCCAACCTTGGAGGCGTCCATGAAGCGTATCGTCGTAGGGCTCGCTGTGTTCGTTGCTACTCTCGTCGTCGGAGCGCCGGCTGCCCACGCGCACCCGTTCGCGTTCGCCCTGCCGCAGGGCTTCGTGGACCTCTCGCCGGGCGTGCCTGACGGCAACTGGAAGGGCGTCAACCCGCAGGTCAAGCAGATGGTGCAGCAGGGTGGCTTCGTCTACTACGCTGCCGACGTCAAGGGTGCCGCCGACGGCTTCATGGAGAACGTCAACGTGACGCTGGCCGACTCTCCCGGCCCGATCACCGAGGCGTCGCTCAAGACCTTCGCCAGCCAGATGGACGGTGAGCTGAAGAAGGTGTCGCCGCAGGCGGGCTACACCCCGGTGAGCTGGAACGTCGTCACGATCGGCGGCGTCACCTCGGGGCGCCTGGTCGGTCTCACCAAGCTGCCCGGCGTCGTCACCAAGCAGATCGCCTACATCATCCCGAGCGGCAAGATCACCGCGATCATCACCTACTCGACGACGGAGAAGGAGTTCGCGCGCTACGAGAAGATCTTCGACGCCGCCGCGCAGAGCACCAAGGGCGCCAAGCCGCAGTAGTCCTACGACCGTCGGCTCGCCTAGACGAGCCCGGTCCGCACGAACTTCGGCAGCAGCAGCATCCCGAGCTGCATCGCCACCGCGATGTTCCCCGTCAGTCGAATCTTCCCTGCGAAGTACGCTTCGGTCGGCGACAGTGTGCGCGCCAGGATCGCCGCGTAGTCCGCCGCGTCGATCGCCATCGTCGCCTCCGGCTCGATCGGCTCCGGCTGGGGCCCGAACTTGACCTGCATCCACCAGGTGCGTTGGTTGTAGCCCGAGATCTCGAAGCGGACCGTGCCGCGTACCGCCTCCAGCATCTGGCGGGAGCTCGGATCGACGAACAGTACGTCGAGCGGAGAGGCCTCGGGCGGCGCGACGATCGAGTCGCCCTCACCGACGGCGGCGGCCCGCCAGTCGGCGAACGGCTGTCGCATCAGGACCTGCGGGACGGGACCGGACTGTCCAGGGTCGCGCACCCGGAGCTCCGTCTCGCTGACGTCGAGCAGCCACTCGCCGCCGCCCTCGCCCTCGAGCGACACGGCGACGGTCATCGGCGTCGCGGCGCGCCGACCGGGTCCAAACTCGACAGCGAACTCTCGGGGGAGCCAGACGCGAAAGAAGTCGTCGGCGGAGATGTCTTTGGGGGGGCGAGCCGGCACGAGGAGCGACTACTGCGCCGGCTGATAGGCGAGGTCGACCTTGATGCGCTGCTGGCCCGGCTTCTGATCGCTCGGCGCCGAGGCGTCGTCGATCTGCGAGGTGATGTCCGTCGAATAGGCGGTGAGCTTGCCCTGCGCGGTGTCGAGCTTGTACTCGCTGGTGATCTTGCCGGAGACCTTCTTGCCGGGAGCCGCCTCGCCGGTGACGGTGCCCGCCGACGAGATCGTCGCGACCGCGCCGTCCTTCTTGGCGAAGGTGTAGGTGTAGATCGCCTTGCCGATGGCGTTCGGACCGAGCGGCACGTCGAGCTCGCTCTTCCAGGTCGCGTTGGCGTCCACGGCGTCCTCGGCGAGGACCGGGCCGCGCGACGCGGAGTAGAGCGCGTTGACGATGCTGCGCGCGACGCGATCATCGAGCGGTGGGCGGACGCCGTTGATCCCGACCGAGGTGATGTCGCCGCGCGGCGTGCGCGTCAGGCTCACCTTGAGCTCGTCGATGGCGAGCGCGAAGTCGTCGACCGTCTTGGCATCGAGGCCCTGCGCCTTGCCGAACGCGTCCGCGAGACGAGCGGTGATCTGCAGGTTGCCTGCGCCGTCGACCGAGTCGATCTTCTCCTCGGAGGCGAGGTCGAACTCGAGCACGACGTGCTTGGGCACCATCTTCTTGCCCTGCTTGATCTGCGTGTCGAACTCGATGAGCAGCTTGGTCTTGGCGACGAGCTTGTCGCCCACTTTGGCCTTGAAGCGGAGCTGCTCCCCGGCGGGCTTGGGCGGCGGCGGCGGCGGCTCTTCCTTCTTGACGGTCTTCTTCGGACCAGCGCACGCGACGAGAAGCGCGGCGCACGCAGCGAGGGCGAGCGAACGAATGTGACGGACCATGGCGGCAACGTAAACGAAGGCCGAACAAATGGTCAACCAGGTTGACGCAGCGACGGCTGCGGGTGCAGGCAGTGATGAGGGCGCGGGGAAGGCGGCGTCCAACCCGCCGCTCGCCGTCGGCCGCCCACGCCGCCCACGCCGCCCTGGCGCCGCGCCGCACCCGGGGCTACGCTCGCGGACAATGCGTCGCCGTCTCGGAGTGCTCCTGGTGTCCGGCTGGATCACCGCGCTCGCCGGAGCGTGGCCGCAGGCCGCCCTGGCCAAGCCCCCGGCCCGACTCGTCGCAGAGCGCGACGGCGTGCGGGTGTTCCTCGAGGCGGAGGCGGGGCGCGAGGTGCTGCTGGCGAGCGACGGGGACAAGCCGTCTCGGTCGCTCGGACCGACGGGCTTTGCCCTTGGCAAGAAGCGCGCGACGCTGGTGCCGTTCCTTCCCGCTGCCGGCAAGGCCGAGCTGGCCGGCTTCGTGGAGCTGCAGCTCACCTGGAGCTTCTCGAACGGCCAGCGCGAGCAGACCACGACGCGACACTTCTTGCTCCGCCGCGACGCGGGCGGTGTCTCGCTCGCGTGCGCGTTCGACGGTGGCAGCGAGCACGCGATCGAGTCGGGGGGGAGCCGCACCGGCGCCAGCGTGGCGCTCGTGTCGGCCAGCCCGCTGATCTTCGAGGTGCGCTACTCGACGGTGGGGATCCGCTGGTCACCGAACCGCGGCGAGCCGCGCGTCGAGACGCGCCGCTACGTCGTGCCGCGCGACGGGCTGTGTCGTCAAGAACCTTGACGAATGGACCAGGGACACCCCGGACACCCCCTAGAGCGAACCGACGAGATCGGCGCGCACGACGACGCCCCCGCCGGTGGTGTTGCGGGGGCCGTCCTCGCTCTCGCCCGCATCGGTGGGCGAGGCGACGACGACGCGGGCCAGCGCTGACATGCGCAGCGAGAGCCAGCGAACGATCCGCACGTCGCTCTGCACCCAGGCGCTGACCTCGCGGTGCCACGCACCGGCGGTCATCGTCAGGTCTTCGGCGTAGGTGACGCGCGCCAGCAGGCGCAGCCGCTCGAGGCTCGAGTTGGAGTACTGGACGTAGGCGGCGTGCCCGCGCATCCACCCGAACGCCTCTTGATAGCCGAGCGCGACCGCGCCGCCACGACGGGGCAAGCCGTGGAAGTTGAGCTCGCCGAGCAGGGACTGGCGCCCGTTGCCGCTCTCCTCCTCGTGCTGCACGAGGCCGCCGACGGTGAGCGTCAACCAGCGCGTCAGATCGCCCTGGACGTCGACGGAGCCGACATACTGGCGACCGAGCGTGAAGCCCTCGCCGAGCCCGTCGTAGTTGATCGCGCGCTTGCCGAGGTAGCGGAAGGCGGCGGTGATGCGCAGGCGATCGATCGGCTGCGAGCTCAAGGAGACGCGGCCGGCCTCGAACTGCGGCGCGGTCCACGAGTCCGCGCCGATGGTCGCGCGCGCCGACGTCGCGAGCTGGAGCTTGCGACCGAAGTTGAACTGCAGCGCCATCTCCGTCTCGAGCTGCAGTCCGTTCTTGTCGGTCTGGCGGACGTCGATGCGACCCTCGTGCAGCACCAGGCGCAGCGGGCTTCCCGCTGGGCCCTGCGCGGTGTGGCCGAAGTAGAAGCCGGCCAGCCAGCGACGGTACGTCGGATAGATCGTCGTCGGATCCGGCACCGTGCCGCCGAACACGCCGACCTCGGCCGAGCCGTCCTTCTTGCGCCATCCGACCTGCATGCCGTCGAGCATCGGCAGGCCGGGTGTGTGGTGCGGCCAGATGCGTCCGATGGCGAACGCGAACGGCCGACCGACCTCGCGCGACGAAAACTCGGTCTGCCAGACGTAGACCTGGGCGATGTCGTTGGGCCGGAAGCGCTGCTCGGTGGGGCGGACGCTGGCGATGATCGCCGTCAGGCTGGCCCAGGCGCGGAAGCCGCCGAAGCGCAGCGACACGCCGTGGAGCGCGAGATCGATCCGCTCCTGCTCGTAGTGCCTGCCGTCGAAGGTCACGTAGGCGCTGTGGCCGACGCTCGCCGAGAACAGCGTCTGGCCGCGGGCTGCGCTGACGCTGGCGGCCTTGTAGACGATCTTCTCGTTCGGCGTGTCGCGCAGGGCACCCTCGACGGCTGCTGCCTCCGTCGGGCTCGGCGCCACGTCGCTCTGCATCGGTGGCTTGGCCTTCGGCCGCGCGCCGCTCGTCGCGCCGCGTGCTGCGCGACACTCGTCGCCGGTGGTCGCTTCGGTCATGCGACAGCTCGCCGAGCTCTGCGCCAGGACATCGATCTTGCAGCGCGCGAACGCCTTGCCGTGGCGCATGAGCGCGAGCTCGTCGCCGACCGCGACGCCCTCGCTCGCGCCGATCGTGAAGTAGGCGCGTTGCGACGTCGCGTAGCGGACCTTGCAGCGGACCGACTCGGCAGACGCTTGGCTCGTGAACGCCAGTAGCGCGATGCCGACGCCGACCGCCGCTCGGCTCACCATGGCTTCTGTCCATTCGGGTGGCAGCCCGCGGCGAGACAGGAGGCTGGCGTCGGCTGGTACCCGGCGAAGCCCGCGTGATGGTCGGCCATCTCGGCGGCGTTGTGGCAGCCGGCGAAGCAGTCGAGGGTCATGAAGTCAGCCGCCCAGGGCTTGTCGCTGCGCGCCCCCGGGTGGCAGCTCAGACAGCTATTCAAGTAGTGAGAGTAGCCAGCGCTGATCCCGAAGGGGCCATGCGTGGCGACGCGATCCACCTGCGAGTCCGCGTGGCAGCGCATGCACAGAGGCGAGTCCCACTGGTAGCCCCCGACGCTGCCGTGCTGCGCGCTGGTCGTCGATGGGTGGCACGCATCGGTCGCGCACGTCACGATCGTTCGATCCTTCGGCGTGGTGTGGCACGTCGAGCAGCCGATGCCGCTGTGCTTGTCGCCGGTGGCGATCGGGAAGTTCTTGGCGTGATCGACGGCGCTCTCGGCGATGCCCTTGGGGTGGCAGGCGTAGCAGCTCTGGCTGTCGTACTTGTACCCGTCGATGCCGGCGTGGTTGCCGTCGGTGGTGCTCTGCGGATGGCAGTCGCCGCCGACGCAGCTGAACTGCTTCCGATCGGTGGGGTTGGTGTGGCAGGTGGAGCAGGCGATGCCGTGGTGCACTTCGCCGGTCGCGATTGGAAAGTACATCGAGTGATCGATGGCGCCCTTGCCGCGCGGGTGACACGAGTAGCAGCTCGGGCTGTCGTATGCGTAGCCGTCGACGCCGGAGTGATTGGGGGTGGTGTCGCTCTCCGCGTGGCAGCCGTTCATGCAGTCGTACTGGCGGAACGTGTCGAACGCTCCGTGACACGTGTTGCAGTCGACCGCGTGATCACCAGACGCGATCGGAAAGTACGGATCGTGCGTGTTCGCGTTGGGCGCGGTGTTCCAGTTGTCGTTGCCGGAGGGCCCGGTGTTGGGACAGCCAGCGACGGCAAGCAGGATCGCCGTGAGCGCGCTATTTCGAGCTGAAGCGATGGCACTCATAGCACTTCCGATCCTTGCATTGGTAGCCCGGCACGTTGCGATGGCGACCATCCGTCCGATCGCAGCGATGCTCGTGGCAGCTCGTACAGGCCGCCGTCCCGCTCCCACAGCTCAGAGGTGATGTTACGCTCGGCACCGTCGAGTGACAAGACGCGCAGCGAATGCCCGCGTGCGCGCCACTCGTGATGCGAAAGCAGTTGTCGTGCTCACCATATCGCGCCGGAATGAACCGGATCGTCGAGTGACATTCTCGACAGTTGGTCGAGAAGCCCGCGGTCACGTGATCGATGGTCGAGGTCGCGGTCGCGAGGTAGTCCTTTTGATGACAGGCGACGCAGGTCGTCGCGGCGCGCGAGAACGAGCGGTCGCGCGCGTTCGGATGACACTCGGAGCAGGGGACGAGCGCGTGTCGGCCGGTGAGCGGGAAGTTCGTCGAGCGGTGCGCGTCGACGGAGAAGTTGGTCCGCCAGCTCGCCTCGTCGTGACAGCCGTCGCAGCGCTTGCCGAACTCGAGCGCGTGCGGATCGTGATGACAGCTCGCGCAGTCCTGCGCGATGCGCGTCTTGAAGTCGCGCTTGTGGCAGCTCTTGCACGAGAGGCGCTGGTGCGCATCCTTGAGGAGAAAGCCGGTGCGCGCGTGATCGAAGCGCACGTCTTGCCAGCTCGCGGTCGAGTGACAAGCGGCGCATGGCGTCGCGGTGCCGTGCGCGGTCGCGACGGGCGCTGCCGCCGACTTGCCCTTGAGCTTGAGATCGACCTTGCTCGGCGCGGCGTGCCCCGCGGAGCTGGTCGCGAGCAGCAGGCCGCTGGCGATCAGGACGAAGGCGGCGACCGCGCCGCCGAGCCGCGAGGAGAGCCGTCGCGCGCTCATGGTGTGAACCCCCGGAAGTCGCCCTTGTGGAAGTCGTCGTGACAGCCTTCGCAAGCGCGCGGCACGGGCTTGTACCGCACGACCTTGGCGCCGCTGCTCGTCTGGATCGGCTTGTGGCAGGCCGCGCACGCAAGCGAGCGATGCTTGCCCTCGAGCGCGTAGTCCGTGAGCTTTCGATCGTCGTGCGAGAACAGCGATGGTGAGAACGCCTCGGTGGTGTGGCACCTCGTGCATGGCTGGGCGCGGAGCTGCCCGTAGTGCACGTCGCGATGGCATCCCTGGCACTCCTGCGTGACGGGACGGAACCGCGGCAGCGGCCGACCGTGCGACGCGCCCGAGCCGGCGTTGGGCGCGTGGCACTGCCCGCACTCGGCTTGCTTGTGCTTGCCGGTGAGCGGAAACCGACTCTCGTCGTGACTGAACGTCACCTTGGTGAAGCTCTCTACGCTGTGGCAGTGACGGCAGCCGTCCTGTGCCGCGGCGAGCTGTCCACCGTGCGGATCGGCGTGGCACGACTCGCAGCGTTCAAGCCCTGAGGTGCCGGTCTTGTCGGGCTTGGCCTTGCCCAGCGTGAAGCGCCAGGCGCTCTGCAACAGCACCATCGCGGACGCGGGCTTGGGAGGAGTCGCCTTGGCGTCCTTGCCGCGCTTGCCCTGCTTGCCGCGCTGGTTGCGCTTGTCAGGCTTGGTGGGCTTGGCCGGCTTGCTCGCCTCCGCGTCCGCCTTGGCGAGCTTGCTTGGACCGCTCGGCAGATGGCAGGACGCGCACGCGACCGCTTGGTGCTCTCCGGCGAGCGGATAGCTGGTCTTCTGGTGGTCCTCGAGCTGGAAGGTCGACGGTGCGAAGTGCTCGACCGTATGACAGCTCTCGCACGCCGCCTTGAGCTGACCGCTGTGGGCGTCGGCGTGGCAGTCGCTGCACGCCTTGAACGCGAGGCCGCGGAACTTGGCGGGCTTGCCGGGGAACGGGCCGTGACAGCTCGTGCAGACGACGTTGGCGTGTGCGCCGCGCAGCGGAAAGTGCGTCTTGTCGTGGAAGGCGCGATCGGAGGACTTCTTGATCGTCATCCATCCCTCGACGGTGTGGCAGCTCTCGCAGCCGCGCCCGAACTTGCCCTTGTGCGGGTCTTCGTGACAGTCCGTGCACCGCTGGTGCGCCAAGTCGGTGAGCTTGAGGTAGGTGGAGGCGAGCGGCGGCGGGAAGGCGGGATGGGATTTGTCGTCCTGCTCCGTCGTATGGCACTGCTTGCAGGCAACCCCCTGGTGCTTGCCGCGCAGCGGAAAGCCGCTCTTCTGATGATCGAACTTCGGCACCGGCTTCCAGCCGAGCTCGTTGTGGCAGCGCTCGCAGTCGCTACCCTCCTGCCCGCGGTGCTCGTCGAAGTGACAGGTGGTGCACTTGCGCGAGACGCCGAGCCACGTCTCCTTCTTCGGATGCTCGCGCAGCGACGAGAGGACCTCTCCGTCGGTGATCCGGCGCGGCTCGTGGCAGGTCGCGCACTTGACGCCAGCGTGCTTGCCGCGCAGCGGAAAGCCGGCGCGGTTGTGATCGAACTGCGCCACGCCGCGTCCCCACTCGATCAGCTTGGCCTGCTTGCCGGCGTGCTCGTGGTGGCAGGTCTGGCACTGCTCGCGGCTCTCGGCGGAGAGCTTGCCGTGCAAGCCCGTCTTGGCGGCGACGCGCTTCTTCACATCGGTGTGGCAGCGCAAGCAGAGGTCGGCGGAGAGTTGCTTTCCCTCGGCGTGGCACTTGGTGCAGTTCGACAGACCCTCGAGATGCGCGTGTGGGTTGGCCAGCTCACCCGGCGAGAGCGTCTGCGCAGCAGCGACGAGCGGCGCGAGCAGCAGGGCTGCTACGAGCGCACGCCGGGCGAGCCGGTTGGCTACCGATAGATCCATCGGTACCCCAGATAGATCGAGAGCCAGACGTGCACGGCGATGATGCCGACCAGCAGCACGGACAGCACGACGTGAAACGCCCGCCACGCCGACAGCAGTCGACGCAGCGAACCATAGAACTGCGTCTGCACCGCGAGCGTCTCGTACTCGAGGAAGGCGCGCTCGAGCTCGGCGAAGCCGTCCGCGTCGCTGAACAGGCGTCGCGCCCGGTGCAGCATCCACCAGCGAGAGATCCGGCGGAGCGGCGCCGACAGCAGATAGCCGAGCAGGGAAGTGCGCTTGCTCGCGCGCTCGATCGCGCCGCCGAGCAGCGCCTGCAGCTCTTCGCCGCGCACCAGCTCGCCGAGCTCGTGCTCGTGCCGGGAGAGCTGCCCGCGCACCATCGACAGCTCCTGCGCCTTGCCACCCGCCGACGGCACGAGACCGTAGACGAAGCGGCCGAAGAGGCCCGTCAGCACGACGACCAGCAGCGCTACGTAGGTGACGGTCGCGAGTAGGTTGCGGGACTGGAACGCCGCGTGGAACGCGATGACGAGGGGGCTCATGATCCCGACGAAGATGTGGAACTGCAGCCAGGTGCGGATCGGCGCCGTGCCCTTCAAGAAGCCGAGGCGCTTGCGCAGCGGATAGAGGAAGTTGAGCAGCATGACGCCGGTGGCGACGATGCCGATGCCGTGACCCCAGACGCCCGCCGGTCGCATCAGCTCGTGGAGCGGTGAGCGGGCGCGCAGGCGCGCCGGCAGCAGGTAGTACTCGCTCCCGAGGAAGAACAGCGTACCGACGACGAAGGCGCCGATCAGCGTCAGGCCCAGGACGCGATAGGTGCGCGGCTTGGCGGCCGCGGGCTTGGCCTTGTCGACGCTCTCGCGCTTGGCGGTCGAGTCGTGGCGATGCCCGCCGCGCTCACCGCGGTGGCGCACCACGTTGATCTCGAGCTTCTGGAGCAGCGCCGTCGGCAGCTCGCCTCCGAGGCACGCGAGCACGTAGTCGTTGGCGAGCTTCTGGTCGCCGCTCGGCGTCTTGAGCAACACGTCGCGCTCCCGCACGACGCGCACCTCGGAGTCGAAGATCGCGCGCACCTTGCCGTTCGCGATCAGCTCGCCGATGCGCTTGCGGTTCGCGTCGCGGCACTTGCCGAACGAGCCCCGTCGATAGCTGATCGTCACCTGGTTGCCGGGCTGCTCGGCGAGGCTGCACGCTGCCTCGATCGCCGAGTCGCCTCCCCCGACGACCAGCATGCGCTGGCCCTGGTACTGCTCCGCATCGACGAGCGAGTAGGTGACCTTCTCGAGATCCGCACCTTCGGCCTCGAGCAGGCGCGGGCTGCCCCGTCGCCCGGTCGCGAGCACGACGCGGCGCGCGCGGATCGGGCCGCGCGTCGTCTGCACCGTGAAGTCACCCTCGGTGCCGGAGATCTTGTCGACGGTGACGCCCTCTTCGATGTCGAGCTTGGCGCGGCGGCGGATCTTGTCGAAGGCGGCGAGCAGATCTTCCTTGCTCATCGTCGCGCGCCCGAACTTGCCGAGGATCGGCAGCTCGATTCGCTCGGTCATCACGATCTTCTGCCGCGGATAGTGCGCGACCGTGCCACCGAACTTGCTCTGTTCGACGATCCGGAGCGACAGGCCGTGGGCGCGGCAGCCGAGCGCGGTGGCCAGCCCCGCCGGACCCGCGCCGACGATCAATACGTCGACGACGTCGCCCGAAGAGGAAGCAGCGCGCGGCAGCACGCGCCGCAGATGATCGGCGGCCTGCAGCCCCTGGCGAAAGGCGTTCTTGATGAGGCCCATGCCGCCCAGCTCGCCGACGATCTGCACGCCCGGCCGGCTCGATTCGAAGTTCTCATCGACCTCGGGCAGATCGACGCCGCGCTGGCTATGGCCGAACACCAGCTTGATCGCGTCGACCGGGCACTCGAGGGCGCAGCGGCCGTGCCCGATGCAGTTCGAGCCGACGATCAGCTTGGCCGAGCCATCGACGATGCCGAGGATGTCGCCCTCCGGGCAGGCGGTGATGCAGGACAGGCTGCCGATGCAGAGGTCCGGATTGATCAGTGGATGCAGGGAGTCTGGGAGGTGCAGCTCCTTGGCGACCGCCTCGCCATGGAGGCGCTCATCGCGGGCTTCGCGGCGCGATCTGGCGATCCACACTCCGGCGACGCCGACCACTACCAAGATCGCGAGCGAGAGGGGAAGCAGTCCAATCGACATCGCTCGTGTCCGCGTTGACTGTACGCCATCTCAACTCAATCGCCATTCATTTTGGCAATCGTTTCAATACGATATCGGATTCGATTTTCATTTTCAGCGGCGCTCTGACGCGCAGCTTTTGCGCTGGCTCGGCTGGCGTCGTCGTTGACGTGTGAGGAAACTGGTGGTTAGTTGCGCGTCTTCGAGGAGGACTCTCTTGGGCTTTTCATGTGGCATCGTCGGGCTGCCCAACGTCGGCAAGTCGACGCTGTTCAACGCGCTGTCCGCGACCCAGCAGGCGCAGGCCGCGAACTATCCCTTCTGCACCATCGAGCCGAACATCGGCGTTGTGCAGGTCCCCGATCCGCGCCTCGAAGCGCTGACCAAGGTGATCAAGCCGAAGAAGACCGTGCCGACGACGCTGCAGTTCGTCGACATCGCCGGGCTCGTGCGCGGCGCGAGCCAGGGCGAGGGGCTCGGCAACCAGTTCCTCGCCAACATCCGCGAGGTCAACGCCATCGCGCACGTCGTGCGCTGCTTCGAAGACGCGAACGTCGTGCACGTCGAGGGGCGCATCGATCCGTCGGGCGACATCGCGACGATCGACACCGAGCTCGGCCTCAAGGACCTCGAGACGATCGACAAGCGCATCCAGCGTGCCACCAAGGCGCTCAAGGGCCCCGACGGCAAGAACGAGAAGCTCGTCCTCGAGCTCTGCCAGAAGGTCGCCGCCGGTATCAACGCCGGCAAGCCGGTGCGCGCGCAGGGGCTCACCGTCGAGGAGCTCGAGCTGATCAAGGATCTGCACCTGCTCACGGGCAAGAAGGTCTTCTACGTCGCCAACGTCGCCGAGAAGCAGCTCTCGTCGATCGACACCGATCCCTACGTCAGCGCGCTCAAGAAGGTCGCCGCGGCCGAGGGCGCGCCCGTGGTCGTCATCTGCGCCGCAGCCGAGGCCGAGATCGCGCTGCTCGACGCCGATTCACAGCCCGAGTTCCTCGCGTCGCTCGGGCTCGACGAGCCCGGTCTGCACAAGGTCGTCCGCACCGGCTACGACATGCTCGGGCTCATCACCTACTTCACGGCGGGCGAGACCGAGGTCCGCGCCTGGACGATCACCAAGGGCACCAAGGCGCCGGGCGCCGCGGGCGTGATCCACTCCGACTTCGAGAAGGGCTTCATCAAGGCCGAGATCATCTGGTGGGAGGATCTCATCAAGTTCGGCTCCGAGGCCGCCTGCCGCGCCAACGCCAAGCTCAACATCGAGGGCAAGGACTACGTGATGCGCGACGGCGATGTCGCGCACTTCCGCTTCAACGTCTGATCCGCCGCCGCTTCCGTCCGCTTCCGTACGCTCCGCTCAGTGCGAATAGCTCATCACGAGGTGCATCCAGCACTCGCTGCTGCTCGCGTTCCGGTAGGCGTGCGGGACGTCGGCCTTGAAGACGATCGCGTCGCCCTTGCCGAGGGTGTACTGCTCGCCGGCGATCTCGAGCTCGAGCTGCCCGGCGGTGACGACGAGGTTCTCCTGGGTCCCGGGCTGGTGGGGCTCGGCCTGCTCGACGCTGTGCGGGGCGAGCCACAGCTCGTAGAACTCGACACGGTTGTGCGCGCCGAGCGGGAACAGGGCGCGCGACGAGAAGCGCCCCTCGGCGGAGACGAGGCGCTTGGCCGAGGTGGCGCGCAGCACGCAAGTCTCGAGCTGACTCGGCGTCGCCAGCAGCGTGGCGAAGGGCACACCGAACGCGCTCGCGATCTTCCACACCATGCTGACGCTCGGTGCGGTGCGGCCGTTCTCGATCTGGCCGATCAGGGTGCGGGACAGGCCCGTCTCGCGCGCCAGCGCATCGAGCGTCAGGCCGCGCTCGCTGCGCAGGCGCTTCAAGTTCTCTCCGACGACCGCGTCGAGCGCGGGCACGCCAGCCTCCGCGATGAGCGGCGGCGCGGACGACGTCGTCTCGAGCGCCGTCGTCGGCGCCTCGTCTGGTTCGCTGACGACGGGCAGGCCCGCATCGATCCAGGCCAGGGTCCCGCCGTCGAGGCTGAAGATCTCGGTGCGGCCGTGTTGCTCGGCGAGCTTGGCCGCCGCGAGGCTGCGCGAGCCACGCGCGCAGACCAGCAGCAGCTTGCCGCGTCCGAGCCGTGACGGATCGGCGCGCACCGCGTCGAGCGGCAGGAGGCGCGCGCCCGGCAGGTGGCCCTTCCTCCACTCGTGCGGCTCGCGCACGTCGACGAGATCGACCTCCTCCCCCGACGCGAGCAGCGCTTGCGCCTCGCGCACCGAGAGCGTCTGGATCATCGGATCACCGACCCGCCTGGAGGCGGAGCAGCGCGTCGACGAGCGCGTCGAGATCCTCGCAGGTGTTGTAGGGCGCCAGCGAGGCGCGCACGGTCGCCTCGAGCCCGAGGCGCCGCAAGATCGGCTGGGCGCAGTGGTGGCCCGAGCGCACCGCGATCCCCTCCTTGTCGAGGAGGCCGCCGACCGACTCGGTCTTCTGGCCGGCGAGCACGAAGGACAGCACGCCCGCCTTGTCGGCCGCGGTGCCGACGAGCCGCAGCCCCGGCACCGTCTGCAGCCGCGCCGTCCCGTACTCGAGCAGCTCGTGCTCGTAGCGGCCGACGGTGTCGACGCCGATGCGCATCAGCCAGTCGAGCGCTGCGCCGAGCCCGACGGCATCGGCGATGTTGCCGGTGCCCGCCTCGAACTTCATCGGTGGCGACTGGTACTTGGTGCGCTCGAAGGTGACGTCCTCGATCATGTTGCCGCCCCCCTGCCACGGCGGCATCTCCTCGAGCAGGGCCTGCTTGCCATACACGACGCCGATCCCCGTCGGGGCAAAGACCTTGTGGCCCGAGAAGACGTAGAAGTCGCAGTCGAGGCGCAAGACGTCGACGGCCTGGTGTGACACCGCCTGCGCTCCGTCGACGATGACCTTGGCGCCCTGGCGGTGCGCCATCTCGATCATCGGCGCGATCGGCGTGACCGTGCCGAGCGCGTTGGACACCTGGGTCAGCGACACCAGCTTGGTCTTGTCGTTGAGGAGCTTCTGGTACTCGTCGAGCAAGATCTGGCCGCTGTCGTCGACGGGGGCGACGCGCAGCTTGGCGTTCTTCTCGGCGCACAGCATCTGCCACGGCACGATGTTGGCGTGGTGCTCGAGCCAGCTGATGACGATCTCGTCGCCGGCGTTGATGTTGCGGCGGCCCCACGACTGCGCGAGCAGGTTGAGGCCCTCGGTGGCGCCGCGGACGAACACGATCTCGGTCTTGCTGCTGGCGTTGAGGAAGCGCCGCACCGTCTCGCGGGCCGACTCGTACGCGTCGGTGGCGCGCGCCGCGAGCGTGTGCGCGGCGCGATGGATGTTGGAGTTCTCGTGCTCGTAGAAGTAGGTGAGCCGGTCGATGACCGCCTGCGGCTTCTGCGTCGTCGCGGCGTTGTCGAGCCAGACGAGGGGATGGCCGTTGATGCGCTCCTCGAGGATCGGAAACTGGCGACGGATCGCGTGCGGATCGAAGGGGGAGGCCGAGAGCCCAAGCAGCGAGCGATCGCCCGTCGGTGCGAGCTCGTAGACGTCGAGGGACGACGGCGCCGCCGATCGCGGCGACGTGGCAGGCGCGGCGTCGGCAGCGGGCGAGTCGACGAGCGGAAACGAGGCGATCCGCGCGGTGCTCGGGAAGCTCGGCACACCTGCGAGCGCGTCGAGCCCGTCGAGGTTCGCCGGCGCGTGGAACGGCGAGGGCATCATGCCAATGCCAGGCACGGCGGGCGTCGCAGGTGCGGTCGGCTCCGCGGCCTTGGCGCTCGGGGGCGGCGAGGCGGGGGCCTCCGGCGCGCGGCTCGCGGGCGCCGCTAGCACGG
>CAZPEY010000052.1:1284-21030 GCA_964585665.1 uncultured Polyangiaceae bacterium | reverse complement strand
GTCGGTCGCGCAGGTGTCGTAGCTGCAGCTGCAGCCGTCGTGGCCGTTGCCGACGCAGCGGCCGTTGGTGCCGGCGCTGCAGTCCGAGTCGGCGCTGCAGGTCGCGGGCGGCCCGGACACGTTGCAGTTGTACGCGGGCCGGCTGGTTGGGCAGGCCTCGGCGGTGGGGCGGTGGATCAGCGGCTCGCGCTTGCCGCCGCCTCCATCCCCTCCACCATCACTGGCAGAGTTGGAGAGCGCGGTCTTGCAACCCATCGAGGACGTCAACATGAGACAGATAAGAATAAGGTTTCGCATGACCTATTAGACCCGCGCGGCGCGCCGCGGTTGCAATTTCAATCGCTGCTACGGTGACCGCGCCGGCCTCACGGTCAGCACTTGTCGCCAATCCGCTTGACGGTGCAGACGGACTCCTCGCAGGTAAGGATGTTGCGCAGCCAGCGCAGGTTCTTGCCGCAGTCGCCGCGTGGCAAGGGCTTGCCGCGATGGCGCTTGGGCCGCCGGACGGGCTCGCCGCTCGGGCTCAACCAGCAGTCTGCGACGGTGCGGCAGGCGACCGGCTCCTCGGCCCGCGCAGCGGGAGCCGGCACGCAGAGGAGGAGGGCCAGCGCGGCGAGGCTCCCGGTGGTCGCGGCGTTCATGGCTCCGAGTATGCGCGCGGTGCGCTGCGCGACGCCAGCTGTGCGGCGATCGCGTGCTCGATGCAGCCGACGAGGTCGGCGGTGCGCACGCCGAGCGCCGCCGGATCGCCGTCGGCGATCGCGTCCGCGGTGCGCTCGACCGCGAAGAGGAGGAAGAGGTTGCGCGCGCGATCGCCCGGCAGCTGCGCGAGTTGGCGCCGTCGTCCCGCCAGGTGCGCCCTGCGGATCGTCGGGTCGCGTCTCGTCAGCTCGCGAAGGCTGCGCAGGAACACGCGCCAGCGTCGATGAAAAGCGACGACCTGGCTGGCGAGGCGGCGCGGCAGCCTGGGCCCCCCACGCGCGACGAGCTCGCTGAGGAGGCGCCACTCCTCGGCCACCCACTCGTCGTAGACGGCCGCGAAGATCGCCTGCTTGTCCGCGAAGTGCTTGTAAAAGGTCCCGGGAGAGTAGCCGGCGGCGCGCGCGATCTGGTTCGAGTCGGTGCCGTCGTAGCCATCGGTGTTGAACACCACGCCGGCGGCGGCGACGAGACGGCGCCGGGTCTCGCTGGGGGCGCCGCGTCGGGCGCGGCTGCCAGGGGCGGCGCCACGTGATACGAGCGTCGGCGGGCGCGTGCTCACGAGCCGAGCGCTCCGAGCTCACGGAGAAACGGCGTCACGGCGGCAACGAACGCGTCGGGATCCTCGACGAAAGGGCAGTGTCCTGCGTCGAGCTCGACGAGGCGGGCGCCGGCGATCGCCGCGGTCGCGGCGCGCGCTGCGGCAGGGCGGATGACCGGATCTCGCCGCCCGTACACGACGAGCGTCGGACAGCGAATGGCGTGCGCCTCGTAAAGGACGCTGCCCGCGGGCGTCGCGAAGCTGCGCCACACCGCAGCGACGCTCTCTCTCCACTCGGGCTGGCGCCGACGTTCGTCGATGCGCTCGAACATCGATCGAACATGCTCGTTGCGTCGCTTCGTGTGATAGCGCGCGAACAGCCCTTCGATGGCACCGGTCACGGCGGGGCGGCCCTTCCAGCTGCAGAACGCGCGGTCGAGCCAGCTCATCCTGGCCTGGAAGCCACCAGGGTTGATGAGCACGATTGCGCGCACCAGCTCGGGGCGCCGCGCGGCGAGGCGCGCCGCGGCAAAGCCGCCCACCGAGTGGCCGAGGTAGACGGCGGGCCTGGCGCGTTGCTCGAGCCAGTCCGCCCAGCCGGCGGCGGAGGCGGACGCCCCGACCAGCGGCCAGTCCCAGGCTTCTCCGCCGAGGCGTGCTGCGATGGCCTGGAAGTCTCGCGCGTCATGGCCGTTGGCCGGCAACATCACCAGGTTCATAGTGATAAATCTATCACTAGAGGACGGGCAGGGCTAGCGGGTTGGGCGGACTGGGCGGTTGCATGACGCCTGGCGCTCCGCGACACTCGCTCGATGAGCGCCCCCCTCGCCCGGCTGATGCCGCTGCTGCTCCTCCTCGTGCCCACGGCAGCGTCCGCTGGCGCGCTCCACGTCGAGGGGGCGCAGCTTCGCGACGGGACGGGCGGGGCGGTGATCCTGCGCGGCGTCAACGTCGCGGGCAACTCCAAGGTGCCGCCGTTTCGTGCGATCAGCGACGCTGCGCAGCTCGATCTGCTGCCGCGCCTCGGGATGAACGTCGTGCGCCTGCTGTTCACCTGGGAGGCGTACGAGCCGCAGCCGGGGACGTACGACGCCGCCTACCTCGAGTACTACGTCTCCACCGTCAAGGCAGCGGCGGCGCGCGGCCTCTACGTCGTCGTCGACTTTCACCAGGACGGCTACTCACGCTTCTCGATCGGCGGGTGCGGCGAGGGGTTCCCGTCGTGGGCCCTTCCTTCGACGGTGACGCCGGCGAACCCCGACAACGGGCCGACCTGCACCGACTGGGGCCTGCGCATCCTCACCGATGCGGTGCTGCAGCGGACGTGGGACGCTTTCTACGCCGACAGCGAGGGCGTGCGCACCCGCTACCTCGCGATGATCGGGCGCGTGGTGACGGCGCTCGGTGGCGAGTCGATGGTGATCGGCTACGACGTCCTCAACGAGCCAGGCGGTGACGAGCTGACGCAGATCGGCCCGCTGTACGAGGACGCGGCGAAGGTGATTCGCGCGCTCGATCCCAGCGCGATCCTGTTCGTCTCCCCCGGGGCCGTCACGTCGGCCGGCACGGCGACGGCGCTGCCGAGACCGAGCTTCTCGAACTTCGTCTACGCCCCACACTTCTATGATGTGACGCTGACGCTCTTTCACGCGTGGCAGGGGAGCGACGAGCAAGACCCCTTCGATCGGATGGCGGGCACGGCCAGCGCCTGGGGCGTGCCGCTGTTCGTCGGGGAGTACGGGGCGCCGCCGACGACCGGCGACGTCGACGGCTACCTCGGCGCGCTGGCGATGCAGCTGGCGCGCACCATGGCCTCGGGTGCGCAGTGGGTCTACACGCCCAACTGGGACGCCGTCACCTACGATGGTTGGAACCGTGAGGACTTCAGCATCGTCGACGGCAGCGGAGGGCTGCGCGCGAACTTCCGGCCGCGGCCCTTTGCGCGTCGGGTCGCGGGCACTCCGACGAGCATGGCGCTGCTCGACGAGCGCGACGTCGGCAAGCGCTCGTTCGTGCTCGACTGGGATCACGATCCGTCGGCTGGTGAGACGGAGCTCTACGCCCCCGAGGAGTGGTTCGACGGTGGCGCCGAGGTCGCGGCGACGGGCGGCCTCGTCTGCACGCGCGCCTCGGACCTCGTTCGCTGCGGCGCGGGGACGGCGGGCGCCAAGCGCGTGACCCTGACCGCGGCGACGCCGCGCTGCGGGCTCACCGGAGGGGAGGTGCTGCTCCTGGTTGCAGCGGCGCGGCGGATCGGGCGGCGGCGCGCGCGCTGATCCGAGGTGGTTGGTTCTTTCGCGAACGACGCTCGCGGGTCGTGTATTCTCTCCCCATGGGTGTAGGCACGGGACGGCCGCTCGTGTTGGTCGTAGACGACGATCCGGACATTCTCGCCTCGGTGACGACGATCCTCGAGATGGAGGGCTTCGAGGCGGCGCGGGCCGATGATGGACAGACGGCGCTCCTCGCGCTCCACGGAGGGCTGCGGCCCGCGGTGATCCTGCTCGACCTGATGATGCCCGGCATGAACGGCTGGGAGTTTCGGGCCAAGCAGCTCGACGATGACCGGCTGGCGGACATCCCGGTCATCGTCTTTAGCGGGGATGCCAACGTGGCCGGCCGCTCGGCGGAGCTGCGGGCGACGGGCTTCCTCCGAAAGCCGATCGATCTCGAGACGCTGCTGGCGGCGATCGAGTCGGCCGTGGCGGGGGCCCCGGAGGGCGCGGCTTGAGCGGCTCTCCGCTGCTGCGCGCGGCGCTCCAGCAGCTCTCGGTGGCGGCCTGGACCACCGACGAGAACCTTCTGGTGACGTCGCGCGAGGGGAGCGAGACGCTCGCCGTAGCGACGCTCCTTGCCGGCGAGGACGCGGACGCGACGCTGATCGCCCTGCACCGTGGCGCGCTCGACGGACAGCGGCAGGAGCGTGAGCTGCGCCTCGGCAGCCGCACCTACCGCGTGCAGGTCGAGCCCCTGCGGGAGCCGGACGGTCGAATCGTCGGTTGCACGGGCCTCGCCTCGGACATCACGGATCATCGTCGCAGCGACGAGCTGCTCGTCCTGATCGAGCAGCGGCGGCGCGACGCGGAGCGCATCGCGAAGATCGGCTCGTGGGAGTGGAACATGACCACCGGCGTGGTCGTTTGGTCCGAGGAGCTCTGCCGGATCTTCGGCGTCGATCCGACGGAGACCCCGAGTTACGAGCTATGGATGCAGCGCATTCACCCCGAAGACCGCGAGCGCTGTCACGCCACCGCTTCGCAGGCGCTCGCCGCTGGTGTGCCCTACGAGTTCTCGCATCGCGTGGTGCGGCCTGACGGCACCGAGCGCATCGTCCACTGTCACGGCGCGCGACTGCCGGCGACCGCCGGTGCGCCAGAGCGCGTCGTCGGCACCTCGCTCGACATCACCGAGCGGAGCCGCGCGGAGGCCGAGCGCGAGCGGCTGCTCGCCACGACGCGCCAGGCGCTCGTGGCGCGCGACGAGTTCATCTCCGTCGCGTCGCATGAGCTCCAGACCCCGGTGGCGGCGCTCCTCCTGGCGGTGCAGGCGATGGCGCGGTCCGTCGCCGCCGGGCCTGCGGCCGAGCAAGAACAGATGATGAAGGTGGCGGATCGATCGGCGCGTCGGGTCGCGACGCTCGCCGAGCAGCTCCTCGATCTGACGCGGCTGCGGGCGGGCAGGCTCGAGCTGCAGCTCGGCGACCTCGACCTGGTCGAGCTCACCCAGGACATCGTGCATCGCTTCGCCGAGCCGCTGGCGCGCGTCGGCGCAAGGGCCAACCTGGTCGCGCCGGTGCCAGTCGTCGGACGGTGGGATCGCGTCCGGCTGGAGCAGGTGCTCACCAACCTGCTGACCAACGTCGTCAAGTACGCTCCCGGCAAGCCCGTGCACATCGAGGTGACGCGGGTCGGCGAGCAGGCTCGTCTGGTCGTAGCCGACGAGGGCATCGGCATCAGCGCCGACCGGCTGCCGCACGTCTTCGAGCCCTATGAACGCGCCGTGTCGGCGCGCCACTATGGCGGGCTCGGGCTCGGGCTCTACGTCGTGCGCACCGTGGTCGAGGCGCACGGTGGCACCGTGGGCGCCGAGAGTCGCGCCGGAGAGTGGACGCGCATCACCGTGCAGCTGCCGCTTCACCCGTCGCCCTAGGGGCTGTCCCTAGTTCCACTCCCGTCGTCGGAGCAATTCTCGCTCCCATCCGCTGCGTCGACTCCTCGGTTGGTTGCCACCCCCCCTAGCTCGATCTCGCAACGCCCGGCGGTCGGCCGTGTCTCCTCGTCATGCGCGCCGCCTTGCTACTCCTCCCTGTGGTCTGCGTCCTCTCGCAAGGCTGCCACGGCTGCAACCGGGGCGCGGCACAGCAGGACCGAGACGCAGGTCCGAGCAGCCCCGACGCCACGCCCTCTCTCGACGGGGGAGGTGCTCTCGACGGCGTGGTCGATCTGGCCCGCGGGGCCGACCTGCTCGGCGATGCGACCGTCGACACGAGCTCGCCCTCCGATCTGCTCGCGCCAGCGACCACCACCCTTCGGCCGACCTGGCTTCAGCGCGTCGATGGCGTCGACACGCGCCACTTTGCGCGGGAGCTCAGCTCCGGTGAGGTGCTGTGGCTCCTCAACCAGGGCTACGGATCGCCCGAGGTCGTCTACGGAAAGGGCGAGGCGAACGAGACGAGCGTCGTTGGAATGCTCAAGCCGACGCTGGCGTGGCTCGATGGCAGCGATGGGCACCTGGTGCGGGTGCGCCCGATCGCGGGCGATCACCCGGAGACCACCGGCGTCGCGCAGGCCCTGGTCGGCTTCGTCGAGAGCCGCGGCGGTGAGATCTCCGTCGGCGGCGAGCTCGGTGGTGGCGTCGTGCTCAACCCTGGCACCGCGCTGGCGCAGCCGCTCCTTGGTCCGCGCGGCGAGGGGGCGGACGAGCTCTACGCTGCGATCGACCCCTTTGTCGCTCGCTACAGCAAGGACGGCGAACCGCTCTGGGTGATGCGCGGCGCGACGCCTGGCCCGATCCACAAGACCTGGTTCAACCAGCCGCGCGGCCTCGTCGCGCTCGGCGACAACGAGCTCGGCTTCCTCGGGGTGGTCGATGGCAGCGGGCTCGCTCTTGGTGCCGACACTGCGAGCCCAGTCACGATCCCCGAGGCGCACGGCGCGTTCCTGGTGCGCCTCGACGGCAGCGGCACCCCGAGCCTCTGGCAGACCCACCACGACCTCGACGCCGCGA
Source organism: uncultured Polyangiaceae bacterium (assembly GCA_964585665.1). Lineage (GTDB taxonomy): Bacteria > Myxococcota_A > Polyangia > Palsa-1104 > Palsa-1104 > CAZPEY01. Next base: position 14,564 of record CAZPEY010000052.1, on the reverse strand, counting down.
GCAGCAAGCTCGCCGTCGCCAACGATGGATCCCTGCGGTGGCTGTTCAACCTGCCGGGCGCGGCGACGCTCAACGCGAGCAGCGCCTCCCCGACGGAGATCGCGCCCGAGTCGGGAATGACCACGACCTGGGTGGCGGCCAAGCTCGCACCGGATGGCTCGATCGCGTGGCTGCGGCGCCTCTCCTCGACGGGGACCTGCTACTTCTCCGACTCCGTGCTGCGCGGAAGCGGGGCGCTCGTGATCGCCGGCTACTGCACCGGATCGCTGGTCATCAAGGACGAGGCGCTGGTCCCGCTCGGCCCGCCGATCGGCGTCACCGGATCGGTCGTGCTGCAGCTCGGCGACGATGGCAGCGTGGCGTGGTCGCGGGCGCAAGAGGGCGCCGCGCTGGTGTACAGCGGGCTGGTCGAGACCAGCGACGGTGCGCTGTGGCTGGGTGGGGCGCTGACCGGGGACGGACCAGTGCTGCCGCTCGACAACGCTCCGCCACTGCAGCTCCCGCCGCACCCCGCCCCGGTCGATCAGCCGCGCAACTACGTCGTGCTCTATCGCCTGTCCGATCTCGGTGAACGCGCGGAGGCCAGGCTGCTCGGCTTCGACGTGCAGGGCCAGCTCGCGGCCACCAAGGACGGCGGGATCCTGCTCGCTACGTCGCTGTCGGCGTCGATGCGCCCGGCGATCTTTGGTGGCGACGGTGCGCTGCTCGAGCAGCCGCGCTGCACGGTGCCCTGGGACGCGTGCGCGCTGCTGCTGCGGTTCGATCTTTCGGCGCCGTGATCTCGGCGATACAGTCGCGCGCATGGGGAGACGTGGCAGTCGAGTGATCTCGAGCAGGCGAGCCTGGCTCGCGTGGCCGGCGCTCTGGCTCGCGCTGGGGGCATCGGCGTGCGGCCTCCCCGCGGCGAGCGCCGACGCGGTGCCGCCGCCGCCGCGCACTTGCCCAGCCGGGCAGGTCGGCATCACCGACCATCGTGGGGCGCGCTGCGTCGAGCGCGCGCCGACCAACTGCCCGGCCGGCTGGATCGGCGAGCTCGGCGGCAAGTGCGTGCTCCACGTCTGCACGAGCGACGAAGCTTGCGGCAAGGACAAGCAGTGCCGCGAGATCGACGCGTGCCTGCACGAGTGGCTGCAGGAGTGGGGCGAGGCGGCGCGACCCGATCCGTTCGTCCTCGCTGCGCCGCCGCATCGCCTCGAGCCGCCGATCCGGCGCGTCGACGCGGTCGACGTCTGCCAGCCCGACCGCAAGTGCCCGAGCGACTCGACGTGCGGCAAGGCCAAGGTCTGCCTGCCCGTCGGAGTCAAGAAGGCGGGCGCGTGGAAGCCCGGCGCAAAGAAGTAGCGGCGCTCGCCGCCGCCGCGTGCTGGGTCGGCTTGCTTGGCCTGCTTGGCTTGCTTGGCCTGTTTGGCTTGCTTGGATCGAGCGGATGCAGCGGGACGCAGCACGCCGTGCTGCTGCGCTTGCGACAGGATCACGAGGCGCGGCGGCTCAGCGAGGCGCGGGTCGCGGTGCGCTTCGTTCCCGGCAGCGGCCGCGGCACGATCGCGGGCGACGAGGTGACGCTCGATCCGCGGCTCTCCGTCGATGAGCTCGCCGTCGAGCTGGCCCACTTGCTGTCGCATCATGACGATCGCCTGGGCGACGGCTGCGCGGCTGGGCTCGCCGCCGCGATCGCGTCCGAGAGCCGGGCGCGTGCGCTCGAAGATCGCCTGCGCGCCGCCTGGCGCCTCGACGCAGGTCCGAGCCGCCAGGACGCGATCGCCGACTACGCCCGGCGCTGCGCGGACCAGGGGCCCGGCCGATGAGCGAGCGGAGGTCGAGCGGGCGAGGCTGGGCGCTCTGGCTGGTGCTGCTCGGCTCTGGTGCTGCGGCGCGGGGCGAGCCGCTGCCGCCGGCGGGCTGGCGCGCACCGCCCGCGTGGCAGGTGCGCTGCGTCGAGCGGGTCGAGCGGACGCGACGACGTCTCGGCAAGACCCACGACGCGTTTCATGCGGCACGACCCGTGACGCTCCTGCCGCTCGAGGAGGGGACCCGTGAGGCGTGGCTGCGCGTCGAGTTCGACTCGCAGCTCACGTTGCACCTCACCTTTCGCACCGGCGAGCAGCCGCCCAGCGACGCCAGCGAAGGGAGCGGCTGGAGCGATCGTCTGCTCGACGTCAAGCAGCCGCAGCGACTGTTGCTGCGTCACGTCGTGCGAGGGCAGCGGGGGCTGCAGGCCGAGCTCGCGCTCCACCCCGAGATCCCGCACGCGGCGAGCCTGGTGCGCGCCCTGCGGCGCGCGGTCGACGCGTGCGTGCGCGAGCTCGACGCCCAGCGCTGACGTGAGGAGAGCAGCGTCAGAAGAGGGCGCTGGCAGCGGTCAAGCCCATGCCGATCGAGACCGAGTCGTTCTCGAGCGCGTTGGCCGCAGACGCCTTGGGGGCGTAGGTCCCGTAGCTGCCGACGACGTTCAGGGCGTCGTCGCGAGACGTGTCGGAGTAGAGGTCGAGGTCGGGCAACAGGGCGCTCTTGAGCGCCCCGCCGGTCAGCTCACAGACGGAGATCACCGAGTCGCCCGCCAGCTCGCCCGTGGTGCACCCCTTGTCGAGGAGGCTCTTGACGGTGGCCTGGGTCGTCGTGGAGGCGGACGGGTCGGCGAGGAGCTGGGTGAAGGCACTGGCGAGCGCTGGGAGGATCTTCTGCTTGAACTCTGAGTAGCGGATGGCGCCGTTGAGCTTGCCGCTCAAGAAGCGCTGGTTCGCGACGTCGACGTTGCCCTCGACGTGCGCCGCGTCGATCGCGAACTCGACGGTGGAGCCGTCGTAGCCGAGCGGCAGCTTCATGCGGACCTGAAGCCCCGCGGACGCAGTGACCGGGCTGGGCGTCTGGAGCGCGGCGCTCGTGATCGTCGCTGGCAAGGTCGTGGGCGTGCTGGCGAGGGTGAACGTGCCGCCGCCCGAGACGACGGGGTTCGCCTGCGTCGCGGCGAGGCCCGTGGTCAGCTCCCCACACTCCGAGGTCGCAAGCGAGTCGGCCTGCACCCGGAGCAGCAGCAGCACCGTGCCCTTGGTCGTCACCGCCGCATCCATCGTGGTCTGGAGCGTCTGCCCCTGGTATTGAAGACTGCCGTTGAGCAGGCTCATCAGCGCGCCGAACTTGTTGTCTCCGACGCCATCGCCGTTGAGATCGTAGGCGTAGCTCTCGCTGCTGGCGGGATCCGACGTCGTCGGGAGGAGGAACTTGTTGACGACAAGCTTGAGCGACTCGTCCTTGACGCACATGTACAGATCCGAAGCGCTGGCCAGATCCATTTGGCTCGACTGCGCCAGGTCTGCACCGCCTTGCTGCTTCGATCCTCCGCATGCTGCCACGCTGCCGACCGCACCTAGCAGAGCGATCACTCGACCAATGCGCACCATAGCTCGACCCTCCAGCGCGCACCTTTGCACGTCCGCAGGCGGTACGCGAACTCTTCAGGTCGGAGCCGTCGCTGGATCGTGGGCGGCCTAGCTAGCTACGGCGCGTGGAAGCGCTTCTCGATCGCGCTGTCGGCGGCAGCGAGCGCGTCGTCGACGGCGCCGACCAGCACGGCGAGCGTCAGGTCATCGTCGACCGCGAGGTTGAGGTCGGTCTCCGCCCAGCTGCACTGGTAGCGGATGGCGCGCTCGTCGCTCTGCCCGAGCAGCACGTCGATCGAGTAGCTCTGCTGCATCGCCGTGCCGCTCTTGTTGCCCGGGAACTTGCGATCGATGAACGACCGCGCCGCGATCGCCCAGCGATCCGCGTCGAGCCGCACCCAGCGCAGATCCTTGTGCATCGTGTAGGAGACCTGCAGCAGCGTGTTCTCACGGGTGATGTCATTGTCGGTGAGCAGCACGCCGCACGAACGATCGACGAAGCACGCCGGATCGGTCGGATCGAGGAAGCGTCGCAGGTACGACTTGGCCGACGGCTCGGCGTCGAGCTGATCGGCAGACGTGATCAGCTTGGCTTGATCGGCCATCGGCCACTTGCTGCGCCGCGCGACGCAGCTGCCGATTGCCTTCTTTGGATCCCGGGTCATCGGCCACGCGATGTCGTGGAGATCGTCGACGGCGAGCGGCGTGACGCGGAACGAGCGATCGCCGAGCCCGCCGTCGAGCGGCAGCGCAGCGAGCAGGGCGTCGATCCCGAGGACGCCGTCCTCCATCGTCTTCGGCTCGGCGGCGCCCCACTCGCGGAAGAGATAGTGGGTGAACGCGTCGAGATCCTTGGGCGCGTCGGGCGGACCGCAGCCGCCCAGCGCGACGGCGATGGCGAGCGCCAGCGCGCCCCACAGCGCGGCGCTGCCCGCTCTAGCTCGCATGGCGCGCCTGCAGGGTGGCGTCGCTGGTGCCGTTCTCGGCGAGGCCGAGCAGCCGCGCCGCGTTGCCCCAGAGGATCTGCCGTCGCACGCGCTCGTTGCCCTCGGTGGCGAGGTACACCTTGGCGAGGCCGATCGCCTGGTGGTACCAGGGCCAGTCGGTGCCGAAGACGATGCGGTCCGTCGGCCCGCGCTCGATCATGCGGCGAATCCGCTCGAGCGACTGCCCCGAGACCTCGAGGTAGACGTTCTCGTAGCGCCGCGCCAGCTCGAGCGCCTCCTCGTTCTGCAGCGCGCCGGCGTGCCCGAGCACGAAGGTGCAGTGCGGCAGCTCGCGGATCGGCTGCTCGTAGCGGCGCACCTGCGTGAGGATCTTGCCGTGCAGCGGCTCGATGCCGACGGGACCGCAGTGCCAGAAGACCACCATCTTGCGCTCCTCGCACATCCGGTAGAGCGACATCGAGCGATCCCCCTCGGGGGCGACGACCTGCACGTTGGGGTGGAGCTTGAGGCCGGTCGCGCCGAGCGTCCGCTGCCGATCGAGCATCCCGGCGCGGCCGCGCGAGAACGGGTGCACCGACCCATAGCAGATGAAGCGCGGGTCGCCCGCGACCGCCTCGAGCCAGGTGCCAGCGTTGTCCGACAGGTACGGGAAGTCGATGGGCAGGAGGACCGAGTGGCGGATGCCGAGATCGTCCATGTCGCGCTTGAGGTTGGCGGCGGTGTGCGTGAGGCGCAGGCCGCCGGCGGTCATGCCGCCCCAGACCAGATCGCGCTTGAGGGTGCGCAGATCCTCCTTGGTGAAGTTCTTGTTCTGGTAGTTCTCGAGGGAGAAGGGGCGCTTCTGCGGCAGGTAGTTGAGCGTCTCGGGGTGCAGCTTGTGCAGGTCGATGCGATTGCGAAAGACATACGAGAGCGACAGGTGGGTGTGGAAGTCGATCGTCGGCCCGAGCGACGGGTCGGCGATCTTGATGCGCCCCTCCTCGCGCTTGAAGTAGGGCAGGCGATCGAGCTCGGAGAGCTCGCGGAACGACATCGGCGAATCATGCACGCACATCAAGCACCTCGAAGGAGCAGCGAGAGCCCAGCGACGCCAAGCAGCGCCGCACCAAACACACGAAAGGGGCGATCGGAGAGGCGCCTAGCGAGGCGCTCACCGAGCCCGAGCGCGATCGCGACGACCGGGAGCAGCGCCAGGCTCGAGGTCAGGGTCGCGCCGGTCAGGCGGCCCTCGACGGCAAAGCCGGCGACGAGCACGAGGTTCAGCGTCAGCCACAGCACCGCGAGCGTGGCGCGGATCGCGTGCTTGTCGTCGAGATCGCGGCCCGCAACGAACACGACCAGGGGACCTCCCGTGCCGTAGGCGCCGTGCACGACGCCCGCCAGCCACAGCAGCAGCATACCCAATCGGGGCCGCCGCGTCGTCGAGCGCGACACCAGGCGCAGCGCCTCGAGCGCGGCCAGGAGCAGCACGATCGCTGCGAAGACCGGGCGCAGCGCGTTGCCGAGGACGCGGAAGAGCACGAGGCCAAACGGCAAGCCGACCGCCATCGCCGGCCCGATGCGGCGAGTGAGCAGCCGCCAGTCGATCCTCTGCGTGTGCGCGAGGGCGAGCACCGCGCTCAGCACCAGGTTTGCGGGCAGGAAGATCGCCAGCAGCTCGTCGAGCGGACGGAGCTGGGCGCCGAGCGCGAGCGCCAGGACCGTGCCGCCGAAGCCGGCGAGCGCCTCGCACGAGAACGCGACGAAGGCGCATGTGAGGAGGCCGATCATGCGCGGTCGAGGCTGTCCATGAAGCCGAGGATGAACTCGCCGACCTGCCGGCGATCGGTCATGCCGCCGAGCGCGCCGTACATCGCCGCCGAGCCGTCGGGCGCGGGCGCGCCGCCGCGCAGCGCGTGTGCCGCCGCCGAGAGCTCGGCGAGGAACGGCGCGACGAAGGGCGCGTGGCCCGGCGACACCATGAGGTGCCCAGAGGGCGGCAGCTGCTGCCGATCGATCTTCCAGCCTTGCGCGTCCATCGTGTCGCACAGCGCATAGACATCGAGATCGTCGGCAGTGAAGGCGAAGACGCTCATGTCGGGCTGGCCGAGGACGCGCAGCCCGGCGCCGCGCACGCCCTCGAGGAGCTGCCGCGTGGCGTCGATCGCGGTGCGCGCGAGGCGCTGATACCCGGCGTCGCCGAGGTAGCGCAGCACCGCCCACGCCGCCGCGATCGGACCGCCCGGTCGGCTACCGGTCATCGTCGGCGAGCCGTACAGGCCCCCCGGCCAGTCGGTCTGGACGTGGAACTGATAGCGGCGGAGCGCGCGATCCCGGTAGACGATCGTCGAGGCGCCGCGCGCGGTGTAGCCATACTTGTGGAGGTCGGCGGAGATCGACGTCACGCCGGGCACGCGGAAGTCCCACGGGCGGACCGGCTCGCCGATCCGCTCCAGGAACGGCAGGAAGTAGCCGCCGACGCAGGCGTCGACGTGGCAGAGCACGCCGTGCTGCTGGGCGAGCGCCGCCAGCTGGGGGATGTCGTCGATGACGCCCTGGGGAAACGACGGCGCCGAGCCGACGACGAGGATCGTGCGATCGGAGAGCGCGTCCTTGACCGCGTCGAGGTCGACCCGATAGTCGGGGCCAACCGGGACGTAGACCGGGCGCAGGCCGAGGTAGTGCGCCGCCTTGTCGAAGGCGGGGTGAGCGCTGACGGGCAGCACGACCTCGCCGGGGCTTGCCCCCTTGCGGTTGGCGCGGCCCCAGTCGCGCGCCGTCTTGAGCGCCATCAGGATGCTCTCGGTCCCGCCGGTCGTCATGCTCCCGGCCGCCTCTGGTCCGCCGTGGAACAGCCCCGCGGCCATCTCGAGGACCTCGGTCTCGAAGCGGCGCAGGCTCGGGAAGGCCATCGGGTTGAGCGCGTTCGAGGTGAAGAACGCCTCGTAGGCGCGGCGTGACACCGCGATCACGTCTTCGCCGGCGTTGTAGACGAGCGACCAGGTCTTGCCGGCGCGCCAGTCGGCGTCACGGCTGGCGGCGAGCTTCATCTCTTCGAGGACTTCGTCGGCGGATTTGCTTTCAGGGGCGAGCTGCATGAGCGAGTGGTAACAAATGCGAACGGCGTTCGCAATCAAAAAGCGAACGTGGTTCGCAAAAATAGCGAGCGGCGTTCGCGTTTGTGCTATAGGTCGCTCATGACGATCCCGCACGACGCCCCTGCTGCGACGGCCGCGCCGCGCTCGACCAAGCGCGCCGACAAGCGCCGCTCGATGGAGGAGGCGGTCCTCGACACCGCGACGGAGATGCTGCGCCAGGGCGGGCCAGAGGCGCTGACCATCGCGGGCCTGGCGTCGCTGCTCGAGGTCTCGGTCGGCGGGCTCTATCGCTACTACCCGAGCAAGGGGGCGATCCTCGTCGGCCTCGAGAAGCGCGCCATCGCCTCCTATCGCGCCGCCCAGGAGGCGCTGCTCGACGAGCTCGAGCCGCGCCTGCGGCGCACTGCGCCCGATGTCGCCGCGCTCGCCCGCGTGCTGGCCGCGTCGACGGCCTACCTCGAGCACGCGCGCCGCGATCCCGTGCAGCATCGCCTATTGACCCAGCTCCTCGCGGTGCCCGAGACGCTGCTCGACGATCGAGAGGGACAAGAGGTCGAGCTCTACGTGCGCCCGGTGCTCGAGCGCTGCGCGACCCTCTTCGAGGCGGCCGCCGCGTGCGGCGCGCTCTCGGAGGGCGACGCCGCGGTGCGCACCTTCGTCTTGTGGGCGGCGCTGCAAGGCGCGGATCAGTTTCGCAAGCGCGATCGACTGTTGCCGCCGCGCCTGCACTCGTGGGCGCTCGCGGATGGCGCCGCAGACGGGCTGCTGCGCGGCTGGGGCGCCAGCGATCGGGCGCTCGCGGCGGCGCGCCGCCTGGTACCGCCGCTCGCGCAGAAGGCGACGCCGCACCGACGCTGAGCGGCGGCGGGATCAGGCGCCGCGATCGGGCGGGGCGAACTCGAAGCCGCGCGAAGCGGCGGAGATCCGCGGACAGTCGGACCCGATCGCCTCGCTGATCAGGATGACCTCTTCGCGTGGCGGTCGGTCCGGGTAGGGCGGCGGCCTGCCTGTGCCGAGGTCGTGCACGGTGTCTCGCCGCTCGCCCCAGTACTCGCCTTGGTGCCAGACCCAGGCGCCGCTGACATGGACGGCGATGAGCTCGGGGGACTCGTCGAGGAACGACACGGTGGCGCCGGTCTCGCGGTGGGTGATCTCGATCTGAAAGGTCGAGTCGCCCATGCAGCGCGCCACCGAGACGCACACGTCGAGCACGCCGGCTACGCCCCGTCGCCGCCAGCTCATGCCACCATCGAACCGCTCGACGATGGTCTCCGAGGAGGTGCTCTCCGCCATGCCGTCAGGTTCGCACGACTCGCCTGAGGTCGTACACCGTGATAGCGTCGCGGCGGAGCCATGTCGATCGTTGGTCCGACGGTGGAGGAGCGATGAGCAGAACGGCTACGGGGACCCGGAGCGCGCTCGTGTGGAGCGGGGTGGTGGGCCTGGCTGCGCTGTCGATCGCTCTGGTTCGCTGGGGCGAGCGCCTGCCCGCGCCGCTGCCCGCCGACGCTCCTCTGACCTCGTTCTCGGCGGGGCGCGCGCTCCAGACGCTCGACGGGATCACCGCGCTCGGCGAGCGTGTCGCGGGCAGCGAGTCCGCCCGACGTGCGGCGGACCTGCTGGAGCGGACCCTGCGGGCGCTGCCGGGCGTCGAGGTCGAGGCAGGGACGAGCGATCAGCGCTTCGTGCGCCAGTACGAGCACACGCCGTTTCCCTATCCGCTCTTCGTCTACCGGGCGCGCAACGTGCTCGCGCGCATTCCGGGCAAGAGTCGCGACGCCGTGCTGCTCAACGCGCACTACGACACGACCGGGAGCAGCGTCGGAGCGGGGGATGACGCGTTCGGGGTCGCGGCCATCGTCGAGGCGGCGCGGGTGCTGGCGCGCGAGGCGCCGCACGAGCGCACGATCATCCTCTTGCTCAACGGCGGCGAGGAGTACGGGCTGCGCGGCGCCGACGCCTTCACCCACCACCCCTGGGCGAGGGACGTCCGCGCCTACGTCTACCTCGACGGGATCGGCGTCGGCAAGCCGCGGGTCATCAACAGCACTCCGGGACACCCCGAGCTGATGGAGGCGTACGTCCGCGCCGCGCCGTGGCCGTCCGCCAACGTGATCACGCAGGCGATCTTCGACGGCGCGAGCCTCGGGGCGGACGGCGACCATCGCCCGCTGCAGGACGCGGGGATGGTGGGGCTGTCGATCGGCTGCGTGGGCGCGCTGTCGCTGGCCCACACCGCGCTCGACGATCGCGCGCACGTCGATCCGAGCGCGCTGCAGGCGCTCGGCGAGACCACGCTGGCGGTGGCGCGTCGTCTGGCGGCGGCAGCGGACGCTGTGCCGAGCGACACGCGCCGCCGCGTCTACTTCGATCTCCTCGGCAAGCTCATGATCTCGTACTCGCCGGGAGCGGCGCTCGGACTGGCGATCGCGGCGCTGGGCCTCGCCGCGGGGGCGCTGGGGCTCGCCTGGCGCAAGCGGCGGATCGGGGGCGGCGCGCTCGTGCGCGCCCTGGCAGCTGGTGGCGTCGCGCACCTGGTCGCGATCGCAGCGGCGCTCCTCATCGCGGTGGTCGTCGCGATCGCGCTCGGTCGACCGATGGGGTGGTATGCGAGGCCCTGGCTCGCCGGCGTGGTGTTCCCCGCCGCGGCGATCGCCGGCTCGCTGGCGATTCGGCGGCGGTGGCGACGGCGCCTGAGCGACGACACCTCCGCGATCTGGCTCGCCTGGGCGAGCTGCCTCGCGGGCTGGGCGGTCGTGCTCGCGCTCGCGACGGTGGTCCAGGCGGGGGCCGGCTACCTGCCGCTCGCGTGGACGCTGTCGCTCGCGCTCGGGCTGCTCGCGGCGCTCGCGCTGCCGTCGGCAGCGATCCCGCTGGCGCTCGCCGCGGCGCTGCCCGGCACGCTGCTGACGCTCGGCTTTGCCCTGCCGATGCTGGCGGCGCTCCTCGAGCAGACGGCGATCATCCCGATGCCACTGCCGGCCGACGTTCCCGTCGCCGTGATGCTCGGCGTGCCCGCCGCGCTGCTGCTGCCTGGGCTCGTCGTGGCGGCGCACGCCGTCGAGCAGTGGGGGCGCGTGGCGCTCATGGCGCTCGGCATCGCGGTGCTTGGCGCCGGGCTGCTGGTGACGCAGCCGCCGTTCTCGGCCAGCGCCCCGCGACGGTTGGCGGCGGTGCACCTCGAGCACAAGGGGCGGAGCGCCATCGCGCTCAGCGCGCTCGACGGGCTGCCGCTCGATCGCGACGTCGCGCGCGTGACCGGGATCGCCGCCGCACGCCCGGACTGGACGCCGATCCTGTTCCCGTTGCCACCGTCGACCCACGAGGCGCCTGCGTCGCCGCCGGCGATCGAGGCTCCGACCCTCGACGTGGTGCAGAGCGTCGTGCAGCCGGACGGCGCTCGCCTGGTCAAGCTGCGGCTGATCGGCCGGACCCCGCATCTGCTGCTGCTCCTCCCGAGTGATCGACTGGCGGGCTGGTCGCTGACGTCCGCGTTGCCGACCGAGCCGGCGATCGAGGGCCGGCACGTCGTGTTCTTCAGCGGTCCGCCACCGATCGATGAGACCATCGAGGTTCGCCTGCGCGGCGCGGCCCCGGTCGAGGTCGAGCTGAGAGCGGTGTTGCCGGGCCTCGGCAAGGCGCACGAGGCGCTGCTGCAACAGCTCCCCCCCCACGTCGTGCTCTGGCCCGAGACGGTGCGGGCCGTCGTCGGCAGCTTGTGACGGTCGCGCCGGATCGTGCCAAGCTCCCGCCCATGACCGCCTCGGAGTCCGACTGTGACGATCTGATCCTTGGCGCCGGCATGGCCGGCCTCACCGTCGGGGCGCTGCTCGCCAAGGCGGGGCGGCGCGTGGTCGTGCTCGAGGCCCACGACCAGCCCGGCGGCTATGCGCACACGTTTGCGATGGGCAAGTACCGCTTCTGCGCGCAGGTCCACTACATCTTCGGCTGTGGCGAAGGCGGCACGATCCATCGCTTCCTCGAGCGGATCGGCCTCGTCGACGAGATCGCCTTTCATCGCCTCGATCCGGACGGCTTCGATCAGATCGTCGTCGCGGGCGAGCGCTTCCGGATCCCGAGCGGCTTTCCGGCGCACCGCGATCGGCTGATCGCGCGATTTCCCGAGGCGGCCGGGCCGCTCCAGCAGTACTTCGACATCGTCGCGGGGATCGCCGACGAGCTGGCGGCGCTGCCGGACAAGATCACGTGGCGCGACGTCCTGAGCGCGCCGCTGCGGTTCCCCAGGTTGCTCCGCTACCGTTCGTTCACGCTGCAGCGGCTCTACGATCAGCTGGCGATGCCGCGGCTCCTCCAGGCGGTGCTCGCAGGACAGTCGGGTGACTACCTGCTACCGCCCGAGGAGGTCTCGCTGCTCCTGCACGTCTCGCTGATCGACAACTACGGCCGCGGCGCCTACTACCCGGAGAAGCACTTCGCGCACTTCATCGACTCGATCGTCGCGACGATCCGCGCCCAGCCGGGCTGCGCGGTGCTGCTCGACCGAGAGATCGGGCGCATCGTCGTCGATGCGGGCCGGGTCGTCGGAGTCGAAACCAAGGGCGGCGAGCGCTATGCCGCGCGGCGCTACATCTCGAACATCGATCCCGCGCGCACGGTCAGCCTCGTCCAGGGCGCCGAGTGGCCGAGACGCTATCGGCGTCAGGTCGACTACGACTACTCCTGCAGCACGTTCACGATGTACCTCGGCCTCAAGAACCTCGATCTGCGCGAGCACGGGTTCGGATCGTGGAACGTGTGGCACTACCCGCACGACGACCTCAACCGCATGTACCGCGATCAGCTCGTCGGGCACGATCTGTCCAACCCGTGGCTGTTTCTGGCGACCCCGACCCTGCACTCGAGCGAGCCGGGGCTCGCGCCGCCGGGCGAGCAGATCCTCGAGGTCGCGACGGCGTGCGACTACGGCTACTTTCAGCGGCTGCGGGCCGAGAGCAGGGCGGCGTACACCAAGGCGAAGCTGGCGATTCGCGATCGCATCTTCGAGGTGCTCGAGCAGCACTACGTGCCGAACCTGCGCAAGCACCTCGCGATGCGCGTCGCCGGCACGCCGCTGACCAACGCCGAGTTCTGTCGCGCGCCGCGCGGCAACGCCTACGGCACCGCGTTGACTCCGGCGCAGATGGCGAGTCGCGTCGACTTCGAGACGCCGATCCCGAATCTGTTCCTGGTCAACGCCTCGGCGGGTTACCCGAGCATCGGCGGCACGATCGGCTCGGGCATGCGGCTGTACGATCAGGTGCTGCGGTCGCGGAGCGACGCTTGAGCGGCGCGCGGCGCATCGGCGTCGTCGGCGCGGGCATCGCCGGGCTGACGGCCGCGTGGCGCCTCGTTCAGGCCGGCTGGGTCGTCGAGGTGTTCGAGGCCGAGCGCTACCCGGGCGGACGGATGGGGACGCTGACCGCGGGCGGCTTCTCGATCGATCTCGGGGCTCACATGCTGCTCGAACACTACGATCGCACCCGTGCCCTGATCGAGGAGGTCGGCCTCGCCGAGCAGTGGTTCGCGCTCGAGGCCGGGCCGGGCGGCGTGTTGCGCGATCATGCGCTGTCGAGCTTCTCACCCAAGAGCGCGTTCGATGTCCTGCGCTATCGCGGCATCGACCTTGCGGGGCGGATCCGACTGTTCGTCGAGCTGGTGCGGGCGTGGCGCTGGCGCGACGATCTCGACTTCTTCGACCTCTCTCTCGGTGGCGAGTCGCTCGACGTCGAGGATCTCGAGACCTTCTCGCGGCGCCGGATGGGGGACGAGGCGACCGACTATGTCGTCGATAGCTTCATCCGGACGTTCCACTTTCACGGCGCTCGCAAGATGAGCGTCAAGTACTTCGAGGCGCTCGCGGCGCTGCTCGTGGCGCGCGG
>CAZPEY010000052.1:0-1184 GCA_964585665.1 uncultured Polyangiaceae bacterium | reverse complement strand
GCCTCGTGCACCATCGTCTGTTGCGTCCTCGTGCCGTGCGCGATCGCGGCTGACTTCGAAGGCATCTGGGTGCCGTTCGTCGAGAGCGAGCTGGTGTGCGCGCTGTCGAACGAGACGGCCAAGGGTTCGAGTGACGGGCGGCACTGTGTCTTCAGCGTCTTTCTCCACGAAGAGGCGGCGCGCGGTCTGCTGGCGTCCTCCGACGCGACAATTCACTCGGTCGTCGCAGCGGAGGTCGGGCGGCTCTTTCCGCGCTATGCCGGGCACCTCGCGCCGCTCCTCGTGCAGCGCTGGCCCGAGGCGCTGCCGATCTACGGCGTCGGGCAGGTGACGCGCGTCGCCGAGTTCTGGTCGAGGGGCCAGGGCGATGGCCGCGTCTGGCTGTGCGGCGACTACCTCAACCACCCGTGGGTCGAGGGCGCGGTGCGCTGTGGCGAGAAGGTCGCGCGCCTGATCTCTCAGAACGAGACGCGCACGTCGAGGTAGGCTCCGCCGGGCAGCGGCGCGACGCTGGCGCTCGGCAGGCGGCGCGGCGCCGGGGCTGCGGAGGTCGGGCCAGGCCTGGTCTCGATCCACTCGACCTCGATCTTGGCGCGCGCGGCCCAGATCAAGACGGGCACTGTCAACGCGATCAGGCCGCCGCCGGCTCCGGCAAGGCCGATGCTCGCCGTGTGCGGCAGGAAGCCTCCTCGCTTGCTGGTCGCGTCGAGGCCGAGGTTGACGGCTCCGAGCGCGAGGCCGCCGAGGCCGAGGGCGAGCCCCGCGATGCCAGGCGCCACGACGGCGAGCCGGGACGGCACACCGGCCTTGTGCTTGACCGACAGGATCGTCGATCCCGCGCCGAGCAGCGGCGGACCCGTCGAGGAACCCAAGGTGAAGCAGCGATAGCTCGCCTCCCACTGCACAAAGCAGAGGCGCGTGCGCCGACCGGGCGTTCGCACCAGGCCGTTGGTCGCATCGAACCAGTGGCCGTCGACCTTGATCGCGATGGAGCCGGGCGCGATGCCGCCGAGGCGGCAAGCTCGACCGGGCTCGACGCGATCCGGACAGCGATAGGTTCGATCCCCGGCGCGTACCTCGATCTCGTATGAGGTCTGCTTGCCGCTCATCGGCTCGGCGACGATCTCGAGGACCTGCTCGACGCAGCCGCCGCCGGTGAGGGTCCAGCCGGGCTTGCACTCGAT
>CAZPEY010000051.1:9910-21057 GCA_964585665.1 uncultured Polyangiaceae bacterium | reverse complement strand
CTCGAGATCGAGGCCGCCCGCGTAGACGTACGAGGTGTACGTCGCGACGCCGTAGACCTTGACGCCGAAGCGGCTGCCGTCGGCCGCGTCGAGGTGATGGCGTCCCGAGGAGACCGGCAGCACGTAGAGGTCGAAGCCCGCGCCGATCGTCGACTTCTGCACGTCGGTGACCGTCGGAAGGGGCGTGCCGTCGAGCGTGACGTTGCTGCCGGTCGGCGCGACGACGTTGAGCCGGTTGACTGGATACGTCGACGGAACCAGCAGGTCGTAGCTCGACCGGTACTGCGCGATCGGCGCCTCGAAGACCATGCCGGGATCGCCCTGACACGAGGCGTGCGACGGGTTGTAGCTACACCACTTGATGTAGCCCTCGCACAGCGGATCGGTGTAGTGGACGCTGCACCACTGCTGCGGCCCGCCGGTGAACGCGGCGCACTCGCTGTCGCTCTTGTGCAGCACGCAGATCTCGTCCTTGTGCGGCGGATCGCCCTGGCCGCGCATGAACTGCGCGACGAGGAAGGAGCCGGCGGCCGAGACCTGGAACGGCGTCGCGCTCTCGAACTCGCACCACTGTCCGTTGCCGAGCGGCGCCGCGCAGGCCGGCGGTGGCGTGATGCCGTCGAACGCGAGCTGATTATTGCTGCTCTGCGAAAGAATTCTCACGACGCTGACCTCGTCGGCGCTGCGCACGCGGAGCGGACTGACCGCGTAGGCTTTGCCCCACGCCTGCTGCGGCAAGAGCTGCTCTTCGAGATGGTCGCAGGCCGGGCGCCCGTCGGGGATCTGCGTGCAGTCGTGGCCGACGAAGGTGGCGACCGGCGAAGAGGCGACGATGCGTGTGCCGGTCAGATCTTCGCTGCCCTTCTTGCCGAGGAGCTGCAGCACCTCGCCGCGATCGAGGGTGAAGTCGTAGGTGCCAGGCGCCAGCTCGGCGGACTCGTTGGCCGGGTCGTACACCGTCGCGGTGAGCTGCACCGTCACGGTCGTCGCGTTGGTCGTGGCGGCGATCGCGACGAGGCCACCGTGGATGAGCGTGACGTTCTCGCTGTACGGCCCGAGCGTCTCGTTGCTCCAGTTGCCGTAGGTCAGCGCGAGGTAGTGCTTGCCGAGCGCGACCTCGGGGAGCAGCAGCGAGGCATCGTTCGAGTAGGAGTACTTGAGCGAGAGTCCGGTCTGGACGTAGCGCAGCGGGTTGAACTGATAGGCCGCGATCGGCCCGTCGCTCTTGATCTGGTACGCGCCGCCTGGCACGTCCGCCGAGCGCGCCACGCAGTCGAGCGGATCGGTCGCGCCGGACTGGTAGCACTGCGAGCGCTTCTGCAGCAGCTTGCTCACCCACGGTAGCTCGACGGTCTGCACGTCGCCGCTCATGCCGCGCGGCTCGAGCAGGACCTGCTTGGGCGAGCCGAGGGAGCCGCCGGTGATCGTCGCCGTGACAGCATAGCTCTGCGGATTGGCGAGGACGACCGCGTATGGGAAGGACGCGTCGAGCTGGCTGTTGGCCAGCGGGACCGCCAGATAGCTGCAGCCGAGGTAGCTGGCTTCGTTGGTGCACCGCTCGACGCAAAGCCCGCTGTCGCAGACGCCGCCGCTCGTCGTGCAGTCCTCGCTGGCAGCATAGGCGGTGCCGTCGGCGGCGCAGGTCTCGATCTGCTTGGCGTCGGCCGAGCAGCGCTTGCTGTCTGGCTGACAGGCGCGGCAGCCGTAGCCATCGACACAAACGGGCGCGTCGCTGCGCTGCGCGCAGTCTTCGACGAGCACCTCGCGCCCCGTCGAGTCGCAGAGATAGAAGGTCGTGCCATCGCAGCGCTTGGCGCCCGTCGTGCACGACTGGAGATCGACCTGGCTCCCAGCCAGATCGGTGCCGCCGCCGTGGTTGCGCGCGCTACCGCCCTCGCAGCCGACGAGGCAGAGCGTACCGAGCAGCGCGAGGACAGCGCGGCTCATGCCCGCCCGTAGACCGGCACGAGCGCGCCGGACTGCAGCGTGTTGGCGGGCGAGGCGAGGTGCAAGATCGTCGCGGCGAGCTCGGCGGGCGTCGGCCAGCGCGCGTGATCGGCGTCGGGCATGCTGCGGCGGTTGGCGGGCGTGTCGATGATCGACGGCAGCACCGCGTTGACCAGGATGTTCTCGTCGACGAGCTCCGCGGCGAGCGCCTGGGTGAGCGCCGCGACCGCGCCCTTGCTGGCGATGTACGCGCTCATGTTCGCCGTCGGCCGCACCGCCGCGCGCGCCGAGACGTTGACGATGCGACCGCCCGCGCCGCCGAGGCGAATGGCCCGCACCGCCTCGCGGCAGGCGAGAAAGCAGGTCGTCGCGTTGAGCTCGAGCTGGCCGCGAAAGTCGGCGAGGCTGGTCGAGACGACCGGCGCCATCGCGAAGCCGCCGGCGAGGTGGATCGACGCCCAGAGCGGCCCTACCGACGCGTAGAACTGCTCGACGGCGGCCTCGTCGAGGAGGTTGACGTGGCTGCGCACTTCGGCGCCGAGGGCCGGCAGATCGCCAGCCCGATCGTCGACGAGCGGCACGACCACCGCGGCGCCGGCCTCGACGAGCGCGCGACAGACGCCAGCGCCGAGCGCGCCGGCACCTCCCGTGACGACGACCCGACGACCGGCGAACGAATTCCCGAGGAGCGACATGCCCTCCTCATACTAGAATTCAGTTCGAGTGACTAGCGCTGCGGGTCAGCGACCGAAGTAGAGCAGAACGCCGCCGAGGATCATCAGCGTCGAACTCCCGATCACGATCCAAGCGGCGCGAGTCTGCTGGGCCTGTGCGTCGTTGTTCATGGATTGTCCCAGTGGAGATCGTACAACTGATCGAGCTTCTCTGGCCAGCTCTTCCCCGGGAATTCCCACAACGACACGCGCGTACCTCCAGCATCGAAGGCGTCGTTGAGGTCCTGCGTCGTCGGGCCGTCCATCGTGCCGTAGACGTCGTCGTTCGAATACACGATCCAGAGCGGCGCCTGCAGCTTGCTGTCCTGGTACATCTGAAGCGCCTGCGGCAGGCCCTTGGTGCCGTCCCACGACACGCCCCGATCGCTGAAGTAGACCTGCGCGAAGTAGCCGTCGCCGCAGTAGGTGTCAAAGGCGGTGAACGGGAACTTGGTGGCGTGGTAGCCGACCCAGCCCCAGGAGGTGTAGCCGAGGAAGGCGTCGGGGGCGCCAGCGCGGATGCCCTTGCACAGCGTCTCGGCGTCCTTGCTGTGATCGCCGCCTTCCTCCCACTCGATCTCGACGTCGAGCACGAGCCCATCGGTGCCGGGGATGTTGGCGGCCTTGACCGCCGCGTCGATGGAGCCGGGGATGTTGCTCGTCGTGATGTAGGGCCAGGCGAGGACGCGGATGCCGCGCTTGGTGAACTCGGCGACCGACGCGGCGTTGTAGCGATCGGCCCACTGGTTCGCGTCCTGGCCCGACTTGATGAGGACGTAGCCGACGCCGAGATCGGCGGCGATCTGCGCCGCCTCGGCGGGGGTCTTGCCGATGTAGTCCCAGTACCAGATCCAGAGGCCCTTGGCGGTCGGGGTCCAGTCGGCGAACTTCGTCTGACCGGCCGGGGCCATGTCGACGGTCGGGGGCGCTTGGTCAAGTTGATTGACCATGTCGACGGCAGGCGCGATCAGATCGGGCGCGCCGTTGTCGACGGAATGACCGGCGGTGATCTTGCCGCCGCAGCCGAGGGAGAGCGGGAGCAGGAAGGCAACCACGAGACGCAACATCGCCGACGACATCGATGCAATCTCCGGAAATCCTCGCCGGAAGTAAACCGGAAAGCTCGAGGCGACGGGGCGCGCCCGCCGAAAGCCGCTCACGCCATCAGCAGCCGAGCGTACGTCCGCGGTCGCCGCCGGTCGTCATGCGGCGTCGCGCCCTCCTCCACCAACACCCCGACCGCTCCGAGCTGCCCGTCGAGGAGGAACGCCCGCAACCACCACCGCACCACATCCCCCGCAAAGCACGGCTTCCGATACGCGCAGTCGATCTCCGTCGCCAGCACGCTCGTCGACCGACCGAGCTCGAGGGCGCGTCGCAGCAGCGCTTCTTCGAAGAGCTGCGGATACACGAGCGAGTTGACGTGCTGATTCGAGTCGGTGTGCCGCAGCCCGAACACCCACGGCACGCTGTCCGGCCGCAGCTCCGCGTCGAGCGGCTCGGCGCGCTCGGGCAGCACCAGCATCGCCTCGCGATCCGGCAGCGCGAAGCGTCGCGGATCGAGATCGATGCCGGGCAGCGACGAGACCTTGCGCTCGTTGGGCGGCGCGAACAGCCGCGTCATGACGTGCTCGGCGAACGTCGACAGCGCCACCACGGGCGGCCCGCCCCGATCCGGCTGCGCCTCCCACGACGAGCCGTGGCTCGCCAGCAGCGTCGTCCACATGTCGAGGTACACGCGCTCGCCGTCCTGCCCGAGCGCGTACGTCCCCGCGCCGGTGACCTGCGCGTTGACCGAGAACGGCCCGGTGCCCCCCACGACCGTGTAGCGCGTCAGGATCGGCACGATGCCTGTGCTGATCATCAGGTCGCGCTGCGGGGCCTTCTCGAGCAGCTCCCGCCAGACCACCTCGCCGATCCCCTTGCCGCCGAACTCGAGCAGCATCCGACCGTCCTGCGCGATGTCCTCGTAGCGCATCGGCACGACCGCCGTCGCGCGGGGGGTGTGGAGTGGCTCCTCTGGAATCGTGACGAGCTTCATCGCATCGAGATCCTCTGTAGCCGCTCGATCGCCGCATCGAGCGTCGCGTCGCGCTTGGCGAAGGTGAAGCGCACGTAGGGCTGCGGCGCCTTGTCGACGAAGAACGCGCTGGGAGGGATCGCCGCCACGCCGATCTCGGTCGTCAGCCGGCGACACACGGTGACGTCGTCGTCCTCCCACAGGCGCGAGAAGCCAGCGCAGATGAAGTAGGCGCCCTCGGGCCAGTAGACCTCGAACCCGATCGCCTCGAGCGCTCGTCCGAGCTTGCTGCGCCGCGCCGCAAACTCGCGCTGCAGGGTTCGGTAGTAGTCGTCCCCGGCACCGAGCGCGACCGTCGCTGCGTGCTGCAGCGGCGTCGGCGCCGCGAACGTCACGAACTGGTGCACCGCGCGCACCGCCGCGACGAGGTGCGCCGGTCCGGTCATCCAGCCGAGTCGCCAGCCGGTGAACGAGAAGGTCTTGGACATGCCCGAGATGACCAGCGTTCGCTCGGCCATCTGCGGCAGGGTGCTCAGCGACACGAAGGGGCGATCGTAGACGAGGTGCTCGTACACCTCGTCACAGATCACGACCAGATCGTGCCGGACCGCGAGGCGTGCGATCGCGGCCAGCTCGTCGCGATCGAAGACCCGCCCCGTCGGGTTGTGCGGCTGGTTGAGCACCAGCACCCGCACGCCGCGCGCCGCGAGCGCGGCCGCCAGCGCCTCCTCGTCGAGGCGAAACGCGGGCGGCGCGAGCCGCACGGTGCGCACCGGCGCGGACGCGAGCTGCGCCGCCGCCAGGTAGGAGTCGTAGAACGGCTCGAGGAGGAGCACGCCTGCGTCCGGCCCGCAGAGCGCCAGCAGGCTCGACGTCAGCAGCTCGACCGCCCCACAGCCAACCAGGACCTGCGTGTCGGCGTCGTAGGCGATCCCAGAGAAGCGCTGCCGATGGACCACGACCGCTGCGCGCAGCGACGGCAGACCGATCATCGGCGCGTACTGATCGTGCTCGGCCTGCAGCGCTTCGATCGCGGCCTGCCGCACGAACGCCGGCCCAGGAAAATCGGGAAACCCCTGCGCGAGGTTCACCGCGCCGTGCTGGTTCGCGAGCTGCGTCATCTCGGTGAAGATGGTCGTCCCGCCAAGGCCGCGCGTCATGTCGTGACTCGGACCCGGTTGCGCCCGCCGCGCTTGGCCTCGAAGAGCGCCCGATCGGCCCGCTGCAGCAGCACCTCGAGCGAGTCCTCCTTGGAGGAGATGCTCGTCACTCCGACGGAGACCGTGAACTGCACGCAGCCGGGCGACAGATCGACCTCGATCGCCTCGAGCTGCTTGCGCAAGCGCTCCGCGAGCCGCGCCGCCGCGATCGCATCGGTCTCCGGCAGCACCAGTCCAAACTCTTCGCCGCCGATCCGCCCGAGCACGTCGGCCGTCCGGATCAACTTGCCCACCGCCTGTGCCAGCGTGCGCAGGGTCAGATCTCCGACGTGATGGCCGTGCTCATCGTTGATCGCCTTGAAGTGATCGATGTCGATGCGCATGAGCGACAGCGGGCGCAAGTAGCGCTGCGCCGCGCGCACGTGGTAGTCGCCCTTCTGCAGAAAGCTGCGGCGATTGTCGACGCTGGTCAGCGGGTCGATCGTGGCGAGCTGCTGCAGGTGGCGGCGCTCCTCGTCGAGCTCGAGCGTCGCCTGGAAAGCGCGTCGCGCGTTGTGCTCGAACAACAGCGCCATCAAGCACGCCGCCGCCGCGCTCGCGCCGACGAAGAAGTCGACTTCGAGGAGCTGCGGAAACCCGGCACGCCAGAGCACGAGGTTGGCCGCGAGGAGATAGGCCGCCAGCGCCATCACGGTCTGCCGAAAGGTCGTCGCCACGACGAGGATGCCGAGCGTCGTCAGCGCGAGCGCGCCCACCGCGTGCGTGGTGGCGCTCGGCAACAGCGTCGACAGGTGCGCCACACCGACGCCGCCGATCGCCGCCGCGGCGATCAGGATCACCTCCCCGCGTCTGGCCAGCAGCGGCCAGCGCAGCAGCGGCACGAGCGCCAGCAACAGCGTCCCGCAGACGAGGCGCGTCCTCAACGCAGCACCGACGAAGTGATCGCCTGCGACGTAGGTCTCCCAGACGGCGAACAGCGGAAACAGCACGCCGCCCGCGATGAGGCCTACCCGAAGCAGCTCGGCCAGGCGCGCTCTTTGCTGCGCGGCGAAGCGCTCCTCGTCGAAACCGGCCATGTGGAGGATGGTACTACCGACGTCGCGCTACGGAAAGCGCCCCTCGCTCGACAAGAGCTCGAGTGTCGCCTGGCGCGCCGCGTCCTCGGCGCCGATCGCCGCGAGGTCCGCGTCGCGGGCGCGCCGCTCCGCGTCGATCACCTCGAGGTTCGTCGTCGCGCCGACGCGATACGCGAGCGTCGCGAGCTGCAGTGCTTCGTGGAGCAGCGCGGTCGACCGCTTCGCCGCGACGAGGGCCTGCTGGGCCCCCTCGAGCGCGAAGCGCGCGACGCGCACCTCGGAGCCCGCCTGGCGCTCGGTAGCGAGGAGCTGCAGCGCCGACTGCTGCTCGAGCACGCGCCGCTCGCGATGCTGGCCGTAGCGCAGCCCTCCATCGAAGATCGCCCACGAGAGGCCGAGCTGGAGCTGCCAGCCGAGCTGCGGGTTGGTGATCGTCGCGGGATCTTGAAAGAACGGAATGAACGTCAGGTTCGCCGTCGGCAGGAAATCGACCCAGCCGTGCCGACGCACACGCCGCGCGGCGTACAGGCGAGCCGCCGCGGCGCGCACGTCGCTGCGCTCGGCGAGCTTGGGCTCTCCCGCCGCGCCGCCCTTCCACGTCGGCTCCCCATCGGCGTCGACCGGCCCGTCGACGCCGACCAGCACGCCGAGCGCCTCTTGCGCGCGGCGGAGCGCGACGCGCGCGCCAGCCAGCTGCACCTCGCTGGCCGCGACCTCTTGCTCGGCGCGCACCACGTCGAGCCGATTGCCGACCCCGCCGGCGAAGCGCTGCTGCGCGAACTCAGCGTGAGCGCGCGCCGTCTTGAGCGCCGCCTCCGACGTCAGCACCGCGCGCTGCTGCGCCAGCACCGTCAGGTAGGCCCGCGCGGCGGCGATCGCGAGCAGGCGGCGCTGCTCCTGGTTCGCCCACTCTGCGACGGCGACGTTGTCCTTGCCGCGCACCCAGGCGGCCCAGCGCGCCGGCTGCACCAGCGGGACGACGAGGTTGGCGTTGAGCTGCACCGAGTTGCGCCCGGCGACGACGCGATCGCCAATCTTGCGATCGCCGTCGAGGAGCGCGTAGTTGAGGTTGGCGCTCAGCGTCGGCAGCGACCCGGCGCGCGTCTGCCAGAGCAGCGCCGAGGCGCGCTCGATCTCGGCCTGCGTGACCTGGGCGCTCGGGTTGCGGTCGAGCGCCGTCGCCACCGCCCGCTCGAAGGTCAGGCGCTGCTCGTCGGCCGCCGCCGCCCCGCGCCCAAAGGAGATCCAGAGCGCGAGGACCACGAGCCCGACGCTAGCGCGCATAGCCGCCCTCTGTCTCGTCGTCCGCATCGTCGAAGTTGCCTGGCCGCTTCCAGCCCTCGAGCACCGTGTAGAGCGCCGGAATCAGGAACAGCGTGAACACCGTCGAGACCGTGAGGCCGCCGATCACGGCGCGGGCCAGCGGCAGGTTCGCTTCGCTGCCCTCGCCCATGCCGAGCGCCATCGGCAAGAGGCCGAAGATCGTCGCGATGGTCGTCATCAGGATCGGCCGCAGGCGTGTCCGCCCGGCGACGACGGTCGCGTCCACCAGCGACTCGCCGCGGCGCCGCAGCACGTTGGCGAAGTCGACGAGCAGCACGCCGTTCGAGACGACGATGCCGATCATCATGATGATGCCCATGAAGCTGTTCACCGACAGCGTCGTGCCGGTCACGAGGAGGGCCAGGAACACGCCGCCCAGGCCGAGCGGCACCGAGAACATGATCACCAGCGGGTCGACCAGCGATTTGAACTGCGACGCGAGCACCATGTAGACGAGCAGCAGCGCCATCACGCCGGCGAAGAGCAGGCCCGAGAACGCGTCCTTCTGCGCCTCGACCTGTCCCGTCTGCTGTACGGTGAAGCCCTCGGGCGGCGGGTTCTCTGCCATGACGCGCGCCACCTCGCGGCTCGCGAGGCCGAGATCCTGTCCAGGCGCGACGTTCGCCGTCACGTCGATGATGCGCTGCATGTACTTGCGGCCGATCGCGATGGCCGAGGCGTTGCGCTTGATCTTGGCGACGCTGTCGAGCGCCACCAAGCCACCTGTCGGAGAGCGCACGAATAGCTCGCCGACCTCGGCGACCTCGTCACGGAACCGCTCGGCGAGCTTGACGTTGATCTGGTACTCGTTGCCGGTCTTCGGATCGGTATACGGCACCGGCGCGAAGCCGGAGGTTCCGACCAGGCTGGCGAGCACCGTCTGGCCGATCTGCTGCTCGGTGAGCCCGAGCGTGCCGGCCTTCTCGCGATCGACCGCGATATCGAGCTCGGGGTACTTGTCGTCGCGCGAGATCTGCAGGTCGGTGAGCAGCGGCTGCCCGCCATTGCCGTTGAGCTCGCGCAGCTTCTTCTGCAGCACCTTGGCGTAGCGGGAACCCTCCTCGAGATCGTAGCCGACGATCTCGACGTCGATGGGCGCCTGCGCGCCGAAGTTCAGGATGCGCTTGACGATGCCGCCCGTCGAGAAGAACAGCTGCACGCCAGGCATCTGATCGCGCAGCTCGGCGCGCAGCTTCTCGGCGGCCTGCACGTCGGAGAAGTCGCGCTGCCCCTTGCTCACCAGGTTGACGCCGATGTTGCCCGCGTGCGGCCCGGCGTTGGCGGCGAAGATCGCGGTGCGACCGAGCGGCAGGCCGTTGGAGGACAGCATCGTCGTGTACTTCGGCGACGCCCCGCCGAACACCTTCTGGACCGCCGCCTCGATCCGCTTGCTGATCTCCTCGGTCTTCTCGACCCGCGCTGCGATCGGGCCCTTGTAGATCACGCTGAACTGCGCCTCATCGCTGTCGGGGAAGAACTCGGTCCCGACGAGGCGACCGAGCGCCATCGAGGCGACGAAGAAGACGCCGATGCCGCCGATCGTGATCGCGCGGTGCTGCAGCACCCAGCGCAGCATCGCCTCGTAGCGCGCTTCCATCCGATCGAGCCAGCCGCCGATCGTCTTGGCGATGCCGCGCGCCTCGGCGCCGTGGTGCTCGGCCTTGAGGAGGTAGAAGCAGAGCAGCGGCGTGACCGTGCGCGAGACGAAGAAGCTCATGATGAGCGCGAAGCTGATCGTCATCGCGAGCGGGATGAACAGGTTGCGGATGACGCCGAACAGGAACAGCACCGGGAAGAACACGACGATCGTGGTGATCGTCGAGACGAGGATCGGCATCGCGACCTCCTGCGCCGCCGCGAGCACCGCCTGCCGTCGGTTCTGCCCCTTGTCGAGGTGGCGCAGGATGGTCTCGAGCTCCACGAGCGAGTCGTCGACCCGGCGGCCGACGCCGAGCGCCAGCCCGCCGAGCGTGAAGATGTTGAGCGACTGCCCGGTGAAGTAGAGCAGCACGAAGGTCGCGATGATCGACAGCGGGATCGCGACCGCGACGATCGCCGTGGCCCGCATCGACAGGAGGAAGAACAGGATGACGACGATCGCCAACAGGCCGCCCTGCACCGCCTCGTGCTCCAGCGACTTGACCGCGGCGCGGATGTACGTCGATTGATCGAACGAGATCTGGCAGCGCACCGAGTCCGGCACGCCGCGCAGGTTCTGGATCTTGGTGCGCAGCGAATCGACGACGCCGATCGTGTTCGCGCCCGGCTGCTTGAGCACCCGCAGATAGACGCCGCGCCGCCCGTTGATCCGCACGATCTCGCTCTGTTCGGCGGTGCCGTCGACGATCTCAGCGACGTCCGAGAGGCGCACCGGTCCGCTGGGCGTGTTCTGGACGATCAGTCGGTTGAGCTCGCGCGGATCCTCGACGACCGAGTTGGCGAACACGTTGTAGTCCCGCTCGCCGGCCTTGATGTGTCCGCTCGGCAAGAGCAGGTTCGACTGACGCACCGTCGACAGCACGTCGAGGATCGCGACGCCGCGGGCGCGCAGGGCGTCGCGGTGCACCCGCACCTCGATCTCGCGCGTCTTGCCGCCGCCGACCGTCGCCGAGGCGACGCCGGGCAGGCGCTCGAGCTGCGGCTCGATGACGTTGTAGGCCAGATCGAACAGGCGCTTCTCGTCGAGATCATCGGCGTAGACCGCGACCTGCGCGACCGGGATGTTGGTCACGTCGAACTTCAAGATGAACGGCTGCTGGATGCCTGGCGGCAGCGTGTTCAGGATCTGCGAGACTCGCTGCGACACCTCGAACTGCGCGTTGTCGAGGTTGGTGCCAGGCTGAAACCAGGCGCTCACGACGGAGACGCCCTGGCGTGACTGGCTCTCGACGCGATCGATGCCCGGCGT
>CAZPEY010000051.1:6392-9900 GCA_964585665.1 uncultured Polyangiaceae bacterium | reverse complement strand
TGACGGCGCGCTCGATCGGCTGCGTGATGCCCTTCTCGATGTCCTCGGGTCCAGCGCCGGAGTAGAAGGTCGCGACGCGCACCACCGGGATGTCGATCGGCGGGAAGAGATCGACCGACAGCCTGCCGAGGGAGACGAGCCCGAGCACGCTCGCCATCAGCGACATCATCAGGATCAGCACCGGGTTCGCCAGCGCGAGCCGAGTCAGCCACATCTACTTGCTCGGCCCCTTGGTCCCGTTGAACGGATCGACGCCGCGCTCGACGCGCACCTTGGTCCCGTCCGAGAGCGCCTCGAGCCCCGCGATCACGACCTCGCTCCCCGGCGCGACCCCCTCGGTGATCTCGAGCCAGTCGCCACCATCGAAGCCGACCTTGACGACCTTGCGGCGCACCACCTCGCCGTCGAGCACGAAGACGATCGCCTTGTCGTCGATGATCTGTACCGCGCTGACCGGCAGCACGATCGCGCCGGCGTGTCGCCCAACCAGGATCGCGCCGCGCCCGTACATCCCCGGCCGCAGCACGCCGCTCTTGTTGTCGATCCGCACCTCGGCCTCGAGGGTGCGCGTCGCCGCGTCGAACCCTGGCGCGATGCGCACGACCTTGCCCGAGAACCGCTTGTCGGGCAGCGCGTCGACGTTGACGTAGGCCTCCTGCCCGACGCGCAGGTCGACCGACTGGCGCTCGCCGACGGCGATGAAGACGCGCAGCTGGTCGACTTCGCCGATCGTCAGCAGCGATCCTGCGCCCGCCTGCCCGACGAGCGCGCCTGGATCGAGACGCCTCGTCAGGACCACGCCGTCGATCGGCGCGACGAGCCGCGTCTCGCCAAGCCGCGTCGCCAGCGCCGCCACCTGCGACTGCACCGCCGCCTGCGAGGCCTCGGCCGACGCGAGGCTGGCCCGGCTCTGGTCGAGCTCCTGCTGCGACACCAACCCGGCGGGCGCGAGCTTCTGGTTGCGTTCGACGCTGGTCCTGGCCATGGCGAGCGTCGCCTGGACCTGCAGCAGCGAGCCGCGCGCCGCCGCCAGCTGATCCGGCAGGTCGCTCGGCCGCACCAGGGCGACCGTCTGACCGCGCCGCACGCGATCGCCGCGGTCGACCAGCACGGCGTCGACGTAGCCGAGGGTCTTCGAGTACACGTCGGTCTGCAGCACGGCGCGCAGATCGACCGGCGCGCGCACCTCGAGATCGACGTCGCGCACCTCGACCTTCTTGACGATGACGTGCGGCGGCGGGCGCAGCTTGCTCTTCGGATCGGGCGGCTTGGCGCAGCCCCCGACCGTCAGCAGCGACGACAACGGCACGATGGCGAGGCACGCCAAGGCGTGCCGCAGGCGGGGCGACATTCGCCCGGACCATAATTTCGGGGCTTGTGGCTGGCAACCACCCATGTATGAAGATTTGTATACGGCGATGCGCGACCCCGAGCTCGGCCCGATCTGGATCGAAGCGGCCCGCAGCCTCGGCATCGAGGTCGTGCGCGGCGGCGACTCGTACGTCTATTACGACGGGCGCAACCTGCACATCGCCGACGACGAGCACCTCGACGAGGACGATCGACTCGGCCAGCTGATCTTGCACGAGCTCTGTCACGGCCTCGTCCAGGGCGAGGCGCGCTGGCACGATCCGGACTGGGGTCTCGACAACACCACCGGCGAGGATCTGTGGCGCGAGCTCGCCTGCCTGCGGCTGCAGGCGCATCTGCTCGACGGCTACGGCCTGCGCCGGCGCCTCCACCCGACGACGCCGGAGCGGCCGTTCTACGAGTCGCTGCCAGAGCGACCGCTCGATCCGGTCGGCGCCGCGCTCCGCCCCGAGGAGACCAGCGCCGCGGGCGACGTGCTCGGCCTGGCGCAGGCGGCGGCGATGCTCGCGCACACGCGCCCGTATCGCCCGGTGCTCGCCGAGGCGCTGTCCAAGACGGTTCAGGCGCTCGGCCTGCCACGCCACGCGCGCACCGCGCTGCCGCTCCACGCCGACGAGGCGCGCCGCTGCGTGACCTGCGCCTGGCGAAGCGAGAACGGCTTTTGTCGCCACGCCGTCGAGGCGCCAGCGCTCCTCGACGACGATCGCGCTTGTGTCCGCCATCAGCCGAGCCTCGACTGCCAGAGCTGCGGCGCCTGCTGCCGCGCCGCCTACGACGCCGTCTACCTCGATCCGCGCGAGAAGGTCATCAAGCGCCACCCCGAGCTCGTCGGCGTCCACGGCTTCGTCTACTACTTGAAGCGCAACGGCGATCGCTGCACCGCGCTGGCCGGGCCCAAGCCCGGGCCATACCACTGCACGATCTACGACGACCGACCGCGCACCTGTCGCGACTTCGAGAACGCCGGCCGCCACTGCCTCGACGCGCGGCGCAAGATCGGCCTCGAGTCGATGCCGCTGGTCTGAGCGAGGCTACGGCTTCGGGATCGGCGGCGGGGTCGCCAGCGACGGCCAGACATGCTGCGGCGCCGGAAACGCCGGCCGCGCCAGGAGGTAGCCCTGCACGTAGTGCACGCCGGCGTCGATGCACGCCGACAGCTCCCCGATCGTCTCGACGCCCTCGGCGACGACCTTGGCGCCCATGTCGACGCACAGCCGCGACAGCGCGCGGATCAGCGCCTGCAGCCGCGGCTGCTTGTCGATGTTCATGATGAGGTCGCGGTCGAGCTTGACCACCTCAGGGTGGAGGTCGGCGATGTACTTGAGGTTGGAGTAGCCGGCCCCGAGATCGTCGACGACGAGGAAGGCGCCGCGCCCGCGCAGCTCCTTGAGCACGGAGTGGCACAGGCGGAAGTGCGACAGCGGCACCGACTCGGTGATCTCGAGGAACACGTCGCTGTCGTGCGAGAAGATCGGGTCGTCGGTGCGCACCAGCCACCCCTCGTCGAACTCGTTGGGGTGGATGTTGAGGAAGAGGTTCGTCTTGGGCGCCGCGTCGAGCGCCATCTGGCGCAACGCGCGGCCGAGCTCGCCCAGGCAGTGCTGCTCGATGGCGCCCCGGAGAATCGCGAGCGGCCCGTCGAACGTCTTGCTCTTGGCGCGAAGCAGCGCCTCGTACGCGAAGAGCTTCTTCGTGTGGACGTCGACGATCGGCTGCATCGCGACGAAGAACTCCCCCGCGTGCAGCGCCTCCCGGATAGCGGACACGTTGGCAGCGTACTTTACGGAGGCAAAGCGCTGCAAGCGTGGCAGACTAATCAGATGGTGAACCTCGCCCTGTTCGCGCAGCTGGCGCTCGCCTCGACCGCGTTTGCCGATGGCGGCGCGCTGCCCACCAAGCACGGCTGCGGCGGCAGCGACGCCTCGCCCTCGATCGAGCTCCAGCACCCGCCGCTCGACGCGACCCACTGGGCGCTCGTCGTCGACGATCCAGACAGCGGCGCGGTGCTGTGGGCGGTGTGGAACATCCCAATCCTCGAGCGCTTCCTCGACGAGGGCATGCCGAAGAACACGACGACGACCCGGCCGACGCAAGGGCGCAACCACAAGAAGCGGCTCGGCTGGGTCGGCCCCTGCCC
>CAZPEY010000051.1:0-6292 GCA_964585665.1 uncultured Polyangiaceae bacterium | reverse complement strand
GTGGCGCGCGCCACCTTGGTCTCCGAGAAGGGGATGAGCGCCTCTAGGTCGAGCCGCTCGCTCGTGTCGTCGAGCGCGCCACAGCCGTTGAGCTTGGCCCAGGTCGAGGTCGTGGTGCGCGCCGACGGGTAGCTGGCGCCGCCGGTGACGAACTTGCCCCCGCCGTAGAGCACGACCGCGTCGAGCGTTCCGTGGATCTGCAGCACGCCGACGGGCTTTGCCGGCACGCAGTGCCAGTCGTCGGCCCACGTCGCGCCCGCCAGGCTGGCGATGCCGGCGATCCGATCTGCGGAGTCGCACGCCATGCGGTGGGCCATGAAGCCGCCGTTCGAGTGGCCGAACAGATAGACGCGCTTGCCGTCGACATTGTAGTGCGCCTTCATGTCGTCGATCACCGCGTTGAGGTAGGCGACGTCGTCTTGCGGCGGATCGGCGAAGTTGCAGCACGCGTCGGTCGCGTCCCAGAAGCGCAGCCCCGCCGGATCCTTGGTTCCATCGGGATAGGCGAACAGCCAGCCGCGATCGGTCGCGGCGCTCCCGAGCCCGAGGTAGAAGTCCTGGAGCTGCGAGTCAGCGGAGAAGCCGTGCAGCAGGACGAGCAGCGGTGTCGGCTTGCTGGCGTCGTAGCTCGCCGGGATCTTCTTGTTGTAGGGACGCTCGTCGACCAGGGTTGGGTTCGAGACGCCGAGAAGATCGGGCGCCGCGGGGGGTGCGGGCAGCATCGCGTCGCCCGGGATCGTCACGCCAAGATCGACGATCGGCTGGCCCGTCGCGCCGTCCGAGCCGGGAATGGTTGGACCGTCGGTGGTTAGCGAGGTGTCCTGATTGCACGCCGCAGCGACGGCGAGCGTCGCGACGAGGAGCGCGGTCGAGCGGAGCTGCATGGCGGCGGACTATACCGATCGGTCCTGCTGGATCGATCGGAAATCGAGAGCGATATCGCTCAGGCGTGCGGTCTCCGTGCGCATCCGCTCATCCAGATACGCGGATACGGCCTCTCTGCTCTCGGAACCACGCCCAACAAGGCTCGGCACGGCGGTTGCTGAGGTCTGGCCCGCAACCCAACGCCCACGGACGAAGGAGCCTCGCACAATGAAGAAGGTCGGTATCGACGCCATCGCCATCGCCATCCCCGAAGGGTATCTCGACCTCGCCGACCTCGCAGAGGCGCGCGGCGTGCCGGCGACCAAGTACACCGACGGCCTCGGCGTCAACAAGATGGCCATCGCCAAGGCGCACGAGGACACCGTAGCGCTCGCCGCCAACGCGGCCCGCCGCGTCCTCCACAAGTCGGGCGTCTCACCGTCGACCATCGGCCTCTGCATCATCGGCACCGAGACCGGCGTGGATCACTCGAAGGCGGCCAGCGCGTACCTGCACCGCATGCTGGAGCTGCCGCAGAACTGCCGCACCTACGAGACCAAGCACGCCTGCTACGGCGGCACCGCGGGCGTGCTCGCGGCTCTCGACTGGATCGCCTCGGGCTCGGCGCGCGGCCGCAACGCGCTCGTCATCTGCTCGGACATCGCGCGCTACGCCCTCAACTCGCCCGGCGAGCCGACCCAGGGCGCCGGCGCCATCGCCATGATCATCGGGGAGAACCCCCGCCTCCTCGAGATCGACCACGGCGTCTCCGGCTCGTACTCGAAGGACGTCGACGACTTCTGGCGTCCGCTCTACTCGAAGGAGGCGTTCGTCGACGGACAGTTCTCCGTGCAGTGCTACCTCGACGCGATCGCCGGCGCCTACGGCAGCTATCGCGCGGTGGCGGCCGAGGTCGGTCTCGACGCCAAGCTCGCGCGCCGCGTCTACCACGTCCCCTACGGCAAGATGGCCAAGAAGGCGCACCGCCACCTCTGCACGTCCGCCGGGATGAGCGACGCCGAGGCCGACGCCTCGTTCAACGCCGAGGTCGCCTCCTCGCTGCGGCTGCCGTCCGAGATCGGCAACATCTACACTGGCTCGCTCTACCTCGCGCTCGCCTCGCTGCTCCACTTCGAGGCCAAGGACCTCGAGGGGCAGCACATCGGCCTCTTCTCGTACGGCTCGGGCTGCACCGCCGAGTACTTCTCGGGGCGCATCCCCGCCGGTGCCGCCAAGTTCGCCGAGGCGCTCGAGATCGCCCAGCCGATCGCCAATCGCCGCCGCTACACGATCGCCGAGTACGAGACGATCCGCCGCGCCGATCACGAGGTCGACAAGCGCCCCGTCGAGGCGAACAACTTCCCGCCCTTCGCGTTCGTCGGTGTCGATCAAGATCGCCGCGTCTACCAGCCCGCCTAGCGCCCGCCTCGCGGCCGCGCCGCTGCCGCCCCTCCTCCGGTATTGTTTGACCCACCCCGACGCCGCACAGTAACGTCCACAGGTGGCAAGACGCGTCCTCCTCGTCGTCGGTGTGCTGGCCTGTTCGTTGGCGTGGGCGCAGCCCGTCGCGACGGCGCGCGTCTATGAGGAGGAGGCCGGCCCGGCCCTGGCCGTCGAGCTCGAGCGAGCCATCGCCGACGCGCTCTCTGCCGACGGCCGCGTGCAGTTTCGTCCCTACGTCGAGATTCTGTCCCCCAAGGCGACGGCCGAGGCCCGCAGCGCCGAGGTACGCGAGCTCCAGACCCGGGCCGACGCCGCGTGGGAGGAGCTCAACGTCCCGGTCTGCAAGGAGCTCCTCGAGAAGGCCGTCGCCCTCGAGAGCCGCGGCCTCGAGCACCGCATCGAGCAGCCCGATGGCCTGAGGCCCATCCACGATCTGCTGACCCGCCTGGCCCGCACCCGCTTCTTCGACGCCGATCAGCGCGGCGCGCGCGATGCGCTGCGCCAGCTCTACGCGCTGCGCGGCTCGCTGCAGGCGTCGCAGTTTCCGCCTCAGATGAAGAAGCTCGTCGTCGAGTCGCGGCTGCTGTTCGAGACGCTCGGGCGCGGGACGCTCGCCATCGAGAGCGATCCGCCCGGCGCCGAGGTGCTGGTCGACGGGGTTCGCCAGGCGGGGCGCACGCCCCTCGAGGTCAAGGAGCTGATCGCCGGGCCGCACGTCGTCTCCTTCGTTCGCCGCGGCTACCAGACCGGCACGTCGCTCGGCGACGTCCGGGGCAACGGCGAGACCAGCCAGCTCTTCTTCACCCTCGAGCGCTACGAGAAGAACCCGCTCGCCCCCCTCGACCGGGTGCGCCTCCGCCTCGAGCTTCCCGAGGGCGAGGCGACGCCGCCTGAGCTCAAGGAGGGTGCCAGCGGCTTCGGTGTCGACGTGCTGTTCCTGGTGCGGGTGCAGCGGCGCGAGGACGAGGGAGGCGTCGCCCAGCCGGTGCTCGTCGCCTACGGCTACGACCAGCGGGCCGATCGCCTGTTCGCGCGGGTCGAGAAGATGGCCACGGACGTGACCCTCGTCGAGACGGCGCGTGCCGTGGCGCAAGAGCTGGTCGCCGAGGTGAAGGCCGACGGCAAGTACCCGATCGCCAAGCCCGGCAAGAAGGGCGCGAAGGGCAAGAAGAAGCCTGGCGCCCCGGCGGTCAGCGACGGAACGCCGCTGTGGAAGCGCAAGGAATTCTGGTACATCGTCGGCGGCGTCGGCGGCGTCGTCCTGCTGTCGACGGCGATCGGCATCGGCGTCGGGGTCTCGGAGCAGAACGAGCGCAAGCGCCTCGCCATCGACACCGCCCTCCTCGGGGGACGATGATCTCTTTCATTGTGGAGCGTACATCTATGAAGCGAGTATTCGGATTGGCCTTGCTGTGTGCGGTCGGCGCGGCGTGCAGCAACGATGCTGCCGTCACGGTGAAGAACAAGGCGCCCACGGGGGTCGTCGGCGGATCGGTGCTCGACGCGACCTCGGACGCGCCGCTGGCCGAGGTGGACGTGCAGGTGCTGAGCGCCGGGCGCGTCGTCGGCACGGCCAAGACCGGCGCGGACGGCCTGTACTCGGTCCCGGGCGTCCCGGCGGGCACCTTCTTCGTCAGCTTCACGAAGAGCGGCTACGTCTCGATCCCGCAGTACCAGAGCTCGCTGTCGGGTTCGATCGGGAACTTCCCGATCGCCGATCCGAGCACGACCATCCCGTCGCTCGGCATGGTCCCGTCGACCGGGACCTTCGCGGTCAAGGTGCTTGACGATAGCGCCAAGCCGCTGCAAGGCGTGCAGCTCACCGCCCGCCCCCAGATCCGCTACGTCGAGTACCAGAACGGGGCGCGCGTCCAGCGCGGCAACTACACGGTGCTGGCGATGACCGACGCCAACGGCCTGGCCGAGATCAGCGGCCTGCCGGACTACACCAAGCTCGGCACGTTCACCCTCACCGAGTCGTATCTGACCAGCGACTACTACTCGAAGATCGATCGGCTGTGGATCGACGTCGCGCCGGTCAAAGATCCGCAGTCGGGCGTCTACCTGTTCGCGGGGCTGACCACCTTCTTCGACGTGACGCGCGTCGCGCAGCAGGTGCCGACGATCTCGCTGGCCGGTCCGAACGACGGGCTGGCCGTGCTCGACTCGAACATCGAGTACT
Source organism: uncultured Polyangiaceae bacterium (assembly GCA_964585665.1). Classification (GTDB taxonomy): domain Bacteria; phylum Myxococcota_A; class Polyangia; order Palsa-1104; family Palsa-1104; genus CAZPEY01. Next base: position 1,803 of record CAZPEY010000051.1, on the reverse strand, counting down.
TGAACGGCATGAACTCGTCGAGCTCGCGAAACTTCACGGCGCAGCTCGGCAGCGTGCTGGCCCAGACGAGCCCCTACTACGTGCTCTTCAACCAGGCGCTCGACACCGACGTACGCGTCCAGATCACCGACGAGCTCGGCCAGATCCAGCCGATCACGCTGCAGGCCGAGGTCGCGGGCAACCTGCTCAAGGTGACGCCGATGGTGACGGTGATGGGGCCGCTGCCGGGCAAGCGGTACAACCTCGTGCTCTCGGTGACCGCGCTGTCGGCGGCGGGCATCCAAGGATCGGGCAAGGAATTCTCCGCGACCGCGCCGTTCTGGATTCAGTCGATGCAGCCCAACGTCACGGTGCAGACCGGCGTCGGCGCGCTCACCATGTCGCGCAACGGCTCGAACGACATCCTGATGAACTTCACGCTCTCCGAGGCGATCGGCATCGGCGGCGGCTCGACCAGCGGCCTCGACTGCGTCGCCTACTACGAGGACGCGGACTTCGACGGCGACGACAACAAGATGGTGCGCGGCGAGTACGGGACGGGATCGAACATGTCGTGCGAGGCGCTGCCCGGCACGATCAACGTCTCGCAGATCCGCCCGGTGCTGTCACCCGACACCAACTCGCCCGACACCGGCTTTTACACGACCTGGCAGGTCACCGTCGACCGCGAGGGCGCGGACGGCCCGTGCGCCAGCGGCCTGGGCTCGGCCTGCGTCCGCCCGAAGGCGGGCAAGAAGATGTACCTGGTGTTCGCCAAGACGGAGGCGACCGCGACGGTGCGTCGGCCCGATGGCAAGCCGGTGTCGAACGTCGTCGAGGTGACGATCCCGACCTTCCCACCCGCGCCGTAGGCCTCGTCGAGGCCGCCTCCGCTCGGCGTCGCCGGCTACTTCTTGTCGGCCGGCTTCTCGACGATCTTCCCGCCCTTCTTCGCACACTCCTCCTTCGTCGTCTTCAGCATCCCGTGGCCCTTGCAGCCGTTCTTGCCGGCGCAGGCGTTGTTGACGCCAGCACAGGCGCCCTTGCCCTTGCAGCTGTTGACGCCCTCGCACATCACCTCGCCGCCCGCCTTGTCGGCGGCAAACGAGAGGGCGGGCGCAGCGGCGAAGAGCGAGGCAACCGAGGCGGCGAGCAGAGCGTTGGTCTTGGTCATGGTGGTTCTCCTTTTCACCTCGGCATACGCACGGGCGGCGCAGCGGTTACGGAGAAAAGCGTGGGCGTGGGCGGGCGAGGGGCGCGGGGACGGCGGACCTCTGCAGGCCGGGGCGGCAGGGTGTCCCTCCCGGTGCTCCTCAGGTCCTCGGGCGGATCGTAGACCACGACCGTGCCGAGCCTCCGCCCGTGCGCGACGAGGCGTGTCGGTGCCGGCGCGCGGCGCCCTGCGGTTCGTGCGCGCCGGGAGGGACACCCTGCCACCCCTACTAAAGTCCGATCCGCCGTCCTCGTGCTCGGCCGCGGCGGCCATCGATCTGACGCTGTCCGACGCTGTCCGACGCTGCCTGACGGCGTAGAGGGAATGCTGCGGTGCAAAAGAATTGATGCAGGGGGGAAGCGACGGGGCTTGGTCGAGACCGTCGACGATCGGCCTGTCGCAATCCACCCTTCCTAGCGCCCGCCACACCCACGCCAACCACGACAAAGCCCCGTAACCCCTCCCCCCAAAAAAAGCCGATGGAGCAGTCTCTCGAGCACAGCGTGAGACCGACGGCCGTCGCGGCCGAGCACGAGGACGGCGGATCGGTCCCAGTAGGGGCGGCAGGGTGTCCCTCCCGGCGCGCACGAACCGCAGGGCGCCGCGTCCTT
>CAZPEY010000050.1:14127-21173 GCA_964585665.1 uncultured Polyangiaceae bacterium | reverse complement strand
GCAGTAGCCGCCGTGATGCGGTGCGAACCGCGACTCGACGGCCGACCAGTCGCCGATCGAGGCGTGGCCCTCGCCGAATGCGTACCTGGCATCTGACAGCACGTCGAGCAGCTGCCTCATCGTGACCGGAAGCAGCGGGTCGCCCTCGTGCAGAATCACGTGCGAGTCGCCCGCCTCTCGTCCGGCGAACAGGCTGACCACAACGCCAGAGGCAGTGTCGTCGGCGCGGAACCACAACCCTCGTCGGCGCGCGGGGTCGTGCATCGCGATGCACGTCAGCGCGGGCTGCACGTGCGACCCGTAGCGCTCTGCTGAACGGTCGTAGTCGTACAGCTCATGGTCGAACGTGGTGCAGTTGCCGCCGATGCGGCAGGCGGTTTCACTCACGAAACAGTCACACTCATGCGATTCTTGCGCCATCACTTCACCATCACTTTCTGACGCACCTTGTCATCTCGCCCGACCACGACGCCGTCGAGGTGGTCCTCGTCGCCGAACCTCCGAACGCTGAGCGGCAGACAGCGTAGGTCGACACACCGATCGCAATGACAGCGCTCTGCCTCTAGCCGGTCCCGTATCAAACCCTCGGTAGGACCGTCGAAAACGCGACGGTGAACGCCGGTCTCCGGCAGCCGTCGCTCTAGCCGATTCCCAGCCTGGTACGGCTGCGGGACGACGTGTGCCACCGTCAAAACCGCGTCGCGGCCCGCAGCCATGAGCCTCGCGTGGATTGCCTCTGCCTGTTTGCGCGAGCGAGCCACCACGTCGTCTCTGCCCGAGGCGCGCACAATCCAGCGCGTCCCGTCGTCGTTTTGGCTTCGAGGGGAGCGCTTCATCGCCGCCTCCTTGCGGTGGCTGCGGCACACGCAAGAGCCGCAACAAACACCGCCGCATCCATACCGAGCAGACCCATGCTCACGTTCTCTCCGACGACGTTGGTGGCCGTGCTTCTGGGCTCCCACGCCTTTCTGGGGATACTGCCGGTCGCCCGGCGGTTTGCCTTGTTTGCTCGACGGCTCATCGCTGCCCCCTGGCAGTCCGCTCTGCGGCCTCTACGGCCTCGGCGTAGGTAACGCCATCGTCGTCGAGCACGTTGTCGACCTCGCCGGCAGCCCAGAACCAGCGCCTCGAGCACCAGCTCTGGAAAACGCGGCAATCCACGCCGTTGACCCGCCAGCGCCTCGAGACCGTCTCGACCCTCGTGAGGGTCACCACGTAGCCCTTGAGCCTCGCGAGCTTGGCTGCGGCGACAGCTTGGCGGCGATCACCGTAGACCTCTGGATAACAGCCTGCGAGGGTCACTCGCCAGTGGACGGGGCCTGATGGTCTCGTCTGGCTTCGAGGGAGGGTGCTCATCGCTGCCCCCTGGCAGTCCGCTCTGCCGCCTCGACGGCCTCGGCGTAGGTCTCTCGCCAGCCTGCCACGACGATGTCGGCGGACCACGACCAGCCTCGAGAGAGCGAGTCTCGCCAGACGTGGCAGGCCACGTCGCCGATCCGCCAGCGCCTCGAGACCGCCTCGATCCTCGTGAGGGTCACCACGTAGCCCTTGAGCCTCGCCCGCTTGGCCGCCGCGCTGGCCTTGCGGCGGTCGTTGTAGAGGTCCGGCTCGCAGCCGGCGATATCGACCCGCCACCGCACCGGGCCTGATGGCTCTGTCTGGCTTCGAGGGAGGGAATCTTTCACTTCGACACAACCGGCCCTCTGCGGGCCTTTCGTCGTCCTACCCTTACCAGTGGTCATCTTCGCTCCAATCTGCCCTTCTAGGGCCATCCTCGTGCCTCTGTTCTGGTTTCCCGCCCGCCCTCTCCCCCTCCCTGCCCCGCCCGACCCGTCGAGCGGGCTCGACCGTTCGGGGGTACGGTGGAGGGGTTTCCTACTAATCCCCTCCTTTAGGAGGGGATAGTAGGAACCACCCGCCGCCCCCGGGAAACCACGCCGACGTGGCGGCCGGTTCGGGGTGAGGGCGGGTGTTGTGTTGTAAGATACGGGCATGTGGGTAAACCTGCTACGTAACATCGCGTCATCGTTGGTGGCGTCGGAAGCCGGTTCTTGACGCATCACGTCGAACAATTGCTTCCTCCCCTCGATGCCAATCTGTTTGACAGCCCCCTCGTCTAGGAGCTGGTTCCACGCGTCCGCCTTCGTCTCGTTCTTGCCGCCGACAAGGCTGAGGGCTTCGGTTCTGCTCATCGGCCCGCTCGCCTTGAGCGCCTGTAGGATTGCCAGCTTCGCCGCCGGTACCCCTCCCCCTCGTTGCGGTTTGTTGGCTTTCTGTGCCTCCCGCTCTTCGGCCTCGGCTTCGAGCTTCTGCGCGAGCTCTTGCGGGTCGACGGGGCAGAGGCGGATACCACACGGTTTACCCGTCACGGGGTCGACGGGGCCGCAGTCCTCGAGGCTGAAGTAAAACGGCTCGGGCTCTGGACCCAGGCTCGCCTTCGACGGTTCGCCCTTGTAAACGCCCTTGCACGGCGACGAGAACGCGACGCCTCCGCCGACCGCAGCGTGTATCGCGCTGCTGCCTCGGATTCGTTTCGAGGCTGTGCGCCCCTCGTCTTTGGCTTCGTGGGCGAGCACGATGACAACAGCCTTCGTCGCCTCTGAAACGCGGTTGAGCATATAGAGCGTCTCGGCCGCCTCGGCGCTGTTCTCGTCGACCCCGCGCGAGCCGGCTGCGTTGTTATCAATCACGACAAGCGCCTTGCCTTCGCACGCACGAAGGAGAACCTCTTCTGCTCGAGGGTCTGTCAGCGTGAGTTTGGGGAGCGACGAGACCTGTAGACGCGCGCCGAGTGAGGCGAGGTCGATGCCGCGTCCGTAGGCGAGGCGCTGGATTCGCCACTTGAGCGCCTGAAGCCCCATCTCGAAGTCGATATGCAGCACAGGCCCCGCGAGTTCTAGGTCGACGCCTCCCCAGAACCGTTTCTCGCCCGCCGCGACGAGCAGTGCGAGCTCCAAAACCGCCCACGTTTTGCCTGCGCCACCGTAGCCCGACACGAGCAGAGGGCGACCACGGGCGAGAGCGAGCGACCGTGCAAGCCACTGCACAGATTCGAGCGGTTCGGCGAGGGTTGAGGCGTCCACCAGGGGCAGCAGGTCGGCTAGAGGGTCGGGGCGAGAGTACAGCAATTCTGCCGTCGAGCCCCACTGCTCGAATAGAGCGCGTGCGTCGTCCAGTGTCGAGGTCACGCCGCCCCCCTCGTCGCAATCAGAGCCATCATCACACTACCTCCTACTGCCTCGCCCAGGGCGGGCGGAACGCTGTTGCCAACCTGACGATGTTGGCTCGCTTTGTTGCCGTGAAAACGCCAGTGCGACGGGAACCCCTGCAACAGCGCTAGCTGCTCGACGCTGAGGCGCACCGCGCCGGCCTTGTTGCTGGCGTGGTGTCCGGCCGCCTCTCGGCGGCCGGACGTGTCCACCGTCGTCGCCGCCCTGTCGAGAACGCCGGCCGCTGCGAGCCTGTCAATACAGCGACGCGGACCCGTTTTTGCGCCCCTGCTGCCAAACCCCGAGCCGGCCTTGTGCTCTGTCGCGGTCACGCACGGCGCGGGGTTGTCGAGAGCGTCGAGGGGTGCGAGCTTTTCCGCATTGTTGCGCCCACCGACGATGGGCGCAACATCATCCACGTCGAGGCTGCGATGGCCCTGCCAACCCCTCGCCCCCTCGTCGCGACCGTGGCGATAGGCGCCCTGTAGTCCTAGCGCCTCTCTCACGCTCACGTAGGGCGGCAATCCGAGCAGGTTGCCGCGAGGGGCGTGCGTCGGCGCAGGCCAGCGAAAAGAGAGCAGCGCTCTCTCGTCGCGAAACCCGACGATGAAAACGCGGTCGCGGTGCTGAGGTACCCCGTAATCCGCCGCGTCCAGAATCTGATGCGCTGTGTGCCAGCCGCGCTCGGCTAGCCGTTGCAGCAGATAGCGCAGCGCTGTCGTGCCGGTCTCGTCTCGCGTTGTCGTGAGCCCGCGCACGTTTTCGATGAGCAACGCGCTCGCTCTCGCCTCGTCAGCTATTCGGCAGAGGTGTACCCAAAGCTGGCCCCGCTCGTCCTCGAGGCCCAGGCGCTTGCCTGCGCTCGAAAACGGCTGACAGGGGATTCCGCCGCACACGAGGTCAGCGTCGTGCGGCGGGTGCCACGTCGTCGCATCGGCGAGCTCGCACGGGCCGCAATGCTCGACGTGCGTGGCCACCGCGTCGCTGTTGTTTTCGACACCGAGCACGTCAAACCCGGCGCGCGTGAGCCCCAGTGACAGGCCGCCAGCACCAGCGCATATCTCGATTGCCCTCACGCCGCCCCCCTCGTCGCAATCTGCTGCTCGAGCATCTCTGCCCAGTCTTTGCCGCCGGGGCGCTCTCGCCTGACCAGCCTGGCGACGGGGGCGAGGTCGGCGGCGATGAGCTTCGCTGCGTCGTCGCCGGCCTTGTCGGCGTCCGTCGCGACGACCACGACGCGATCGCGGGCGAGTGTCAGCACGCCAGCGCGGAACTGCGACCACGACGCGACGCCAGGCAAACCCAGCGCGGCGACGCGGCGCACGCCGCACAGGGCGACGAGGGCGTAAACCGCCGCCGCGTCTATCGCGCCCTCGACAATCCAGAGCTCGCAGCGCCTGTCGGCGGCCTCGCTCCGATGCACGCCGTAGGGCTCACGAGGGCCGCCTCCCGAGGGGAATCGGTAGCGGGTCGTACCCTCGGGAGGGGTCGCCCTCACGTCGCCCTCTGGGCTCGCGTAGCGGCGCTGAATCGTGGTGACGGCGCCCTGTGAGTCGCGCCAGGGGATTGCGAGCCAGCCGTCGAGGTTGTGCCAGCCGTCGAGGGCCGCCTGTTCGTACAGACCAGCTGCTCGCACGCTGGCCTCGAGGTGACCCAGCGTGGCCACGGGCGAGACGACGGGCGGGGGTTTGTACGGTTTGGCGAGCTGCGGGACGGGGGCGCTGGCCGCACGAGACGACGGGTAGGGCACGTCAACGTTGACGAGCGTGCCCGCCTCGTAGGCCACCTTGGCGAACTCGCGCTCCACGTCGAGCCCCTTGACGAGAGCGACGAGGGCGAATGCGTCGCCGCTGATTCCGCAGCCGAAACACTTGTACCGCGTGGTCCCGTCAGCACCCTTCGTCACCGACAGTGACGGCGTGCTGTCGCGATGCGACGGCGACTGACAGCGCACGAGCCAGCCGCCCGCCTGGCGCTGTGCTCCCTCGCGCAGCTTCAGCGCCGACGTGAGGCGCTCCGGGTCGAGACGACGGCGGATTGTGGCGATGACGTTTTCGTCAATCATGACCTAGACCTCCTCACCACCTCGAGCACGCCTCGGATATCGCTGGTCACGTCTCGCAACAGCACGTCGAGCCCGACCTCGCACTCGGGACAGAAACGGTGCGAGGCGAGCAGGGTTGACAGCGCGTCGTGGTCGTCGGTCAACAGGTCGTCGTCGTCGACCTCATGCGGCGCCACGCAGCATGCCGTCGTCTCGTCGTCTACCAACCAGTGAACAAACGTCATCGCCGCCCCCTCACGATGACCAGCCCGCCTGCGGTGACGCGCCGAGGCCGGATGCCCGCCACGACGCTCCGGCCACTGCGCCGCGCTCCCCAGAAGTGGCAGTAATAGGCCGCAAGCACCGAGGCCGCGAGCACGGCCGGGCCGTGCACGTCAGCGAACAGGTGCAGGTTTCCGCGCAACACGGGCGGCACATGCCGCGCGTGGTTCGGGACGTGCCTGCCCTTGTCGTGCGTCAGCATTCGTGGGCGACAGAGGTCTCGCCAGAGGTGCCATGTGCGGTAAGCGCCAGCGGTGAGGATCGCGCTCGTGACGGCGCTTTGCACGCGAGCGGTCGCCCTCTCAATCTCGCCCAGCGCCGCCACGTCTGCCTGTGTCATCACGGGAAAGTCGCAGCCGCTCATGGCTTGCCCCCCAGCTTGGCGCGGCCGGCGTCGGTGATGGTGAGCTCTCCCATCGCGCCGAAACGCCTATTGCTCGCAAACCCCAGTTCAACAAGCGCCAGCGCAATGCGCTCTTCTTGGCTTGTTCGGTATCTGTCACAGGCAACCGTCACAGGTGCGACATCCATCCTCGCCAGCATGTCCTTCGCCCGCTTGCCGAGCGGTTTGGCACGGGCGACAGCGCGTTCTGCCTCCCGCATCGCTACCTCAGCCACCCCGACGCGCTCCCAGGCAGCTCTATACGCCTCGGCAGCGGCCTTGTAGGCTTCCTGTGCGGCGGCGAGAGCCGCCTTTGCTTCTTCGAGCTTCATCGCCTCTTCCCCTTCGCCTTCGGCTTGCTTTCGGCCGCCGCCAGTTCGGCCCTGCGCGACGCTGGCATCGTCCACCCAGCAGCAAGCGCCTTGCGCTCCCACTGGGCTAGTCCCGCGATCGGCCTCGGCATGACGCCGCCCCAGCCGCAGTGGTAGCAGGCGGCGTGCTTGCACGGGTTGCTGTGCGATATCCCGTGGTCGCGCTCCTCCGACAGCGCAATCGCGTGGCCGGTTTCGTACTCGAAGCATTCGCACAGCAAGCCCTCGCACTCGCCTTGCGACTTGCACGACCCTTCCCCACCAGCGCCGTGCCGGTTTGCCCCTGCGCCACACTGCGGGCACTTCCACTCGGTCATCGCCTCGCCCTCCGCTTCGTGCTCAGACCGGGCAGTGTCTCCTGTCGTCTCGTTTTCCCTCGCCGCTCTGCCTCTCTCGCCTCAACCCAATCGACGCCGCGTGTGGCGACGACGAGAGCGAGGCCGCAGGCGTCGAGAACGTGAGGCCGCTCGCTCTTGAGGCGCGTCTCTGGGAGGCACGACAGCGTGCCGCGTTTGACCTCCCACGAGAGCCTCTCTGCAATCTGTTCGTCGCTCGCCTGCGCTGTACCGACAAGCGCCGCCCGCCACGTCTCGGCGCTGCACGAGACGACCCTCGCGCCAGCGGCGCGAGCGAGGCCGCGCAGCTCGCCCGCCGCGCCCGCAGCGTCGAGCAGGCCCTTGACCCTCGCCGCCGAGTAGGCGTGGCCTGCGGGGGTTTCGACGGCGACGACGCTCGCCGCCGCGCACTGTGCGGCGACG
>CAZPEY010000050.1:0-14027 GCA_964585665.1 uncultured Polyangiaceae bacterium | reverse complement strand
GCGCCGATGCCCGGCGGCTCGAGCCCGTTGCGCGCGCATTCCGCCTCGAGCACGTGGCGGTCAAAAGAGGCGTTGTGCGCGATGAGCGCCTCGACGTTGTGCGTTTCAATCAGGTCGACAAGCGCCGCGTGCCACGTCGCGAACGGCTGCGCGTTCGCGACCATCTCGTTCGTGATGCCGTGAAACCGCTCGTTATCCGGATGGATTGGCGTCGAGGGGCGAATCAGGTCGCCTCTCGACAGCACGATGCGCCCGTCGCGAATGAGCGCCAGGCCGGCCGAGCAGGCGTGCTCGCATCGGCCGTTGACGAGGCGGTCCGCCGTCTCGAAGTCGACGGCGAGCAGGGTGCGGGGGCTCATGCGTTGCCCTCCGGCAGCTTGAGCTGGCGAGCGTCGACCGTGGCCGCGCCGGCCTTGCGGGCGCGTTGCAGCACAGCGTGCAGGGCCCTCTCTAGCTGCGCGGAACGCGACGCGGGGAACAGGTGCCACGGCGCGAACGCCCACTCTAGACGCTGGCACAGGTCAGCCTCGACGCTGCCACGGTGCGAGCGGCGCGAGAGCGCGGGCGTCGCAACCGCGTGGTGCGCGGCGGCCTCGTTTAGGACGGCGCTGACGCGGCGAGCCCCGGCCACTCCGATCGTCGCCTCGGGAGGAGCGGGCGAGCGCACGGCTTCGCTCAACGCGCGAATCTCCTCGCACACACGACGCAGTTCGCCCATCGCCTCACGCACCGCTGCGAGGTCAGCCGACTGTGCGACCGGGGCGAGCTTGCCGCGACGGTAGGCGAGGAAAACATCGATGACCTCCCGCGTGATCGCGTTCGCCATCGGTGTCGTGCTCTTCGCGATCACGAACAGCGCATCTGCCTCGGTGAGCCACGCTTCGCTGATGGTGTCGTCGCGGAACACGCCGGGCCTGATTTCAATGCGGGACACGGTGTCCCGCATTGAATCTCGCGACAAATCGCCTGATTTTACGTACCGCTTGATCAGCTTGCGGATGGCCCGAGGCTCCTTGAATCCCAGCTTTTCGGCTAGGTCGAGGTCGCGAATGCGCGGCTCGTCGGTCGACGTGTCGAGATCCCATCCGGCAACGGTGACGAGGGCGCTCACGGCCTCACCGCCCGCTGGCGCGGCCAGAGTTTCAGGCCGATCTTTCCCCTCGTAACCCTGCTGAGGGCAAACGCCAGCGCTGTCGACGGCACCCTGCGGTCGCACTCCCAGTGCGACCACGTTGATTGGTTGGTCCCCACGAGTTCGGCGGCGGCTTGCTGCGAGAGCCCCCTGCCCACTCGCCACGCTTTGAGCGCCTCCCCCGGAGAGGCATGGTTGTTCGGCATGCAAACGATACTACAACAGCATTAGCCACCGTGGCAAGTGTACTTCCCCCACTGTGTTGGCGCTCACTACTAGTGCCGCCAGATACGCACGAGAGGGCTACGAGAGGTAGGGCGAGGGCGAGTGAGCGCATGGCCAAATCGTAGCGGAATCTCCGCTGTTTTGCGCCGCCAACGCTTTTGTACTTGCGCAACGACTAACACGGTTGTATTAGTCATCACACGAACAACGCGCCGCCACGGTGAGGCGCGAAGGAGGAGACCATGTGCGAGGGAGAAGAGCGCGAAGAGCGCATCAGGCGCAACGTGGAGACCGCAAAGCGGCTCGCGGAGGAGATTGAGCGTCGCGAAGCGGCGGCCGATCCGAAGTGGGCGGCGCTCTGGGAAGCCGAACAGCAGTGGCTGGCGAGCCACCGCGCAGAGCGGGGGCTCAAGTGAGCCGGCGACAGACCCAGTGGAGCCAGGCGGCAGCCCCCTGGCCCCGCCTCAGCGCCAAGCGCCTCGACGAGAGGCGGGCGCAAGAGTCGCTCGCCCACGTCCGCGCCGCTCGCGACCTGCGCGCGGCGGCTCGCGACCTGCGACAGCTCGGCCTCGAGCTGGGTCGCCACAGGTTGTGCGTGCTCAGTGAGGCCCTCGAGCTCGAGGCGGCATTGCTGCTCGCTCCCGACGAGCGAGGTGCGGCGTGACCGCCCTCGTCGCGCAGTTGCTCGCCGGATGGTGTCGGCGAGAGGCAGCAATCTCGCTCGAGGTCTACGCCGCGTGCGTAGACCTCGACAACAACGCATCCGTCGTGCTGTACGGTATCCGCGAGAGGCAGAGGGCAGCGAACCTGCTCCACCTCGCGAGCCAGATTGCGAGGGCAGCGTGAAACGACAGGACATCGCGCCCGGAATGGCGGTCGTCTACCGCCCGCTCGCCCACCGCCGCGTCTACGAGGCGACGGTCATCGACGTGATCCAGCGCATGCGAGGCGTGCGGGTCAAGATCGAGGTGCGCGCCCACGAGGGCGGGCAGCTGGTCAAGCTCGTACCGCTCGCACACATCTACCCGGCGGGGTACGTGCCATGACCCGGCTCGCCATCGCCGCCCACGAGACCGCCGTTGCCCTGGCTGACGCCAGGCGCAGCGGCGACCACGAGAGGGCCGCAGCCCTCTCCGAACAGCTCGCCTCTCTGGCAGAGCTCCACGCCCTCGAGCAGGCCCGCTGGCTGGCGGACCTGCACCACGTCGCTCCCTCTCGTCGCCCCCTGCCCCTGTTCGGCGCCCTCGTGGCTCGCCGGGGCAGTGACGTTTCCTCTAGCCCACTGCCGCCACGAAACCGCCGCCCATGACCCAACCTATCCGCCAACAAACAGCCCCCACCATGTCACGTATGACGCTCGCCAACGTGACGCGCGGCAAGCAAGAGCGCCCCGTGCGCGCCATCGTCTATGGCGTCGAGGGCGTAGGTAAGTCGACCTTCGCCGCCAACGCGCCCTCACCCATCTTCCTGTGCTCCGAAGACGGAACCTCCCACCTCGACGTTGCGCGCTTCCCCACGCCGAACTCGTGGGTGGACGCCCTCGAGGCTGTGAGGGTGCTCACCCACGAAGAGCACTCGTTCAAGACGCTGGCCATCGACTCGCTCGACTGGCTCGAGCCGCTGTGCTGGGCGCACGTGTGCCAGCGCGCGGGAAAGCGCGACATAGAGGAATTTGGCTACGGCAAGGGCTACGTGGCCGCCCTCGAGCAGTGGCGAGAGCTCCTCGCCCGGCTCAATCTGCTCGCCAAGACGCGCCGCATGCACGTCGTCATGGTCGCCCACGCGGCCATCCGGCGCGTCGATGACCCGCAGACCGGACCCTTTGACCGCTACCGCATGAAGCTCCACGACAAGAGCGCTGACCTGCTCCGCGAGTGGGCCGACGCTGTGCTGTTCGCGCGGCACGAGGTCACGACCTCGACGGACAAGACCGGCAAGGCGCGCGGCAGGTCGTCGGGAGCGAGGCTGCTGCATACGCAGTGGACGGCCGCCTTTGACGCAAAGAACCGCTTTGACCTGCCGGACCGCCTCCCGCTCGACTGGGAGGCGTTCGCACGCGCAATCGCCGCCCACGCTCCCGCTGACCCCGCACGCCTGCGGGGCGAGATCGAGGCTCTGTTGCCCCGCCTGTCCGCCGACAGGCGCGAGGCAGCGCAGAGGGCCCTCGAGGCCGTGGGCGGCAACGCCGCCAAGCTCGCCATTCTGCTCGACCGCGTGGCTGGCGAAGCCGCGCTGTCGAGCGACGAGAGCGGAGAGGCGCTCTCGTGACCGCGCCATACGCCCTCGCCGCCGAGGTCGCCCGCGAGTGGTCGCTGGCAGAGCCTCAGCACGCCGCTCGAAACGCCCGCGCGCTGGCTCTGCTAGCGGGCGTCGAGAGCGTCGATGGAGGATATACGGTGGACGGCGCCGGGGGCGTCTACCGCGTCAGCCTCGAGAGAGGCGCCTACCGCTGCGACTGCCCCGCGTGGCGGCACAGCAAGTCGCAATGCAAGCACGTCGCCGCAGTCGCGCTTCACCTCGAGGTGGCAGCGCGAACAAAAGCTCTTCTCAAAACCGATAACCAGAAAGCCGAAAACATGAACGCCCAAGCCATCCTGTCCGCAATCGTCCGCATCGAAGCGCAGCTCGCGGAGCTCCGCGCCCTCGTCGGCGCCTCGCCCGCCCCCTCGCCCGCCCCGACCCGCTCCACGTCGACCGCCGCCGTCGCACCGGCTGAACCGGAGGTCGATATCGACGGGCCTCATGGGAACCCGGAGATAAGGAGAGACCCGCCCAAGTGGACGGGGGAGAGCTTCGCAGGGCGCCGCTACTCGGATGCGACCCCCGCGTATCTGCGGGAGGTCGCAGGGTTCAAAGAGTGGAGCGCGCGGAAGAACGACGAGAAGGCCGCTGTGGGCGACGAGAGCGCGGCCAAGTATGCGAGGTACGACAGGCTGGACGCCGCCCGCGCCCGGAAGTGGGCGCTGCGTCTCGAGGGGCAGCAGGGGCGCCCCGCCCCCGCGCCTTCCGAGGCCGACGACGTGGGCGACGTGCCGTTCTGACAGCGCACACAGCGCGCCCGTCCGCCCCGCTGTCCCTCGGAAAACCGAGGGCGCGGGGCTTGGGGGCGTGGAGGCATCCCATGCAGGTGTATGTGGCGAGTTCGTGGAGAAACCCCTATCAGACAGACGTTGTCGCTGCGCTTCGAGCGGCCGGGCACGGCGTCTACGACTTCAAGGAGCCCACCCCGGGAGGCGCCGGCTTTTCGTGGTCGGCAATCGATCCGAACTGGAAGCAGTGGACCCCGCAGGAATACGTCCAGGCGCTCCATCATCCGATCGCGCAGGCCGGCTACGAGAACGACATGACGGGCCTGGACAACGCCCAGCTTTGCCTGTTTCTGGGCCCCGCTGGACCGTCGGCCATGTGGGAGCTCGGTTATGCCAAGGGCAAAGGCATCCTGACGGCCGCGCTGCTCCTCGGCATTCGCGAGCCAGATCTCATGATCGCCGGGTGTGGTCCCTTCTTCTTCGACGTGAACGATCTCATCCGCTGGCTCTGGGAGAAGGACCGGCGGATCGCGTCGTACCTGCGCTGACTCGAACCAGCTACCCCTCTCGCCCCGCTGTCCCTCGGAAAACCGGGGGCGCGGGGCTTGGGGCGTTGAGAGGTGTCAGGTGACGATAAACGAACTGCTCGAGGCCATAGCCGACAAGGCCGTCGTGGTGCGGCGCGCACAGAAGGCGTATTTTCGCACCCGTGGGGACGCGGAGCTCGCCGCCAGCAAGGCGGCGGAGCGTGAGCTTGACGAACTGTTGCGTCAGAGAGAGGCAGAAAGGCGACAGCCGTCGCTGTTCGGTGAGGAGCCATGAGCGCCACAGACCTGCTCACTCTCGACACCGTAGCCGCGCGCCTGTCCGTCTACGACCTCCGGGGGTCGAGAGCGACAGCCTGGCTCGACACCGGGGCGAGCCTGCCCCAGGTCGGCTACCTGCTCGGCGCCGCGCTGCACGAGTTGAACAGGACGCGGGGAGGTTAGCGACCGGCGCCGCGCTGCACGAGCTGAGCGCCCTTGCCAACGCAACAGCCTAAAACGGCTACGAGAGGTGAAACGATGGCGCAGCAAAACGCAGCGGGGAGCGGGGTTGTGGCGAGCGGCGTGGAACACTACGACCCCTGGCCTCTCGTGCAGAGGCTCTGGGCAGAGGCGATGCGTGTCGTTGCGCCCGGCAGTTGCTGCACCGAATGCCGCACGCTGCACGCCCAGAAGGATGCCTGGATCGAGATCCACGAGCCTGGCTGCCGGTTGGAAGCCGAGGACTCGGGCCACTCGATCCGCGAAGTGGCCGTCGGCCTGCTCGCGGCGGCAGCAGAGCACGAGCGGAAGGGCAAGCTCGCTCGCGCCCACGAGCTGCGCCGCCGCGCCGCTCTGCTCGACGTGGCGAGGCTGGCGATCGGAGAGCTTTGACAGCCTAAAACGGCTGCGAAGTAACTTTTTCGAGAAAACGACACGGGGCACTTGCGCGCTGTGGCCCCAGCGCGCATACTGTCTCTCGTCGACGGGGAGAGACCCCGACCGACAGACCGGAGAAACCACGATGATCAAAGTCACGATCAGCGAGTGCAAGACCAACGGAAAGACCTGGACCTCGACCCACCGCGCCGACGATGCCTGGGAGGCTGCCAAAAGGGCGGTCAAGCGGGCCTTCGGACGCTCCGCGCACTTCGAGCGCGACGGCGGCATCAGCGTCGGCCGCACCCCGGCCGATGGCACCCAGTACGGGCAGGTGGGAGTTCCCGCCCGCGACGGTGGCACCAACCTGATCACCGGGCGCATCAGCATCCGCGCCGAATGACCTAGCTCGCGCCCCCTGCCCCGCCCCGACCCTCACATGAGGGCGGGGCTTGGGGCGTTGGAGGCATGACCATGACCCGCATCGTGATTGAGAGCTGGCGTAGCGACGTTGACCCTGGTACGCGCGAGGCGTTCGCGGCGTTCTGCGAGAGCGAGGGCGCCGAGGTCGTCGACAGCGACGGAGACCGTGACGCGCTCAATCGCCTGTACGACAGGTGGTGCGCACTCAGCGACGCGGAGCGCGCCGCGTGGGAGTGAAACGTAGGTCGCGCTCCGGCCCCTCGGGCCCGAGCATCCCCGACTCGCAGCGGAAGCGCCCGCCGCTGCGTCTGACCCTCAGCCCCGACGCCCTCGCCGCTCTCGAGTGGCTAGCGGAGCGGGCGGGGGCCTCGAGGTCTAGGTACCTCGAGACGCTGATATTGGTGGCGGCGTTCAAAGCGGGGGCACCGCCGCCACCGTCGCTCAAATAGACCGCCGCCCCGCCAGGACCATCCTGACGGGGCGGACTCCCACGGTGTGGAGGGATAGGCAGAGACTATCACAGGCTGCGGAGCTTGGCAGGGTCGACCCAGTACAAAACCTGTCGCCCCCTCGACGCCGCCCCCCGGTCGCGTAGTACCCACGCACCGGGCGAGAGCTCGCGCAGCTCGCGGGCTCGCTCCCGCACGTCGGTTGGCCCGCGCGCCCCAGGCTGCCCGCCCTCGCTCGTGACGAGCGGCAGATAGCCGCCCGTTGGCTGGCCCACGTCGGTCACGACGATCGCGTGCGGGCTCGACGTGTACTCGCTCGGCCCGACGACCACGACGGCACCGGGGCAGACATGGCCCGCCTCACTCGGCGCCCTGTACGCGCCGTGGTCGCGCGCCAGCGTCTCGAGGGCGGCGATAGCCCCGCCGCGCACGGTCAGAGGGCCGTAGGCGGCGAGCACGTCGGAGACGGGGCCCCACGGCCGCGCGAGGCGCCCGTCGACCCCTGCCTCGCGATAGCAGGCGAGGGCGTGCGTCCCGCAGGTCGAATGCGCCTGCCGCCCTGGCACGAGCCCGGCCCAGGCTTTGACCTCGCCCTCTGCGTCGAGGGGATATAGGTGCGCCCGCCACGACGCTAGCGCTGACGGGGCGAGCGGAGTCGCGTCGAGGGCGGCGCGCACTATCAGGTCGGGGAGACTCACGGGTCGTCCTCCGTCGTCGGCCCCGGAGCAGGGTCCGTATCGCGCGCGGGGCGCTCCGCCGCGATCGCTGCGAGGTCGAGATAGGCGGCGCGTCGCAGCGGGGGCACCACGACGTGCGAGAGGTCGTCGCCCTCGAGGGCGTCGGCTAGCAGCGTCAGTGCGAGCCGCAGCACGGGCCTCGCGACGATGGCGACGCTCGCCACGATCGCGTCTGGCAGGCACAGGCCAGCGGCGCACAGGGCGCCGGTCACGACGCGAGCTGCGCGTGCTGGGTCGAGGGCGTCGAGGGAGGTAGCAGCGTCGCGTAGGGCTGAGGGCGCGGTCACTGGCGCACCCCCTCTCGTAGCCTGGCGAGGTCGCGACTCGCCTGCGACATCGCCTCGACGGCGCACTCGCGGTCGCCGCTCTCGACGCAGGCCGCAGCTCGCTCGAGCGCGTCGGCGGCGCTGCGCTGTATCAGCACGAGGCCGTTGTGCCGCTGCGTTTCAGGGCCGTATTGCTCGAGCACGCGCTGTGCGCACGGATGCACAGGGGCGACGCCACACTGCGCAGCGAGGTCTGCGCGAAACCGCGCCTCAGTGGCGACGCGCTTCGACTCGAGCACGTCGGCCAGGGCGTTCGTTGCGTCGGCTGCGACGGCGACGCTGGTGCGCGTCGTCGCGGGCGAGCACCCGCAGAGAGAGCAGGCGTAGGCGAGGGCGGCGAACAGCCAAAACGCCCACGAGAGCGCTTCCCAGCCGTCGTGCGGAATCACGGCGCCCCTCCTCCGCTACGCGGCGTCGTCGGGCCATCGCTGTCGTGAGGGGCGACGAGGGAGCGGAGCGCGCCCCCGCCGGCTTTCGCGTTCGCGACGAGCTGCAGCGCCCGAAGCGCTCGCGCTGGGTCGACGCCGAGGG
This sequence comes from uncultured Polyangiaceae bacterium, assembly GCA_964585665.1. Lineage (GTDB taxonomy): Bacteria > Myxococcota_A > Polyangia > Palsa-1104 > Palsa-1104 > CAZPEY01. The sequence goes on along the minus strand of CAZPEY010000050.1, from coordinate 5,772 downwards.
CTCGCACCACCTCGAGGCACGCGGCTATCCACGGCCGTCTCTCCGCCAGCGCAACCCACTGCTCTGGTGTGTGCGCCCGGAGCGCGACGTTGATCACGAGCGAGACGCAGAGCCACGTCTCTGCCGGGTGAGAGGCTATCCAATCGACCGCTGTTCGCGCGTATTCGGAGAGAGCCATGGCTGTATCCTATCACAATGCGCTCAGCGCCGCCTCAAGCGCGGCGCGCTCGGTTGCGTTCACGGGCACGGGTGACTTGAAAACGGCTTTGATCTTGCCAGTCACACCGTCGCTGCCACTGCTGCCGAAAAGATAGTGGACGGCGCTGCCAATCGCAGAGGGGTTGCCGTTGAAAGTCGAGTAGGTTCCCAGCGTCACCTCTGACCCGTCGACATAGAGCTTGTGGCCCGCGTGCGTGCCGTCGCATACAGCGACGAACGTGTGCCAAGAGCCGTCGTTGAACGTGCTTGCGGGCGACTCTCGCAGAGAGCCCGTGCCGCCGTCGTACGAATAGAGCGAGTAGGTGCCCGCTCCCTCGCTCGTATAGAGGCGCACGTCAGATGTGGCGTTGTGCAGCGAGAAAAGCCCTGCCGCTGTGAGCTTCGCCCGAAACGCGAGGGTGTACCTCGTTGTTGTCCCAAACGCCGACGCACTGACGAGGCGGTCGTCTGCGGCCACGTCGAGCGCCACGTTCGCAGCGTCGTACGTCGGCCGGTTTCCGGCTGTGCCTTGCGCGTAGGCGCCAGTTGTCTCTATCGCGAGCTTCGGCGTCCACGACGCGATTCCGTCACCGTTCGCAGGCGCCGCCGCCGAGCCGTTTAGCAGCCCGCTCGACGCTGTGAGCCACGGGCACGGGTACGGCGCGTGCGCCACGCTGTACGAGACGGCTGGAAGCAGAGAGCGAATCGCAGTGAGCACCGCACTGGCGAGTAGACCTTTCGCATATGCGGTGTAGTGAACGAGGTCCGCGTTGTACCAATACGCATCGGCCGTGCTCGACATGCGCGCTTCGTTGCCGAAGTCGACGATCGCATCGACCCTACCGCCAAACGTCGGGTCGCCTGCGACAGCGGTTAGAAGAGCCTGTCGCTCTGTCTCAAAGCCTACGGGCGTGCCGACGTTGTTACGAGGCGTTGGCGTGCAGAAGACGACGTAATCCCAGCGCGTCGCGAGAGCGTCCAGATAGTCCTTGACGTATTGGTACGCCTGCGCCCCGGTGGCGCCAGAGTACATATCGTTCGTGGTGCCCTCGAGATAGAGCACGTTCGCCTGCGCGGGGTTGTGCAGCGCATCGACCTCAGTAGCCACAAGGTCAATCAGCTTGCCCGAGCCGCCAGCGTGCTTGATCGTGTAGGAGCCGTGACCGTTGTTCGTCACGGTGTTGGTTTTGCCGCCAGCGGTCAACGCACTTGACAACCAAGCTGGCCAGTCGGCGGCGAGAGACGAGCCGACCACGACGATGTTCAGGTCGCGGGTGTCGGGGGCGGCCCCCTTGCCGGCAGAAAACGGCCTCGCGAGGATGGGTGGGAGAAGGGCCACCGCTCACTCCTGAAAGAAGAGCACGAGGTTGGCGTTCGCCACCGTCGTGCCCGTGTCGTAGACGCGCACGATCACCGCCGACACGGTGCCCCCCTGCGTGAGGTAGAGCGTCGAGGCGTTGCCCTTCGCGTCGAGGATCTTGACGCTGCCGGCGGCGAGCGCGTGAATCCCGACAGCCGGGCGCTTCAGGTTGACGGTGTCACTGCGTGCGCCGGCCACGTCGTTCGTTTTTAGAACGGCGTCGCCTTGGATCGAAGACTTGGGGGTCAGGCTTGCGAGGGTCACGGCTCTTCTCCTGGCAGCGCGTACAGACGCGCGGTGTCGACGTTTCGTGAGGGGGGTCGGGCTGGCGGGGCGTCGGGCGGCAGAGGCTCAAATGAGGCCTGCTGCGAGGCGATGAAGTCGGCCGAGAACGCCGGCCTGGCGGGCACGCCGAGCAGCAGCGAGAGCTGCTTGCCCTGCTCCCACGACAGCGGCTTGTCGAGCTGCGTGAGCCCGTCGGTCACGGCCGCCTGGAGCTGCTGGTAGGTGTGCGGATAGACGACGCGTAGCGCCTCGACGCCCTCTCGCGACAGCTCGCCGCGCTCGAGGTCTTCGAGCACCGAGGTCGGGTCGTCGACCGCACGGTAGTAGCGAAGGAACTTCGCCTGCTCGGTTGCACTCACCTCGTTGCGGGAGAACTGCGGCGTGAGCGTCTGTGCCGGGGCCTGAGGCGTGGGCACCTTCGTCTGCAGGAAGGTCACGGCGCGCTGGCTCACGGCAGCGGTCTTCGCCGCGAGCGACGGCGAGACTTGCTCGAGGCCTGCGACGGTGCGCGCTGTCGCGGCCGGCGTCGAGGCAGCCGCCGCCTGCACGGTCGCCCGAGCCCGTGCGAACTCGTGCCTCGTGTCCGATGACGACGCGGCCTTCTTGCGCTCTTCGCGCTTGCTCACCTGGTCTGCCACCTCGGCCGCGGCCCTGGTGCCGACGCGTGCGGCGAGGGTCGCGGGGGGCGTCGAGGTGTTGAAGAATTTGGCGAGGCGTGCGCCCATCACGTCGTCGACGCTCGAGGCCAGCGCGCTCACCACGTCGCCCTTCGCCGCGCGGGTGAGCAACTCGCCCATCAGCTGGTCGCCGAACCGCTTGCGCAGGTTCGAGCCGTAGGCGCCGACCAGCCCGCCGAGCGCCCCGCCGACGAAGCCGCCCACGGGCCCCGCGACGGCGGCGCCGACCTGCGCGCCGACGTTGGCAGCCGCGCCGCCGGTGACCTGCTCGGAGAAACCGAACGAGGCGTTGGCGGCCTCTCGCTCGGCGCCCTTGGCCGTCGCGTCCTTCAAGTTGACCGCCGCTCGGTACTCGTCCTTTGCGACCTTGTAGGCCGCGCCGACCTCCCCCCCGGCCCTCTGCGCAGCCTGCTCGAGCTCCGTCTCGATGAGCGCGCGAAGCTGCTTCTTGGCCTTCACGCTGGCGACGTCACTGCCCCACGAGATCGACTCGTCGAGAGCGCGGCGAGCCGCGTGCAGGTCGCGGAACCCTGCGCCCGTGGCGCCTTGCTCGAGCGCGTCGATGAGCGTGCCCACCTGCTTCGCCTCGCTCTTGAGAAACGGGTTGACCGTGAGCTTCTCGAGCACCTCTTTGCGTGCCGTCTCGACGACCTTGCCCACGTCGGGGCGCACCGTGCCGAGGGCGTCGAGCTGGTCGAGCGCATCGCCGACACGCTTGCCCCACCTGTCCGCGTTGCGCGCCGCAGCCTCGGCAGCCTCGATCTTCGAGAGCACCGCGCCCTCTTGTTTGCCCAGCAACTCCGGCAGCTGCTCACGGATCTGATCGACCATCTTCTGCCGGATGTGGGCCGGCTGCTCCTCGAGCTTGGAGAGCAGCTTCTGGTTGGCCCCCGTGCCCTTCAACACCTTGCTCTCGGCGTAGGACTCGAGGCCCCCAGGCGAGAGCGTGTCGGCGAGCTTGGTGGCCTTCTCGGCTAGCGTGCTCGCCTCACGCGCACTGGCGCGCCCGGCCATCGCCTCGCCCGCACCTGTCGCGGCGTCGAGAGCAGCGCCGGTTGCCTTCTGCGCTACGGCGCCGACTCCTGCGAGGGCAGCCCCACCAGCCGCGCCCCACAGAAACCCGTGCCCCGCAGCGGCCATGATTTTCTCGGCCTGCAGCTCCTCGTTGGCGAGCGCCGCGCGCGACACCTCGGTGCCCGCAGCCTGCGCTGCGCCCTCGACGCCAAACCGCGCCGCCTGCCCAGCAGCGCGCGAGAGCAGACCCTCACCGGCGACACGCGCAACACCTCGCGACGCGACAGCGCCGACCGCCTCTGCGCCCGTGGCGACGCCGCGTGAGAGGGCCGTAGCGCCTCGCGCTGCGCGGGCTGCGATCGACGCCTCTGCCGACGTGCCGCCGGTCAGCAGTGCCGGCGCGACAGCGCCCGCGAGCTCGCCGGCCGTAGACGCCCCGGGCCTGTAGCGCTGCAGGTTGGCAAGCTCCTGCCGCACCTCCTCGTCGGCGCCGAGCACCACGTCGCTGGTGCCGAACGTGAGGCCTCGAGCAGCGCCAGCCGCTGCAGCCCTGAGCCCCGCGCCGACGCCCTGGTACTCCCTCGCCAGCTCTTGCTCGGCGAACGCAGCACGAGAGCCGATGCGCAGCAGCGCGCCCTCTGGCGTGGCGAACGCTTTGGCCGCCTCCTCCGCGCTGACGACGCGCAGGCCGCCGGCCCCGTCGTCGAGCACCACGTCTTGCCCACCAGCAAGGCCGAACTGCCCGCTTTTGAGCAGCGCCTCGGCCTCCCCCGGAGGGGCCTGCAGAGCGCGACCCTGCGCGTCGACGACGGTGATCGTCTCCGGTGGCGGAGTTGCCGGCACGGCGCCCTGCGCTGGCGGCGCAGCGGCTGCTGCGTCGAGCGCCTCGAGCGTCGGGAGCGGAGCGCCCTGCGTCACCGGCCGCCTCGCTGGCGAGCCACGTGTGACTCCTCTGCTGCGTCGACAGCGTCTTGGTCACGTTCGCCGTAGTGCCTGACGATCGACTGCAGGGTGCCGTCGAGCGTGTGCTGCAGCGCCTCGATGCCGGCTTTCCCGTCGAGACCCTTCACGGGGTCGTGTACGGCGGCGATGTTGTCCTTCGTCGCCTGGCCCTGCATCTGCGTCTGCGCCAGCCAAACGGCGCCGTCGTAGATGTACGCTTCTGCGGCCTTCGTCGCTGCTGACGGGCTGGCGTTGCCCATGATCGCCTCGTCGTAAACCTTCTGCGCCGCAGCGAAGCTCTGCTTTGCCCGCTCTGCGGCCATCGTGGCGATGGTGATCTTCCCGACGTCGCCATCGCTCATGCCCGGCTTGAGCGGTATCACCTGGCCACCGACGACCACGTATGGCTTCGGCTTCTTTTTCGGCGCGCCGCCGCCAACCGGAGCGGGCGGGCCGTACTGCTCGGCCACCTTCACCTTGCCGTCGTTCGACGCGAGCAGCGCAGCTTTCTTGCCTTCCAGGTCAGCTGCGATGGCCGCGTACTGGGCGGCCTTTTCCTTGTCCGTCGTCGTCTTGGCAAGCGCTTCGGCGCGGCGCGCTTGTTCTGATAGCAGCGCGGCCTTCATCTCGTTGCTGAGCGCGGTCTTGTCCTCGCCCCAGAACCTGCGCAGGTCTTCACCGTATTTGGTGAGCTCGGTGGCCTGGTAGCGCTTCTTTTCGAGGTCGGCGACCTGCTCTTGCACGTCGCGATCGATGGCTCGCTCGATCGTCTCGAGCGCTAGGTTGCGCGCACCGTTGCCGGTCATCGCAGCACCGATCGACCCCGCGATGATGCCGAGACCGGCTGCCGCCTGACCAGCCGCGCCCGCGTTCTTCCACAGGCGTCCGCTGTCGATCTTCGTCTCCGCGATGTCGTCTTGCAGGCGAGCGCGTGCCTGCATGACCTCGTCGTAGAGGCGCAGCCCCTGGTGGCGCGCGGCGACGTTCTGCTGCCCGTAGGCGCTCTCGATGCCGCCTGCGCGGGTCGCGATGCGCGCCTCTTCCTCGCCCCTGTCTGCCTTCGCCTCGACAGCGAGGCCTCGAGCTGCAGCCTCTGCCTCGAGCGCCTTGGCACTCAGGGCGACCGTGGCAGGGTTGAGCACGCCCTCTTTGGTGACGGCCCGACCCTTCAGCACCATCGGAGGATCGCGAGGCGCGGGCGGTGGGCCGCCTGCTGGCCCCGACACGGGGCGAGGCGGGGCGCCGACGGGGCGAGGGGCGGGCGCGCCAGCGGCGCCCATCTGCGCGGCCGTGGGG
>CAZPEY010000049.1:0-21254 GCA_964585665.1 uncultured Polyangiaceae bacterium | reverse complement strand
GGCTCGTCCTGGGGCTACGCGGCGCCGGCACCCGCTCAGGCGGAGACGCGTCGGTTCGTGGCGACCGAGCTCGCCTACCTGACGCCGCCGGAGATGTTCGTCCCGCGCCCGGAGGCCGCAGCCTCGCTGCCTCCGGTGCAGCGCTCTGCGGTGGCGCCGATCCCTGCCACGCTGCCAGCCGGTCTCGAGTGGCTCATGCCAGCGCTGTCGGTCGGCGCGTTGCCTGTGGCAGAGCTCCCGTCAACCGTCTCCGCCGTGGCACCGGGCGCGATGCTGCGCGGTGGCCAGGTGTTCTTGCCGTCGCTCGCTGCGCAGCCAGACGTCGCCCTGGCTTCTGCGGCCGCTCCGCCGTCTGGCACTGCGTCCGCCGCCATCGCGCCCCCGACCATGGCGCGCGCTGGGGTCGCGCCGAGCTTTGCGTACGTCGCTCCTGCGTTGGCTGGCCCGGCTGCGAGTGCTCCCATCGCGTCGCCGCGCGGCTATGCGACCGAGGCGCACGGCACCCCGGCGCTCGCCTCGCTGTGGGCGGCCCTCGAGGCGCAATCGGGCGCTGCAGCGGTGCTCTCGTTCGTCGAGCGGATGCCCGCGCTCTCCACCTTCCGCGCCCTTCAGCCCACCTCCGTCGAGGCCGCGAGCTTCGTGGCGTCGTCGCTGTCTCCCGAGGACGCGGCACTCTTCGAGGCACCGCAGGCCCCCGCGGCGCGCACGACCACGTCGATGCCGGTCGTCGCGCCGTCGTTCGCCGAGCCGACGAGCCCGTTGGGCGGCCTCCGTTCACCGACGATGGCAACCCTGGCCCCGCCCCCGGCGATGTCGAACATCGTGCCGAGCGCAGCAGCGGTCGCGTCGGCGGCGCCCGCCCCCCGCTCCGAATTCATGGTGCGGCAGGCGCCCCCGGGCGCGTCGGCCGTGCAGTCCGAGGCGCTCGCGGCGGCTGTCGCGCTGCGCTCTTCGGGCCTGGCAGCCGAGTTTGTCGACCCGATGGTGTTGACGCTGCTGCATCGTGAGCTCGGCGCTGCCGCGCCGGCGAGCCCGATGTTCTGGCCCGTCGCTGCGCAGGCGCCTTCGATGGCGCTTGCTGCACCCGCCGTCCCGCCGGCGGCCGCGCCTCCCTTCGCGACCACCTCCGCGATCCAGGCACGGTCGACCACCGCACCGACGAGCGTGATGCTCGAGGCTGGCTTCGGCTTTCAGGCGCCGCTCTTGTCGTCGAGCGCGCCGCTTGCTTCGCAGGAGCAGAGCGTGCTCTTCGGCGCTCCCAGCGCACACGCTGTCTCGACTTCCTCCGCGGCGAACGCTGCGATGCCGGACGCTGAGTGGGCGCTCTTCACGCTGTTCCCTTCCGCGAGCACGGCTGCCGAGGTCGGGCTGACGGCGCGGTCGAACGCCGCCTCCTCGGTCGCCCCAGCGTCTGCGCGGACGCCCGCCATGCCAGCGCTGTCGGCCATCGGCCTGCAGCGCGGCGAGGGAGCCATGACCGCGTCGCCGGCTGCGCCTGGGATGGCGATGAGCGGCGCGGCAGTCGCTGCGGCATCGAGCCCTGGCTTCTCGTCGCTTGCCGCTGACTCGCCCTGGACGCGCGGTCCCGAGCTGGTCCGTCTCCCGACGGGAAGCCAGCCGCGCGGCGGCTTCCTGTGGCCGAGCTCGGCGACGACCTCGTACGAGACGCCGCTCATCGATCCTGAGGCCTTCACGAACACGCCGGTGCAAGCGCAGCTCGTCACCGTGGCTGGACGGCAGCTCGACGCGATCCAGCCGCTCTGGGAGCTGTTGCGCCCAACGGCGTCGAGCGTCGCAGCGCCGAACACGGCGCCGGTGGGCGCTCCCAGCGCAAGCCCAACGTCGGAGCTCGTCGCGGCGGAAGGCTGGGACGCGGGCACCGCCCCGTCGGTCGCCGGGCCCGCTGCGCGCGCCCCTCAGCTGCCGCCTGTCGTCGCGGCGATGGCGCAGGCCAGCGTCCGCCTGGCGCAGGCTGCTCAGCTCGCCTCGGGCGGTGGGTCACCCCACGAGGGCGAGCCCGCTTCGGTGGGGCGCCTGCAGCCGGTCCTCGATCTGCTGCGTGCGGCGCCGAGCGCCGCGCTCGCCGTCGCACCCGCCAATGACGCCTTCGCGCGCGGCGGCGGGGAGTCGGCTCCAGCGCCGACGTCGATCCGGTACGAGCAGGCGCTGCCCGTCGTGGCGGCGCAGCCGTCGAGCGAGGCCGCGGCGAGCATCGTCCACGCCGTGCGCCAAGCAGGGCCGAGCTCGCCGACGGAAGATCGGCTGACCCTCGCCGATCTGACCTTGATCACGATGGCCACCGCGACGCAGAACTTCGCGGCGGCCCCGGAGGGCGGCGGCCCCTCGGGCGGTGGCGGCGGCGACAGTGGCGCTGCGCCTGGCAGCCCAGCAGCGGCGGGAGCGGGCGGCGGCGGAGCCGGTGAGGCGCCGGCACAGATCGAAGAACTCGCGCGCCAAGTCTACGAGGCGTATCTGCGTCTTATCGAGATCCAGCGCGAACGGAGTGGAGAATCATGGGAGCTCTAGAAAAGGCAAAGATCTTCATCATGACGGTCGGCAGCAGTGGCATTACAGAAGACACTGCCTACGACCCGATCGACGTCTGCTTCAACCCGAAGGAGTACTCGGTCGAAAAGGGTGCCGACTGGGAGCAGTCCAAGGCCTTCGATGAAGCGCCGATGCCTGAGTTCAAGGCGCCCAAGCCGATGACCATGTCGGTGACGCTGCAGTTCGACACATACGAAGAGCGCGTGTCGGTGCGCGAGAAGTACGTCAAGCGCATCGAGCGCCTCGTGCTCATGAACAAGACGGCGGGCAAGCCCGACAAGAAGAAGAACAAGCCACCCGTGATCATGTTCGTCTGGGGCAAGTTCAAGTTCAAGGGGGTCGCTGAGTCGGTTTCGCAGAAGTACACCATGTTCCTCGCCGACGGCACGCCGGTGCGCGCCGAGTGCGCACTGAAGCTTCGCAATGTTGCGAGTTCAGACCTTGGCGACGACGACAAGAATGATCCCGATCGGAAGAAGGGTCTCACCAAGGGCACGCAGAAGTCCTACACGGTGAAAGATGGCGACCGACTCGATCTCATAGCAGCCAGTCAGCTCGGGGATGCCTCTCGATGGGTCGAGATCGCTGCGCTGAACAGCATCGATGATCCCACCGCGGTCAAGGCGGGGCAGACCCTTCAGATTCCTGCGTAGCGCAGAGACCTCGTTTCGGTATTAGGAGCTCGGAATGGCGGCGCCAAACAATATCGACATCACCCTGAAGATCGCAGGGACCGATGTGCCGAAAGAGGAAGTGCACGACGTCATCGTCGAGCTGGATCTCGACCAGCCGGACATGTGTGCGCTGACCCTGTCGAACGAGTCGAAGCACTGGAGCGCCGAGCTCAACCCGGGCGACGACATCGAGCTGACCCTCGCGTTCGCGGAGGCAAACTCCAACAGCGGCGGCGGCGGTGGCGGCGGCGGTGGCGGTGGCGGTGGCGGTGGCGGCGGCGGCGGCGGCGGTGCCTCGACGGCGACGTTCAAGGGCGAGCTGACCGGCATCGAGCCGATCTTCGACCCCAAGGGGCCGGCGCGCGTGATCGTCCGCGCCCTCAACAAGCTCCACCTCCTGGCGCGCGGCAAGAAGTCGGTCGCCTTCCTCAACGCGACGGACAAGGACATCGTCGACAAGATCGCGCAGAACTACAGCCTGCAGGCCGACTACGGGCAGAAGCAGCCGACGATCAAGTACGACCACGTCTATCAGCACAACCAGACCGATCTCGAGTTCCTCCGTCTGCGCGCGGCGCGCCTCGGCTACGAGGTTCGCGTCGAGGACACCAAGCTCCTGTTCAAGGTCCCAGAGACGCAGGACTCGGGCAAGGCGTTCCACTTCGGCGGCACCGACGACAACATCATCGAGCGCTTCCTGCCGCGCATGTCGACGGCGAACCAGGTCTCCGAGGTCAAGGTCCGCGCGTGGGATCCGATCAAGAAGAAGGAGATCCTCGGGCAGGCGCAGCCGTCGAGCTCGTCGCTCGGCGACAAGACGGGTCCGCAGATCACCAACAGCAAGCACAGCAACGTGCTCGAGATCGACGTTGACGTGCCGCTCGCGACCAAGGAGCAGGCCGACAAGCTCGCCGAGGCGATCCTGCGCGAGCGCATGATGTCGTTTATCACGGGCGATCTCGTGCTGCGCGGCAAGCCCGACCTCAAGCCGGCGATGATCGTGACGCTGACGCTCAACGACGCGCGCTTCGACGGTAAGTACTACATCACGGCGGTGCGCCACAAGTACGCGCACAAGGGCCCAGCGCAAGGCTTCCGCACGGAGTGCAAGGTCAAGCGCGACGCCTTCGCGGCCGCACAGCAGAGCCAGCAACAGCAACAGCAGCAGCAACAAAACCAGCAGCAGCAGCAGCAGCCTCCTCCGTCCCAGAATCCACCTCCTGCGGGTGGCGGCGCTCCTCCTGCGGGCGGCGGCGCTCCTCCTGCGGGCGGCGGCGCTCCTCCTGCGGGCGGCGGCGCTCCTCCTGCGGGTGGCGGCGCTCCTCCTGGCGACGCACCCGCTCCCGGCGGCGCTCCTCCCGGCGCAACTCCCCCGGCGGGCGCACCCGATCCGGGCGCGACGATGGACAAGGCGAGTGCTGCCCAAGATCAGGCCAAAGGCGCGGCGGCGAAGGCCGAGGAGGCCAAGAGCACGGCCGACAAGGCCAAGGACCTCGTCGACAAGGCCAAGGACCTCTACGAGAAGGGGGTCTCTGGCGAGTACAAGGGCGAGATCGCCGGCGTCAAGGTCGAGGCCAAGGGCTCTCTGACGAAAGACGGCGCCAAGGGCGAAGCCACGGCGAGCAAGGGCGACACGCAGGTCGGCGCCAAGGCCGAGGCTGGCAAGGACGGCGTCAAGGGTGAGGCGACCGCCAAGGGCGAGGTCGCAGGTACCAAGGTCGAGTCCAAGGTCGCGGCTGACAAGGACGGCGTCAAGGCCGAGGCGTCGGCCCAGAAGGGCGACGACAAGGTCGGCGCCAAGGTCGAGGCTGGCAAGGACGGCACCAAGGGCAGTGTCTCGGCGGAGAACAAGGACACTAAGGCCGAGGCATCGGTGTCGCAGAGCAAGGACGGCACGACGACGGTCAGCGCCTCCGGGCAAAAGGGTGATGCCAAGGGCTCGGGGTCGGTGTCGCAGAGCAAGGACGGCACGACGACGGTCAGCGGTTCCGGCCAGAAGGGCGACACCAAGGGCTCGGCCTCGGTGGCGACCAGCGACAAGGGCACCACCGTCGAGGCGAGCGGCCAGAAGGGCAATGACAAGGCCTCCGTCAAGGTCGAGCACGACAAGGCGTCCGGCGACACCAAGGCCTCGGGCGACGTCAACGGCACCAAGGGCAGCGCCACCATCACCAAGGGTGGCGGCATCAAGGACGTCAAGGGCGGCTAGCGAAGGGACAAGTAGCCCGCGCCAACCAGCCCGCCGTTCCACGCCGCGCCTCTTCCCCACGATTCGTATCCACAACCACCGTTTTCCGACGGAAATCGCGCGTTCCTGCTGGGCGCGAAAACCGCCGTGAAACAATCGCGCGCCCGAGCCGAAAAAGCGTTGACCGCTTTTTTCTCCGCCGACTATACTCCCCGAGCTTCATTGTAGGCTTCGCGCTCGCCCCCGTCAGTGAGAGGTCCATGGACGAAGAGGAGGAGGCTCTGATCTGGCAGGACGTTCTCGACGACATTGTCGCCGGGCGCACGTCGAATTTGGTCTGTCCGTTCTGCAAGAAGGGACCGATCACTGTCGATCAGACTCCACTCAAGACGAAGGTCGAGTGCAAAGCCTGTCGGCGCTTCATCGAAGGTCGTTTCAGCAGTTGAGTCGCGCGTCACGCTGAACCTGCAGCAGCGAGGGCAAGTTGATTCGAAGCTTTCTTGGACGAGGATGGAAGTATCCCGTGGAGGTCGACCGCTCCGGTGGCATTGCCGCCGCGGAGTTCGAGGAGTCGATCCGTCAGTCCATCCTGATCATCCTCGGCACCGCACCCGGCGAGCGGGTCATGCGGCCGAACTTCGGCTGCCAGATCCACGATCTGCTCTTCGCGCCCAACACGCTGGCGACGGCGACGCTGGTGTCGGAGTACTGCGTCGAGGCGCTCAACAAGTGGGAGCCACGCATCTCCGAGGTCGAGGCGGAGGCGGAGCCGTCGCGCGAAGACCCGAACCGCATGGACATTCAGATCAAGTACACGGTCAACGCGACCAACACTCCCCGCAACCTCGTTTACCCGTTCTACATCCGTAGGAGCGACGAGAAATGATTCCGCTTCCAAAACTCGACGACCGCACGTACGCGGACATCGTCGCCGAAGCGATGCGCCTCATCCCGCGCTACTGCCCGGACTGGACCAATCACAATCCTTCCGATCCGGGTATCACGGTCCTCGAGCTGTGCGCGTGGATGACCGAGCTCGTGCTCTATCGCCTCAATCGCGTCCCCGAGCGCAACTACATCGCCTTCCTCAACATGGTCGGCATCACGCTGCGTCCGCCGCAGCCGGCGCGCGGCTTCGTGACGTTCGAGCTCGTCGACGGCGCGGATCGTCAGCTCATCAAAGAAGGCACCCAGATCGCGACGATCCAGGCGGGCGACGAGGACACGGTGCTCTTCGAGACGCAGCGCGAGCTGCACATCGTCGGCAGCAAGCTCGATCGCTGCTTCAGCTACTACGCCGAGACCTACGCGGACAACTCGCCGTTCCTCGGCGGTGGCAAGCTCGAGGGCTTCGAGGCCTTCGCCGGTGCCGAGCGCATCGACCGCTTCCTCTACGTCGGCGATCCGCGCCTGCAGACGCTCTCCGACTCGACGGTGCTGCGGCTCTACGTGGCGGCGCCCGATCACGGTGGCCGAGACCTGGCCCGTCTCCTCGAGTGGGAGTACTGGAACGGTCGTCGCTGGCGTGAGCTGCGCGCGGTCCAGATGGAGGTCGACCGGGGCGAGATCGTGTTCGAGGGACCCAACGACGTCAGCCAGACGGTCGTGCACTCGACGAGCTCCTACTGGCTGCGCGGCCGCCTCGCCGAGGTGCCGCAGAATCCGTGGGAGACCGAGGTCGACACGCTCAAGGCGACGATCGAGGTCCTCGGCGACACCATCGTTCCCGATCTCGCGTTCGCCAATCTCGACGGCGGCGTGTTCCTGGCGATCGATCTCGGCAAGAACTGCCACCCGTTCGGGACGCAGCCGAAGATCGATCAGTGCTTCTACCTCTGCTCACGCGAGGTGTTTTCGCAGCCCGACTCCAACGTTCGCGTCGAGGTGCAGCTCTCGGATCCGGCCTTCGTGCCGATGCCCGAAGCGAGCGACGATCTCGTCCTGTCGTGGGAGTACTTCAACGGCAAGAAGTGGCGCATCCTCGGCAAGGCGTCAGCGCGCGCCAAGAAGATGCCCGAGTCGGAGTTCGGCTTCTACGACGGCACGCTGGCCTTCACCAAGTCAGGCCACGTCTCGTTCCGCGTCCCCGCCGATATCCAGCCCGGCGAGGTCAACGGCGAGCCGAACTACTGGATTCGTGTCCGCATCGAGAACGGCAACTTCGGTCTGCCGGGCAGCTACACGCTCGAGGAAGACAAGTGGGTCTGGCGCGACGACAAGCCGCTCCGTCCACCGGCGTTCCGCCAGATCGGCCTGCGCTATCGCGCTGACCTCAGCTACCTCAAGCACTGCATCTCGTACAACGACTTCCGCTACCGCGATCACTCCGACGAGGCGAAGAAGGAGTACCACCCCTTCCAGCCGTTCTCGGCGGTGCCCGAGGAGGGACCAGCGCTGTACCTAGGCTGGACCAAGAAGCTGCCGAACGAGCCCATCAGCATGTACATCATGATGCAAGAGGGCGTGCTGCGGCAGCAGAGCGAGCGCAGCAACGAAGAGTTCTTGAAGGGCTGGTACGCGGACCGCGACGCCGTCTGGGAAGCCGAGCAGCGCGTGACGTGGGAGTACTACGACGGCAAGCAGTGGTCGCCGCTCGTCGTCATCGACGGCACGAAGAACTTCAATCAGTCGGGCTTCGTCGACTTCGTCGGACCGGACGATCACGAGAAGAGCCTCAAGTTCACCGAGGACCGCTACTGGCTGCGCGCGCGACTCGAGATGGGCGGCTACGTTCGCCCGCCGCGCATCCTGCGCGTGCTCACCAACTCTGTCGAGGTCGCCAACGTCGTCACGCTGCGGGACGAGACGCTCGGCTCCTCGGATGGCACCCCCTACCAGCAGTTCGGCTTCGCGCAAGGACCGCTCCTCGAGGGCGAGGTCATTGAGGTTCGCGAGCGCGAGAATCCGCCGCTCGACGAGATTCAAGATCTCGGCGAGGACGCGGTTCGTCCCGACGGCGACGAGGGGTACTGGGTGCGCTACCGCGCCGTCGACAGCCTGTTCGACTCGGGCGCGCGGGGGCGCCACTACACCCGCAACGCGATCAACGGCAAGATCCAGTTCGGCGACGGCATCCGCGGCATCATCCCGCCGGCTGGCCGCAACAACATCGTCGCCCGCAAGTACCAGGTTGGCGGCGGCGTGCGCGGCAACGTCAACGCCAACACGATCACGCAGCTGACGCGCGCCATCGCGTACATCGACAAGGTGTACAACGTGATGCCCGCGGCGGGCGGATCCGATCCAGAGTCCGTCGAAGAGGCCAAGCAGCGCGCGCCGCTGACGCTCAAGAGCCGTGATCGCGCCGTCACGTCGGAGGACTTCGAGGTCCTCGCGATGAAGGCGTCGACGGCCGTGCAGCGCGCCAAGTGCCTTCCGTCGCAGCAGCACAACGGCCTCGTGCAGGTCGTGATCGTGCCGCGCTCCGACGAGAAGAACCTCGATCTCACCAAGAAACTGGTCCCCGCACCCGAGCTGTTGCGCTTCGTGAAGAACTACCTCGACGAGCGTCGGCTCGTCGGCACCATGCTCGACGTGATCCGTCCCGGTTACATCGAGCTGTCGCTCAAGATCACGCTCATCAAGCGCACCGTCGGCTCGAACGAGCGCGTCAAGCGGGAGATCGAAGATCGCCTGCGTCGCTACCTCCACCCGATCGTCGGTGGACGCGACGGTAAGGGCTGGCCGTTCGGCCGCGCGGTGTACAAGACCGACCTCGCGCATCTCGTCGAGGACGTGCCTGGCGTCGAGGCGATCGACGCGATCACGATCTTCGATGAGGATCGGCGCATCGCGGTCGAGACCATGCGGCTCGATCCACACGAGCTCGTCCACCTCGTCAACGTCGCGGTCGTCGAGCGAGTGCGCGAGGAGATCGTCTAGAACCATGAGGTCCTCATTGGCACTGAAGATGGTTACGAGCGCCGGCCGCGGCCGCGCGAGTAACGCGCGGAGGGGGAAGGTTCCGGCGAGCTTTGCTCGACGGAAGGGGGGCGGGGAGGCCCCCCTGCGATGATGTCCCAACAGCGGGCGCTGGTCCGCATGCCAGACGTCAACGGCCTGCCCCTCAAGAAGGCCAAGCTCATCATCGAGCAGGCGGGACTCTCCGTCGAGTCGGTCCTGTTTCAGGAGAGCTACGAGGCGCGCGACACCGTCCTCGGGCAGAAGCCGGGCCGCGGGCAGATGCTCTACGCCGGCGAGAAGGTTACGCTCACCGTTTCGCGCGACAGCTACATCAAGTGGCTGCCGTCGATCTACCAGCGCGCCGACGTCAACGGGAAGAACTTCCTCCGCGACTACCTCTGGATCATCCAGCATATGTTCGCGTCGATCGACGAGACGCTGGAGGGCATCCACAAGTTCTTCGATCCGTACGAGGCGCCCGAGCGCTTCCTGCCCTGGCTGGCTTCGTGGACGGCGCTCGTCGTCGAGGAGGACTGGCCGGTCGAGAAGAAGCGCCGGCTGATCCGCAAGGCGCTCGAGCTCTATCGCATCCGCGGCACGGTCAAGGGCCTCAAGCTCTTCTTGTCCCTCTTCTCGGCGGCCGAGCCGGTGCTGCAGGAGAACAAGTGGCCGTTCCGCGGTTGGCGCATCGGCGTCTCGGGCGAAGTCGGCGTCGATACGATAGTCCTGCCGCCGGTGAACCTGGCGCACGCGTTCGTGGTTCGTATGCCCGTCGGCTACAAGGATCTGTCGCACCAGGCGGTGATCCGCGTGCACGAGATCCTGATGATGGAGAAGCCGGCGAGCTGCCAGTACTACCTGCAGTTCGCCGCCGACGACAACCAGGGTGGGCTGCAAGAGTTCATCGTGCTGGGCAAGACCGGCATCGGGACCGACGTCGCTGAGGAAGAGGCGATCACGTCCGAGGAAGATCTGGCGCGGCTCGAGGCCGAGAGCAAGCAGGCTGACGTCGACGAAGCGCGCGGCAAGACGCAGCAGATCGCGGGCGTCTCGACGGAGGTCGAGGACGCCTTCACGCCCTATCAGCGCCGCAAGCCGCCGATCGGGTATGCGCCCCGCGCCGACAACGCCCCTGTCGAGGGACAGGAGCACCTGGGGCGCGGCACCATGGCGATGAGCGCGGTCACCGACGACTACGTGGCGCGCACGATGGCGACGCCAGCGGTGAGCGCTCCCGAGTCGCGCAAGCCGCTCGAGACCACGGTCTCGACGGCGCGCACCATGGCGATCGACCTCAATGAGCCGAAGAAGAAGGGCGTCGAGAACGACAAGACCCAGGCGGTCGACGTGAAGAACCTCGGCGAGGCCGACACGTTCTACCAGCCTGGCAAGCGCGGCGACGACGACTCGAAGGGCAAGAAGAAGAAGTAGCGACTCTGTCCCGCTCCCGACGGACAGGACAGCAAACGAGGGGATTCTGAATGGCGACCGAAACCGGACAAAAGACGCAGGGCTTCAAGCGCATCAACTTCTTCAAGGGGTTCCTGACGACGGAGCACGACTGGAACGACGCCGAGCGCTACCACCTCGAGAAGCGGAAGCTCCACAACCGCCTCTGCCACGCGCCGGGCGTCGTGCCGGGCTACGGCGGCGACCTCAAGGTGATCGCGCGCGCTCGCGGCGACCTGTCGATCGAGGTCCAGCCGGGCTATGCCATCGACGGGCAGGGCAACGACCTCGTGCTCTGGGACGCCCAGATCAAGACTATCGTCCCGGAGGAGTACCGCCTGCCGCAGACGCTCTATGTCGTGCTGCGGTACGTCGAGGAGCTCACCGACTTCATCGCCTACAAGGAGAACCTCGAGTACAAGGGCCACCGCCGCGTGCTCGAGGGCTGCAAGGTCGAGATCTCGCAGACCGTGCCGGACATTCGACAGGAGGTCGAGCTGGCGCGTATCCTCCTCGACAAGGGAGTGACCCGCGTGCGTGATACGCGCGACCTCAACGATCCGAAGTCCGGCGAGATCGACATGCGCTACGCACCCAAGGCGGGCGTCGCCGGATCCTTCCTCGACGCGGGCTCGCGCATCCGCGTGACGCAGATGCTGTCGTCGGCCAAGAAGGCGTTCTTCTACATGGCGCGCGATGGGCGCGTCATGACGGCGCACGACGCGCTCTCGGCGGTGATGGCGGCCTCGTCGCTGCACGCCGCCAACCAGCTCGACCTGCGCAACATCTTCGAGATCATGCAGACGATCGCGGAGATGCAGGCCGAGGTGATCCTCGACGTCGAGGTGAACCACCCGCAGGTCGCGCAGCGCAAGGAGTTCGGCGACTTCCGCAAGCAGGTCGAGGTGCTCCGGGGCCTCATCTCCGAGAAGCGCATCACGCCCGAGTCGATGCAGAACCTCTGCGGCTATCAGCAGAAGGCGGCTGACATCGTCAACAGCGTGTTCGCGGGCGGCCCGCCGGTACAGGTCGACGAGCCCAAGCGCGAGGCGGCGCCGGTGCTCAAGGAGAAGAAGCCGTCCCTCGACTGGGAGGGCGTCAAGCAGATGTCGGGCGCCGATCTGCCGACCGAGCTCGAGGTCGACGGACAGACCTGGGTGCTCATCGACAAGATCGACGTCATGGACAAGGACAGCGAGGAGGCTCACCAGCTCGCCATCCAGGACGCCAAGGACTCGTACCGGTCGCGCCAGAAGCTCAAGTACCCCGATGGTACGGTCATCGAGGACGTGGGCCGCGCGCACGTTGGCGGCTACACGACCTTCACCGTCAAGAACGTCACGCCGGGCAAGCCCCTCATCCTCATCCGCCGCATGGACTACGTCTACGGCGACTACGAGATCGAGTACAACGTCGACGGACGCAACGTCGGCATCTGCTCGTGCGCCGGAACGGATCGCGTCAACCGGTGGCGCAACTGGCCGTACTCGATCCCGGGCGAGTTCATCACCAAGAACCAGGCGGTGGTGAAGCAGACGGCGGTGACGGCCGGACGCGACATCAACATGTTCAAGTTTTGGTTCTATCAACCCAAATAACCGTGTTAACGTCGAGGCCCGATGTTTCTTGACTCCCTCATCAAGCTGATCCGGGCGCCGTTCGATTTCGTTCGCTTCAAGATTCTTGGGGTGAAGAACATCAAGAGCGGCATCCAGGGTGACTTCGCGCGTCTGAAAGGCACGATCGACGAGATGAAAGGCGGTGCCCAGGGCATGGCCGACTCGGCGAAAGGGGCCGCAGGAAAAGCGCAGGATGCACAGGGCCAGGCACAGGCAGCGGGCGCCGCTGCGCAGGAGAAGAAGGGAATGTTTGGTTTCTTCTCGAAGAAGAAGAAATGCCCCGGGTGCGGTCAGAAGCTGCACCCGAGCTGGGACGTCTGCCCGTACTGTGGCTTCGGTGAGAAGGCGCCCGCTGCGGCGGCCGCGCCCGCTCCAACACCCGCCGTCAAGCAGCGCACGATGGCGATCGACATGAACGCCAAGGTGGAGCGCTCGACCTCGGCCGGCGTCGGCTGGCTGGTGCCCATGGAGGGCCAGCAGCAGGGCGAGGTGCTCCAGGTCAAGGGGCGCACCACCGTCGGCACTGGCAGCGATTGCGATCTGGTGCTCGCCGATCCGTCGATCTCGTCGCGGCACTGCGAGTTCATCGCCGGGCAGAACGGCTTCCGCCTGACCGACCTCGGCTCGACCAACGGGACGTACGTCAACGACAAGCGCATCACCAGCGAAGAGCTCATTGACGGTGACATCGTCAAACTGGGCCGAACCAGCTTCAAGTTCAAGGCGATGATCTGATCATGCTGACCATGCGCAAAACCATCTTCTCTGCTGCTGTTCTCGCGGGCGCGCTGCTCGCCTCGTCCGTCGCGCAGGCCGACAAGCTCAAGATCGAGCGGCTCGACGTCAGCAAGTCGCCGATCGGCACGTTCTACGTGACCTTCACCAACAACGACGGTGGGATCGTCACGCAGAAGGCCAAAGAGGAGTTCACTCTCACGGTCGACTCGACCGAGGTCGGCGTCGGCACCAACCTGACGACCTTTGCCGAGCTGCAGGAGCCGATCAACGTCATCGCGATCGTGCAGATCACCTCGGCGATGAGCGACGTCCTCGACGAGGCCAAGCGCGGCGTGCGCGAGCTGGCGACCATCGTCGGCGCCAAGTCGAAGATGGGCATCTACGCCTACTCGGCGGATACCAAGCGCGTCTTCGAGCTCGGCAATCCAACGGAAGCGGAGCCGGCGGCCAACAACATCGCGCTCGACGCCGAGGGCTCCGAGGCGCACCTGCTCGACGCGGTGCGCGCCGCGATCGAGACGCTGTCGAACCCGGCGATGAAGGATCAGCGCAAGCTGATCGTCGTGTTCTCCGACGGCATCGACGTCAACAACGAGAAGAAGGCGTTCACCGCGATCGGCAAGAAGGCGGGCGAGGCGGGCGTGATCATCGACACGATCGGCTTTGCCCCCTTCGAGGCTGCCAAGCTGAACAACCTGGCGGAGCTCCCGAAGCACTCGCAGGGCGTGCACCGCGTCGCCAAGTCATCGAACGAAGTGACCTCGACCTACGGCCTCATCACCGACGAGATCAAGAAGCAGTACGTCATCTCGTACACGCTCAACGCCGACATCTGCGGCGACAACAAGGAGCACGTCTTCCAGCTCCTCGGCGGCGGTGGCAAGACCTACTCGAACACCTTCAACGCCAAGGTGCCCAAGGCCTCGGTCAAGGTCGAGACGCCG
Source organism: uncultured Polyangiaceae bacterium (assembly GCA_964585665.1). Taxonomy (GTDB): domain Bacteria; phylum Myxococcota_A; class Polyangia; order Palsa-1104; family Palsa-1104; genus CAZPEY01. The sequence continues at coordinate 7,192 of CAZPEY010000049.1, read as the reverse complement.
TCCGCGCCGACCAAGAGCCGCTGGTGGCTCTGGGTGCTCATCGGCGTCGCGGGCTTCGTGCTGCTCGCCGGCATCGCCGCGGTGGCGATGCGCGAGAAGCCGGCCCCCGCTCCCGCGCCGATGCCCATCGTCGCCCCAGCGCCCGCCCCGGCGCCGCAGAAGCAGCGCACGATGGCGCTCAACGTCAACGATCTCGGCGGCGGCAAGCAGCCGGCCGTCGGCTGGATCGTCGGCACGACCGGCGCCAACGCAGACAAGACCTTCAAGTTGAAGAGCGGCCGCAACGTCATCGGCACCGCCGAGGACTGCGACATCAAGCTCACCGATCCGGGCGTGTCGGGGCACCACTGCGAGATCCGCACCGAGGCGGGCACCTACAAGCTGCTCGACCTCGGCTCGACCAACGGCGTGGTGGTCAACGACAAGAAGGTCCGTGAGCACGAGCTCATCGACAACGACGTGTTCCGGGTGGGCAAGGCGGAGTTCAAGTTCAAGACGGTCTCGTAGGTCGGGGGTACCGTAGGCGAGGATGACAGGGGATCCCCCAGTTTGGCTGTTGATCGCCGTCGGCGTCGCGCTGTTCGTCGGGGTGTTGTTGCTGATCGTCGCGCTCAAGCGAGGCGGAGGGGGAGCGAGCAAGGAGCAGACGTGTCCGGGCTGCAAGCGCATCATCCCGCTCGAGTGGCCCAAGTGTCGCTTCTGCAAGACGCCGCTTCGAGAGCAGCGCGGCGAGCTGCAGTTCCTCTCGGGCCCGCTGCAAGGGCAGGTGCTGGCGCTCGACCGCGAAGTGACGACGATCGGCTCGGTGCAGGGAAACACCGTGCTGCTGCAGGACACGGGGGTGTCGCGCAAGCACGTGGGAATCCGGAAGCTCGGCGAGGAGTGGGAGCTGGCGGATCTCGGCTCGACGAATGGCACGTTCGTGAACGGTGAGAAGGTGGCGCGGCGCAAGCTCGAGGTCGGAGATGTGATCCGCGTCGGAACGAGTGAGATGAAGTTTCGCGCCTGACGGCGCCTGGACGACAAGGGGAACGGCAGATGCCTGGCAAGCTGCTCTACCGCGATGCAAGCGGCCGTGATCAGACGGTCATGATTAATGGAGAGGTGTTCATCGGTCGAGCGGCCGACTGCGCCATCCGAACCGACGACGCGATGGTGTCGCGTAAGAACTGCCGGATCTCGAACTCGGGCGGACGTTTCGTCGTCGAGGATCTGGGTAGCTCGAACGGCACGTTCGTCAACGAGCAGCGCATCCAGCGCCACAACCTCAACAACTCCGACGTGATCCGCTGCGGCTCGCTGCAGGTCCGGTTCGTCGACGAGATCGCGGCCTCTCCGCCGCCACCCTCGGCGACGTTCGGCTCTGCCTCGACCCAGGCCGCCGGGGGCGTGATCGGGGGGAGCGCCGGCGGTGGCCAGGGCGGCCTCGACCAGATGCGCCTGCTCGCGATGAAGGAGCAGGAGCTGGTGCAGCTCACCGCCGAGCGTGACTCGCTGCAGTCGCGCCTGCGCGATGCGCGCGAGGAGCTCGATCGCGTTCTGCAGCGCGACGATGCGGACAACAACGAGCTCCGCCGTCTCCGCACCGAGGTGCAGACGCTCCGCGATCGCTTGTCGTCGATGTCGCGCGACACGTCGCAGCACGACTCCGAGCTGCAGGCCGCCTCGCGCGTCGCCAACGAGCTCCGCCAGGAGTTGATGGAGCTGCAGCGCGAGCACGATCGGCTCAAGGCGCACGTCGAGGAGTCGAACGAGGAGGTCCAGGCCCGCGGCCGCCTCCTCGAGCGCGCTCAGGACGACGTGCAGCGCCAGAAGCAGGCGAGCGAAGAGCTGCGCGGCAAGATGATGGAGCTGCAGCGGCTCAAGGACGAGAGCTGGCGCGAGCTCAACTCGCGTGTCGGCGAGATCGAGCACCTCCGCGAGGTGATCGCCGAGCAGGAGCGCATCCTCGAGGAGCGCCGCGTCGGGCTCATCGCGCTCGAAGAGGGCGTCAAGGACACCCGGCTCGAGAAGGAGAAGCTGCTGCGCGAGTTCACCTCGCTCAAGGCGGAGCGCGACGAGCTGCGCGACACGTCGACGCGGCTCAAGCAGTACGTCGAGACGCTCGAAGAGGATCGGCGCCGCATGCAGCGCACGCTGCAGGACGGATCGAACCTCGATCAGGAGGAGCGCGTCCGGCTCGAGGGCGAGATCCGCGATCAGCGGCTCGAGATCAGCCGACTGGCGACGGAGCTGTCCAAGGCTGGCTCCGAGCTCGACCGGGTCCGCCGCGAGAAGGAAGAGCTCGAGGATCGCTCGCAGAAGATCGACACCGATCACGACACGCTGCGCAGCCGCGCCAAGGCCGCCGAGCGCGAGCGCGACGAGCACCAGCGCCAGCTCGCAGCCGCCGCCGAGGCGCAGCACGCCGCCGAGGCGCAGCGCGACAAGCTCGCGTCGGAGAAGGCGACCGCCGTCGAGGCGCGCGACGCTGCGTTCGAGACCGTCTCGCAGCTGAAGCGCGAGCTCGAGATGATGCGGCGCTCGTCGGGCGAGGCGACCAACACCCGCCTGCGTGAGCTCGAAGAAGAGGTCGACAACCTGCGCGCGCGTCTGCGCAAAGCGGGCAGCGCCGACGTCGGCGAGCTCAAGAAGCGCGCCGAGGATGCGTACTACGGCATCAACGACGCGCTCTCGGAGCTGCGCACCAACATCCTGCTCGCCCGCGACCTGGCCGGCAAGTCGTCGCCCGATATGCGGGCGCTCGGCGAAGCCGTCGGCATCGCCGTCGACAGAGCGGAGGACGCCAAGGGGCTGCTCCGCTCGCTGCGTGAGGTAGTCGATTCGTGAGTCAGCACGTCGGAAGCGCCCTCGAAGTCGAAGATCTGATCAAGGCTCGCTACCCGCTCATCTACATCGTCTCCTCGGAGGAGGAGCGGGTCGAGCGGCGGCTGCGTGAGTTCGCGCTCAAGAAGGAGCGCAAGCTTGCGGCGTGGTCGATCACCAAGGGCTTCGTGTCGCTCGCCGGCGACGTGCGCTCCGGCGACGTCAAGGATCCGTTGAAGGCCCTCGACAACATCCTCGGCGCCGAGGGGCGCGGCGTCTACGTGCTGCGTGACTTCCACGCCTTCCTCGAGAACTCGCAGGTCGTGCGCAAGCTGCGCGACGTCGCGCACGAGCTCAAGAAGTCGCAGAAGAACGTCATCCTGCTGTCGCCTCTCCTCAAGGTGCCGCCCGAGCTCGAGAAGGAGACGGCGGTCGTCGACTGGGATCTGCCCGATCGACAGGAGATCGACGGCATCGTGCAGAAGCTGCTCGAGCAGCTGCCCGCTGGCGTCGAGCCCGGCATCGCCGCCGACCCGCAGGGCCGCGAGCGCCTCGTCGAGGCGGCGCTCGGCCTGACGTACGTCGAGGCCGAGAACGTCCTGTCGAAGTCGATCGTCCGCAACAAGACGTTCCACGTCCCGACGGTGCTTCAGGAGAAGAAGCACATCATCCGCAAGAGCGGCATCCTCGAGTACTACGAGGCAGAGGAGTCGCTCGAGCAGATCGGCGGCCTCGAGGTGCTCAAGACCTGGCTGCAGAAGCGGCGCGGCGCCTTCACGCAGCGGGCGCGCGAGTTCGGCCTGCCGACCCCCAAGGGCATCCTGCTCATCGGCGTGCCCGGCTGCGGCAAGTCGCTCACCGCCAAGGCCGTCGGGGCCGCGTGGCAGATGCCGCTGCTGCGCCTCGACGTCGGCAAGATCTTCGGCGGTCTCGTCGGTCAGTCCGAAGAGAACGTGCGCAAGGCCATCCGCACCGCCGAGGCGATCGCGCCGGCCGTGCTGTGGCTCGACGAGATGGAGAAGGGCTTCTCTGGCACCGCGTCGTCGGGGCAGTCCGACGGCGGCACGACGTCGCGCGTGTTCGGCACGTTCGTGACCTGGCTGCAGGAGAAGACCTCGTCGGTGTTCGTCATCGCGACCGCCAACGACGTCCGCTCGCTGCCGCCGGAGCTGCTGCGCAAGGGCCGCTTCGACGAGATCTTCTTCGTCGACCTGCCGACCCGCGAGGAGCGCCGCTCGATCCTCGACATCCACATCCGCAAGAAGGGGCGCGACGCCGCGACCTGGAACCTCGACAAGCTCGCCGATGCGACGAGCGAGTTCTCGGGCTCGGAGCTCGAGATGGGCGTGGTCTCGGCGCTCTACGACGCGTACGACGCCAACCATGACCTCAACGAGGAGGGCGTCGCTCACTCGCTGCGCGAGATCGTGCCGCTGGCCATCACGATGAAGGAGAACATCGACGTGATGCGCGAGTGGGCCAAGACCCGCGCCAGGCCCGCCTCCCTCACCAAGCAGAGCGAGAAGCCGCGCGACCGCTTCACGATCAGCGGCGGTGAGCGCAAGATCGAAGTCTGACCCCGCCGCAGCTTCTGCGGCCGATTCGGCCCAGTCGCAATCCCTGCACCTCTTCCACCCCCTAACCCCTCGTCTGGTGTGGCCTCGTCGACGGGCACGTATCCTGCTGGATCTCGATCACAAGGGCGCAACCGGTCGAGGAGGCGCAGCCTTGACCGTCACCTCACCTCCTCACGCCTCTCGACCGGCCGCCCAGTCCAACCCTCCTGCCGAGGTTCGACGCACCATTCCCGCGAGCGTCGCCGATAACCTTCGTGTAGGATCTCCGCCATGTCGCATTTCACGAAGGTAGCGACCAAGATCAACGATCTGGTCGCGCTCAAGAAGGCCCTCGACCAGCTGGGCTGGAAGTACAAGCACGACACGCAGGGCGTCGTCGTGCGCGGCTATCAGGGCGCCACCATGAAGGCCGAGATGTCGATCGACATGGGCAAGTACGATATCGCCGTGATCAAGCAGGAAGACGGCACGTACACACTCGAGGCCGACTGGTGGGGCATCGAGGTGACGCGCGGCCTCAAGGAGGAAGAGGCCGTCAAGCAGCTCAACCACGCCTACGCGTACCAGCGGGTCGTCGCCGCCGTCGAAGATCAGGGCTACCAGATCGACCAGAACGCAGTTCAACAAGACGGGACCATCAAGCTGTCCGTCTCGAAGTGGGGGTAACGATGTCGGCCCAGAAGAAAGAGCTCGAGATCACCATCGCTCCGGACGGCTCGGTCTCGGTGCTGGTCAAGTGCGTCGACGGGCAGTCGTGCGTCGACGAGACCAAGTTCCTCGAGCAGGCCCTCGGCAACACCATCGAGTCCCGCGAGCTGACCTCGGACTACTACAACCAGTCGAGCTCGACCAGCGTCGGAACGCACAACAAGAACGGCTAGATGCCCCCCCGGCCCAGCGACGACGACAGTCGTCCGCAGCCGTCGACGCAACTCCGCGAAGCACTTCCCCGATAATCAGATCGGGAGTATTCTCCAGGAGTATTCATGGTCGACGAGGAGCTAGAACCACAGCCGGAGATTGACGTCGAGGGGCTGGACAAGCTCTCCGAAGAGGAGCGTCGCAAGCGCCAGACCGGCTTGTCCGACGACATCGCTCGTCGGTACGACCCGACGCGACTGGCGCAGCTGGTCGTCGATCAGGCGGGCCGCGGAGAGCAGCTCGAGTTCGGCCTCCGCTCCGAGATGGAGAAGCGTCTCGGTGGCAGCTTCGAGCACGTCCGCATCATCCGCGGTCAGTTCGCCGAGGACGTGACCCGCGCGCACCGCGCCGACGCGATCACGGTCGCCAACACCGGCATGATCCTCGTTCGTGAGGGTCCGCGTGCCGATCCGTCGACCGCGCTCGGCAAGGCGCTCGTCGCCCACGAGCTCACGCACGTCACGCAGGCCCAGCGCGGCCTGCACTTCGCCCTCGAAGGCGGAGAGGCGGGCGAGGGCGCTCACGAAGCCGAGGCGTCCGCCGTCGAGACCGCAGTCGCTGCCGACGCCTCCGGCGGTGGCGGCGGTGGTGGCGGTGGCGGGGCTGGCGGTGGCGGTGGCGGTGGCGGTGGCGGCGAGGCCAAGGCCGCGGGCCCAGACCTCGGCCCGCTCATCATGGCGCGCGTCCTCGAGCTCGTCGAGGAGCGCCGGCGCCTGATGCGTCAGCGGCTCGGGACCGAACCTTGAAGTTCAATCGAATGGGTGACGATGAGTGAAGTCGTCGAGAGCATCGAGCTCCTCCAGCACCTCGCTCGAGACCGCGCGCTGCGCGGCAACACGTATCGCAAGTTCATCCTCGCCAACCTGCGCATCGACAAGCCCAACTTCCAGGGCGCGACCTTCGAGGAGCTGACGCTCCACGAGGCGAACCTCGAGGGAGGCGATCTGTCGCGCACCGCCATCCGCCGCGTCGATTTGCGTCGCGCGGCGCTCGGGCAGCTCCTGCTCATCGGCGCCGAGGTCCAGGACTCCGACTTCACCGAGGTCGATCTGCGCGGCGCCCAGATCGAGGCGACGGAGTTCATGCGGACTCCCGCGATGCGCCTCAACTGCGAGGGCGCGTCGGTGGTGCGCTCGACGTTCAACACCTGCAACCTTCAGCGCGTGTCGTTCGCGTCGGCGGTCGTGCTCAAGACCACCTTCACCGATCCGCGGCCGCACCAGGCCGCCGAGCTGATGCGCGCTGACTTCTCGCGCGCGACCGTCGTCGACTGTGATTTTCGCGGCGCCAACCTCTTTCGCGCCGACTTCCGCGGCGCCCTGTTCATGCGCTGTCGCTTCAACACCGCGAGCATGACCGGCGCGCAGGTCGAGGGCGCTACCTTCGTCTCCTGCGAGACGACCGGCGCCGATCTACCAGATGGCTTTCGCCAGGTGAGCTAAACAGGAGTAAGCTAACAGTCGATGAGCCGCGACATTCGCCGCATCCTGACCGAGATTCGCTCCGCGCTCGACGCCCACCCGCGCGAGGCGCTGACGGAGATCTTGTCCCAGCTCTTCAAGGAGTACGTCGTCGACGGGCCGGCCCCCGTAGGCGCCGGGGCGGCGCTGCTGCTCAACGCGCGCACCGAGATCGACGGTATGAGCTTTCCCCAGCTCATTCAGTGGCTGCAGTCCCACCACGATGCTCCCGAGCTCGCGCAGTTCGAGGTCCAGGGCGAGCGCGTCCTGGTGCGCATCGCGGGGCGGCTGACACCGCTCGACGCGACTACCGCGCCTCAGCCGGTGCCTGCGCCTGCGCCCGTCGCGAGCCCCCCGCCCCCCGCTGCGCCGCAGGCCGTGCAGGCCGCGGTGCGTCCGATGCCGGTGAGCACGACCCCGCCGGTCAAC
>CAZPEY010000048.1:5108-21281 GCA_964585665.1 uncultured Polyangiaceae bacterium | reverse complement strand
CTGCTGCGCGCCACCTGGTGGCCTTGCCGATCGAGGATGAGCAAGTCGCCCTCGTCAATCTGCAGCTTGGAGAGCGCGAGCACCGCGACCTGCTGGCCACTCGGTGAGACGTGCGGGTAGGTCAGGTCGCCGCTCGTCTCGAAGATCGGCGTGCCGATCGGGTACTCGAGCTGACGCTTGAGGCCGAGGTCGCGCACCACCGCGGCATCGACCCCGTCGCCCCGCCAATCGGCCCACTCGACCTTGTCGAGCAGGTCGCGCTTGGCTCCCCCTGCCAGCGGCATGCGGGAGAGCATCCCGGCGCTGAAACCGGCATTGCTGCGACTGATGACGGCGAGCTCCTGGCCGACGGAGATGCCGGCGACGTCGGTGTTGCGCTCCCCGAGCGAGCGCGCGTCGCCGGCCTCGAAGTTCAGGGCAAACAGCTCCTTGGGTCGGCCGCTCCAGGCGGCGCTGTAGACCAGGCCAAGCCCATCGGGCGTGAAGCGCGCTGTGTAGACCGTGCCGCGCTCGAAGGTCACCTGCCGAAAGGTCGGCAGCGCCACCGGCGCGCGGACCCGCCACGTCGTGTAGCCGAGCACGCTCGCCGTCGAGACGAACGCCACCGCCAGCCCGAACAGCAACCCCGAGCGAGGCGAGCTCGGCGGTGCGAGGCGCTGCCCCCGCGTGGTCGCCGCGGCGTCGAACGAACCCGAGCTCGCCGCCGCAGGGACACGATCGAGGAGCTGCCGCAGGACCGCCGCCGACGGGGGACGCAGGGAGGGATCCTTCTCAATGCAGCGCTCGATGATCCGCACGAGCTCGCGAGGGACGGTGGCCGCCAGCTCCCCGAGGCCCTTGGGCTCCTCCTTCAGGATGGCGTTCATCGTCTCGATCGACGAGCCCGCATCGAACGCGCGTTGCCCGGCCACCAGCTCGTACAGCACGGCGCCGATCGAGAACAGATCGGACTGCGCCGTGGCCGGTTGCCCACGAACCTGCTCGGGCGCCATGTAGCCGACGGTGCCGAGGACGGTGCCGGGCGTCGTGTGCTGCTCGATCGTCGGCGAGCTCGCCAGCGACTGGTCGCCCGGAGCCTCGGCCAGCTTGGCGAGGCCGAAGTCGAGGATCTTGAGCTGGTCGGCGAGCGTGACGAACAGGTTCTCCGGCTTGATGTCGCGATGGACGACGCCCTTCTGGTGCGCCGCCTCGATCCCGGCGACGAGCTGCCGGGCGAGCGACAGCGCCCGCTCGATCGGCATCGCGCCCTTGGAGAGCAGAGTCCGCAGGGTGTGGCCCTCGAGCAGCTCGGTCACCAGGTAGGGCGCGCCGTCGTGGGTGCCGAGGTCGTGCACCGCGACGATGTTCGGGTGATCGATGCTGCCCGCGGCGCGCGCCTCCTGCTCGAAGCGCTGCTGGCGCGCGCGGTCGCTGGCGAAGGCGGTGGGCAGGATCTTGACCGCCACGAGGCGCCCCAGCCGCTCGTCGCGCGCACGATAGACCTCGCCCATGGCGCCCTCGCCAATGCGCTCCACGATCAAATAAGGACCAACCGACGAGCCCGGTGCGAGGGTCATAGGCGCGGAACCGACGGACATCATACCACCGCCAACACTTTTTCCGCGGGCGGCATACTGCAATCGAGAGGTGCAACGGTCCATGAGCCAGGTCGTCCCGCCCGCCGCTTCCGTCGAGGCCCTGCTCGCCCACGCGAGCTGGGCGCGGCGCCTGGCCTTGAGCCTGGTGCGCGATCACGACGCCGCTGAGGATCTGGTGCAAGCGGCGTGGGAGGTCGCGCTCCACAGCCGCCCCGACGCGAGTCGGCCGGTTCGTCCCTGGCTCGGGACGGTCCTCCGCAACCTGTTTCGCATGCGCCACCGCGCCACGGCCCGTCGTCAGGCTCGCGAAGAGGCGGCGCACGCCGAAGCCCCCGCCGAGGTCGCCCCTTCGAGCGAGCGCCTCGTGCTCGAGCTCGAGCAGCAAAGGCTGCTGTCCGATCTGGTGCTGTCCCTCGACGAGCCCTTCCGGACGACGCTGCTGTCCCGCTTCTACGAGGGGCTGAGCGCCGCCGAGATCGCCGAGCGCGCGGGGGTGCCCGCCGGCACCGTGCGCTGGCGCCTCAAGGAGGGGCTCGATCGTCTCCGCCGCACGCTCGATCAGCGTCACCAGGGGGATCGTCGAAGCTGGCAGCTCGCTCTCACTCCGCTCACCGATCCGCTCGGCGTCGGGCCGAGCCTCCCCCCTTCCCTCGTCGCAAAAGGAGTCGCCATGAAGTTCCTCGTCGCCTCTGCTCTCGTCGGTGCTGGGGCCGCCGCCACGGTCGCTGTCACCCACACCGCACCGCCGCCGCGCGCCGCCACTCCGGCCCCCGCGCCGGTCGCCACACCGCATGCGCCGAGGCTCGCCGCCGCGAGCAAGCTCGGCAGGCTCGACGCGTCCAGCCGCCAGAACCTCCTGCAGTCGATCACCCGCGCGCAACGCTCGACCCGCCCAGGCACGGCGCCGCCCCGCGACCTCGATCGCGCGTACATCGCCGAGCAGATGAAGGAGCTGCTGCCGCTGGTCAAGGAGTGCTTCGAGGCCGGCCTCGAGCGACAGCCCGGCCTCGCCGGAAAGATCCTGCTGCGCTTCACCATCGTCGGGCAGGAGGGGATCGGCGGGCTCGTCTCGGACAGCCAGGTCGTCGATGACAAGAGCACCCTCAAGGACGCGGCGGTGCGCGAGTGCATCCAGGAGTCGATGTACGCCGCGCAGTTTCCGGCGCCGGCAGGCGGCGGCCAGACCGTCGTCGAGTACCCGTTCGTGCTGATGCCCGACGACAGCGACGACGGCGAGTGACTTCGTGGACCGGGAGGGTCAGTAGACGAGGAGCTCGCTCTCGATGCGCAGCACCCGCCCCTCCGTTCGGATCTCCCGCGGCCCATCGACGTAGACGATCTTGGCGCGGAGATCCCCCTCGCGCTCCTCCTCCTCGATGGTGGGGAGGTCGTCGAGATCGAGATCGCCAACGTCGAGCTCTTGCGGCTCGTACTGCGGCGCCGCGCCCCAGCAGTCGTGCGAGAGCTCGACGAAGCGGGTCGGAGGGGGCTCCACCGTCTGCTCTGCGGGCACCAGGCCGATCGCGTCGGTGGCCGCCGTCGAGCGCTGCGGCGAGGCGGTTGGCATCGGTGACGGTGCGATCGGCGCCGCGCGACTGGTGGGGCCTACCCGCGACGGCGCGGGCCGGGATTCTGGCGGTGCCGTGGCCGCCGTCGCCTCCTCCAGCACCAGACCAACGACGACGAGAGACGCAAGGAAGCACAACGCCAGCATGACGCGCATGCCGACTTTCACGCACCAGGGCGCGAAACGATCTACCTGCAGCGCGGCTAGGGGAAGACGACGGGCAGATCGAGCTGGACGATGTTGTAACTCTTGGCGTCCATGGGCTTGTCGATTCCACGGCTGTACGAGATGCCCGGGCGGAGCATCGCCTTGCCCGCCTTCCAGTGCGTGCGCAGGCCAAAGGCCAGCGTGACGTTGTCGCGTAGGGTTCCGGTCGTGTCCTTCTTGACCGCCGTGGGCGTCGACAGCCAGCGCTGGTAGCGAACCTCGGCGCCGAAGGAGAGCTGCGGAATGATGTAGAGGCCGAGGTGCGCGCCCATCGTCATGTTGGTGCGGAACTTGTCGGGCTGTGCCGCTGCGCCGCGGACCCGGTTGAGCTGCAGGATCGTCATCTCTAGCTGCAGCGTCACATCGTGGCCGACGTAGCCGATGTCGATGCCCGGGATGATCGTCATGTCGTTGACCGCGAACATCGCGTTGTCCATCGCGGAGCGGGCGAGGATTCCCGACGAGGTCGCGGCCGCGACCGCAGCGTCCGGCTTGTCGCCGCCGCCCATGCCGACCGGCAGCGTCAAGCCGAGGAAGCCCGCGATGCGGAACCCCTCCGGCAGCTTCCACGAGTAGTAGGTCGCCAGCATCGGATTGACGAACGAGAAGGCGCCCTTGCCCGTCGGTGGATCGTTGGCGACCATGCCGAGCCGCGCGACCACGGTGAGCTGCCGCCAGGCGCGATAGCCGCCGAGCAGCATGATCGCGTTGGTGCTGCCGTGGTTGCCCATCGCGTCCTTGTAGAAGGCGACCGAGTCTTCGATGCGGAGCACGCGCACGGCGAGGAGCGGACGGAGCTGCCACGGGAGCGAATACGGCGGCGCCGGCTTGGTCGGCGGCGGCGCCGGCTCTGGCTCCGGCGCGGGCGCGGTTGCTGTCGCGACCGGCGCCGCTGCGGCCGGTGGGTCCTCGGCCCGCGCCAGCCCTCCGCTGCACAGCAGAGAGATGCCTACCAAGATCGTCTGCACTGATCGCATGGCCGTCCTTCCTATCGCTTCCCGTCGAGGAATCGCTTCACCGAGCTAGCGCTGCGCGAGCGCCCCCAACGCCGCCACGATCGGATCGGGCGGCTGCTTGAGGCCCTCGAGCCGCGTGGTGATCCGCCCCTGTCGATCGAGCAGCGTCACCACCGACGAGTGATTGAAGCTGCCATCCGGCAGCTTTCGATACTTGATGCCGAGCACCGCGGCGAGCTCACGCACCCGATCCGGATCGGTGCGCGCCATCGTCCAGCGCGTCTGATCGACGCCGTGCGCGGTGATCAGCTCCTGCAAGTGAGCGACGTTGTCCCCGTCCGGATCGAAGCTGACGAGGAGCACCCGCAGATCGGCGCGGGTCGACTCCGGGATCGTCGCCACGATGTTCTTGAGATCCGAGATCAGCAAGGGACAGGCCGCCGGACAGGAGCCGTAGAACATGCTGATCAGCACCGGATGACCGCGATAGAGATCGAGCTTCACCGTGCGCCCGGCTTGATCCTGCAGCGGCACCTCGAGGTCGTAGATCGTCGCGGCGGTGTTGGGCGGTAGCGCGGGCAGCGACTCATGCGGCTTGGCGGGCGGCGCGACCGGTGCCGGCCCGGCGGGCGCAGCAGGGGGGGCGCCCTGTGCCGGCGGCTTCGTGCACGCGGCGAACGCGAGCGTCATCAGCGCGACGATGGCGATCCTCATGGCGATCCTCCGGGAGGCGGCGGTGCTGCGTCGCGCGCGCAGCGAAAGCCGAGCGCCGCGGTGGTGTAGTGCGGCTGCAGCGAGCTGCGAAACGCGATGCGCATGAACGAGGCGTAGTCCTGCTGATCCTTCGATCCGAGCGCGCCCGAGCCGCAGAAGCGCAGCTTGTCGGCCTCCTTGCTCGAGCGACTGTCCTCGGAGACCAGCGTCGAGTTGAAGTCGAGCACCCACTCCCAGACCAGCGCGTGCAGGTCCTGGACGCCGTAGTAGTTGGGCTGCGACTTGCCGACCTCGGCGAGCTGCTGATGCGCGGGGCGCGCGTACCAGGCCAAGATCGCCTTCTGCAGCTCTGGCTCAGCCTTGGAGTCAGGCCCTTTCATGCCCGCCGAGGCCGCATATTCCCACTCGGCCTCCGTCGGCAACCGCGCGCCTTGCGCCTCGCAGTACGCCTTGGCGGCGAACCAGCTCACGCGCACGACAGGTCGATCGAGGAGGGCCGGATCGCCCACCGCGTCGGGGCTCTTCCACTGCGACAGGTACTCGGTCTCGGCGAACAGGCGCGAGACGCGATCGCGCCGCCATTGCGGATGGCTGCGCACGAAGGCGACGAACTCGCGGTTGGTGACCGGGCGCTTGTCGAGGACGAAGGCCTTGATCGGGAGCTGCCGCTCGCTCTCACTCGGCGCGTAGAAGGGTCGATACGTCCCCGCAGGAACGAGGACGGTCCCGGGCCGAGGTTCGGCGCTGCTCGTCGCTGCGGTGGCCGCCAGGACAGCTCCCACCAGCAACTGCATCGCGCCGCGCCTCGACCCGGGGCTCATCACGCTTGCTCCGCTACTCCGCCGCGCCCGCCGGACGCTGCGCCTTGGTCGCCTTGCGCACGGCCGTGACCTCATCCTGCGTCACGACCCCACCCGAGTTGCCCCACGAGTTGAGGACGTAGGTCAGGATGTTGGCGATCTCGTCGTCGGCGAGGTTGGACATCGGCGGCATGACCGAGTTGTAGTTCTTGCCGTTGACGGTCACTGGGCCCGTCAATCCGTTGATCGGGATGCCGATCGCGCGCTTCTTGTCAGCGTTCAAGAAGTCGCTCTTGGCGAGCGGTGGGAAGACGTTCTCGACGCCCTCGCCGTTCGGCTGGTGGCAGGTCGAGCAGGTGCCGGCGAAGAGCGCCTTGCCCGCGGCGATCTGCGACTCCTTGTCGAGCTTGCCCTCCTTGGCCTTGGCGGTCGCCTGCGCAACGGCCTGCCCCGACCCGGGCGACGCCTTGTCGGCGAGGTAGACCGAGTCGACCTCCTTGCCCGAATAGACGTCCTTGGCCTCGGGTCCCTCCACCTTGAGCATGCCGAGCGCGCCCTTGTTGAAGGTGCGGAAGATCGAGTGGTCGACGATGATGTACGTGCCTGGCACCTCGAGCTTGAACTCGACGATGGACGATCCGCCCGCCGGCACGAGCGTCGTCTGCACGTTCTCCTGCGCCCGCGTCCCGCCTTCGGTGTAGACCTTGTCGAAGATCTCGCCGATGACGTGGAAGCTCGAGACCAGGTTGGGGCCGCCGTTGCCAATGAACATGCGCACGGTCTGACCGACCTTGGCCTTGATCGCCTTGTCGCCGACGAGCGCGCCCTCGGCGCCGTTGAACACGACGTAGGTCGCGCGCTCTTCGATCGCCTTCTGCATGTCGAAGGGCTGCAGGCCCTTCTGGCGATACTTGCCGACGGTGTAGAAGTCGCCCTGCATGATGTAGAACTCGTGATCGACCTTGGGCAGGCCCTCGGGCGGCTCGACGTAGATGAGGCCGTACATGCCGTTGGCGACGTGCATGCCGACCGGCGCCGTCGCGCAGTGGTAGACGTACAGGCCCTGGTTGAGCGCCTTGAACGTGAACTGCGACTCGTGCCCAGGAGCCGTGAAGCTGCTCGCCGCGCCGCCGCCCGGGCCGGTGACGGCGTGCAGGTCGATGTTGTGCGGCATCTTGCTGTCGGGGTGGTTGCGCAGGTGGAACTCGACGGTGTCGCCCTGGCGCACGCGGATGAACTTGCCCGGCACCGAGCCGCCGAAGGTCCAGAAGGTGTACTCGACGCCCTCCGAGATCTGCGCGACGACCTCACGCACCTCGAGCTCGACGATGACCTTGGCCGGCGCGGTGCGACCGGTCGGCGGCGGCACCTCGGGCGCGGTCGTCAACGTCGCCTTGACCGGCGGGCCCTGCGGCGGACCGAAGTCCCCCTTGGCGGATCCGCCAGTGGCCTTCTCGACGATTTCGTTGGGGTTGCGTACCGGCGAGACGGGTGGCGGCGGGCTGCAGCCCATCGCGAAGGCAAAAGCAGCACCTACCAGTGGAACGGTCCTCATGCGCGACTCTCCTCGGCGGATGAGGTCGGAAAGGACGCCAAGGGGCACGGAGATCCGCCACACACCCGCTGCCCCCCAACCAGCGCTACCCAGTGCGATAGGCAAGCAGCGCACCAACGGGTGCGAAGGAATGCCGCAGTGCGTTTTCAACACAATAGACACGCATGTCCACCATGAGCCCCCCCGCAAAACCTGCACCATTCGGCGCATGGTTTGCGATTTCGGTTGTCAGTCGTCGCTGCGAGGGTCGGCAGCGACGTGGCCGAGCAGCACCGGCAGCGCGAGCTTGACGCCGATGGTGAGGATCATGAGGCCGAGCGCCCAGACGCCCGCGGTGATCTTCCACTCGGTGAGGCTCGGGCTGTACTCGACGAGCTCGTGCAGCGTGCTCGGGATGAACCCGGGGACGATGAGGCCCATGCCCTTCTCGATCCAGACCGCGACGAAGACGAAGCCGCACGCGGCGTTGAGCCACGACAGGCGCCCGTGCCGACGGTGCCCGACGAGCAGCGCGAGCGCGACGAGGCTCATCGCGATCGACGCCCAGATCCACGGCACGAGGCCGTGGTGGCCGTGGGCGCCGAAGAAGAGGTAGCGCGCCGACGCTGCGTGGTGCCCGCCAGTGTAGAACGCCGTGAACACCTCGGAGCCGAGCATGAACAGGTTGACGACGAGCGTGACGCGGAGGACCGCGACGAGCGTCTTGATCGGCCCGTCGCCGATGCGCACGCCGAGGCCGGCGCGCAGCACCTGGAGCAGCACGATGACGAACGCCGGTCCGGTGACGAAGGCCGAGACGATGAAGCGCGGCGCGAGCAGCGCCGAGTTCCAGAACGGTCGCCCGCCGAGCCCCGAGTAGAGGAAGGCCGTCACCGTGTGGATCGAGATCGCCCAGAAGATCGACAGGAACACGAACGGCAGGTACCACCGTCGCTGCGGGCGCCGGCCGAGGAAGCGCATGTACACCAGATAGCCGGTGATGTGCAGGTTGAGCAGCAGGTAGCCGTTGAGCACCAGCACGTCCCACGTGAGCATCGAGATGGGCCAGTTGAAGCGGCCGAGGCCAGGGATGATGTGCCAGAAGCGATCGGGCCGCCCCATGTCGACGACGATGAAGCCGATGCACATGAAGATCGCCGCGATCGCCAGCAACTCGCCGACGATGACGACGTCATGCATCTCGTGGTCGTCGTAGAGGTACGCAGGGATCACCATCATCACGGCGCCAGCGGCGAGCCCGACGATGAAGGTGAAGTTGGCGATGTACAGCCCCCACGAGACGTGATCGGACAGGCCGGTCAGCGCCATGCCGCTCTTCACCTGGTGCGCCCAGGCGTTCGCACCGACGAGCGCGATCGCCGTCAGCGCGGTCATCCAGACGTAGAAGCGCCACGAGCCGTCGAAGGCCTGCACGAACATGCGCCAGAGGAAGCGCGGGTAGCTGACGAGGTGGGTCGCGGGCAGTGGCTTCATGGCGTCACTTGTCGAAGAAGTAGAAGAAGCGCGGGCGCGTCCCGAGCTCCTCTTTGAGCACGAAGACGCGCTTGTGCTGGAGCACCCAGCGAATGTCGCTGTTCGGATCGAGCAGGTTGCCGAAGACGCGCGCCCCCGTCGGACAGGCCTCGAGGCACGCCGGGAGCTGACCCTTGCGCGTGCGGTGCAGGCAGAAGGTGCACTTCTCGACGACGCCCTGCGGGCGGACGCGGTTGGACAGGTACGCCTGGTTGGGGTTGATCTCCTCGGCAGGCACCTCGGGCCGCGACCAGTTGAAGCGGCGCGCGTGATAGGGACAGGCCGCCTCGCAGTAGCGGCAGCCGATGCACCAGTTGTAGTCGACGACGACGATCCCGTCGGGCTCCTTCCACGTCGCCTGCACCGGGCAGACCTTGGTGCAGGGCGGGTTGTCGCACTGCTGACACTGGACGGGCAGGTAGAACTTGCCGGGCGCCGGCACCGCATGATCGTACGCCGTCGTGCCACGCTCGAGATCGAGGCTCCCCTGCTCCATCTCGAGGACGCGAATGTACGAGTTGTTGGTCGCGCGATCGTGGTTGTTCTCCTGGTGGCAGGCCTCGGCGCAGCGACGGCAGCCGATGCACAAAGAGAGGTTGAGCGCGTAGGCGAACTCGACGCCCTCCTGAGGTCGCACGTCCTCGATGTGCACGTCGCGGTGATAGTGGGCCTTGGTCTCCGCCTCGAGTCGTCGCAAGACCTGCGTGAGCTCCTCGGGTTTGAGCTCGCGATAGTGCTTCTGCAGGAAGGCGTCGACGGAGAGGCCGGCGGTCCACTCGGTCAGCGGCGCGAGCGCGCGCGCGAAGGCGCCGGCGCCGAGCGTCGCGCCGAGTACCTTGAGCGCGACGCGCCTCGTCGGCGGCACGCCGGTGGCCTGCGGAGGTTTCGGATCGGGCTGGTCGCTCACGGGTGCACCTCCGCCGGCTTCGTCGCCTGGTCCGCTGCCTGACTCGGTGCCTGACTCGACGAGAAGCGATCGCGCGCCGCCGCCACGGGCATCCCGCCGACGTACGCAGGGCGATGCGGATCGTGACAGTCGACGCAGTGATTGCGCTGTCGCGCGCCGCGCGATCGATCCCAGTAGCCGGTCATGCCGCCGTGCGCGCCGTGATCATAGTCCCGTCGCTGTGGGCCGTGACACTGGCTGCACAAGGTGAGCGCCTCGCGCATCGGGAGGGTCTCGCCCGACGCGAGCCGCAAGCGATCCTGCGCGCCAGCGACGTGGCAGTAGGTGCAGTCGAGCGTGCCGTGGGCGAAGCGCAGGCCGGTGTGAAACTCCTTGAGCTCCGACGGATCGCGCGGCAGCGAAGCGGCCGCGCGCAGCGCGTGGCAGTTGATACAGGCGACCTGCAAAGGTTGCGTCTTTGCCCCGGGCACCGACGGCAACGACGGGAGCGACGGCACCTCGATGCGTCCAAGCTGCGTCGGAACGTGCACTGAATCTGCGTAGCTCGCAGCACCGGGCGGAGGCGTCAGGGGCACCGAGGCGAAGGGCGCGTTGCAGGCGCTCAGCGACGCGATCGCCAGGCTCGAGAAGAGGACATGGGAGCGGCTCACGAGTCGCGACAGGCTGCATCCTGCATGCCACGTGCGACGGTGGCATGCGCATTGCTCGGCTCTGCGCGCATGACGATCGCTGCGCTGGTCCTGGTGCTCGATCCGCTGTTGCGCGTGCCGACCTTGGCCAAGCTGGCGGCGCTGCCCTATCTGACGCTTGGAGATCCAGCGGGTGTGCGCCTGCCGGCCGTGCTCGAAGCGCCGGATCAAAAAACCGGTGGTCGCCTCCTCGATGAGCTCGAGGCGCACGCCGGCATCGTCGCGGTCGAGCTCGTCTCCGCACACTTCGCCGAAGACCTCGCCAACGACACCGATCGAGAGGCTACCGATGAACCGTCGTGAGTTCCTGAAGGCCAGCGCGCTCGCCGCGGCGACCGCAGCGGCGCATGGCACGAGCGCCGCTGCGACTGCCACCGCCGCCGGAAACGGCGCCGGCGTGCAGTGGAACAAGGCGCCTTGTCGCTTCTGCGGCACCGGCTGTCACGTGCAGGTCGGTGTCAGGGGCGGCAAGGTCGTCGCCATTCGTGGCGACGAGCAGGCCGAGGTCAACCGCGGCCTCCTCTGCGTCAAGGGCTACCACGTCGCGCTCGCCCTCTATGGCAAGGATCGGCTGACCACGCCCTTGCTGCGCCAGAACGGCGAGCTGCGACCCATCCCCTGGGAGCGCGCGATCGAGATCATCGCCGAGCGTGTCCTCAAGAAGCCCGAGGGGTTCGCGATCTACGGCAGCGGCCAGTGGACGATCCCCGAAGGCTACGCTGCCAACAAGCTGATCAAGGCGGGGCTCACCAGCAACCAGATCGATCCGAACGCTCGCCTGTGCATGGCCTCGGCGGTGACCGGGTTCCTGTCGACCTACGGGGTCGACGAGCCGGCCGGCTGCTACGACGACCTCGACAAGTGCGACGTGGCGATCCTGTGGGGCAACAACCCGGCGGAGATGCACCCGGTGCTGTTCTCCCGCCTCATCGATCGTCGGCTGCGCGGTGAGAAGGTGACGCTCATCGACATCGGGACCCGGCGCACGCGCACGACGTCGTTCGCGGATCACTACTTCGAGATGAAGCCGCAGGGCGACCTCGCGATCGCCAACGGCATCGCGCACCTCCTGTTGGCGCGCAACACCTTCGACAAGGACTTCGTCGAGAAGCACTGCGCGTTCCGCGCCGACAGCGATCCGCCGCAGCTCGAAGGCAAGGCGATCACGTTCGACGAGTATCGTAAGGCGATGGCCGCCTACACGCCCGACGTGGTCGCCAAACAGTCGGGGCTCGCACCCAAGGACCTCCAGCTCCTCGCCGATCTGTTCGGTCGGCGCGACCTGCGCATCACGTCGCTGTGGTGCATGGGCATGAACCAGCACACGCAGGGCACCGCGATCAACAACCTCGTCCACGCGATCCATCTGCTCTCCGGGCACTTCGGCAAGCCCGGCGACGCGCCGACCAGCCTCACGGGCCAGCCCTCGGCGTGCGGCACGGTGCGCGAGGTCGGCACGCTGGCGCACGCGCTGCCCGGCGGCCTCGTCGTCGCCAAGGACGAGCATCGCAAGGAGGCCGAGGAGATCTGGAAGCTGCCGCCCGGCCGCATCAACAAGAAGCCCGGCTACCACACGGTCGAGCTGTGGAAGCGGTTCTCGACGCCGGCCGACAAGGGCGGCGATATCCACACGATCTGGGTCCAGACCACCAACCCCGGTCAGTCGCTGCCCAACACCAACCTGCTCTTCTATCCGAGCCGCAAGCTGCCCGACAAGTTCCTCATCGTCTCGGACGTCTATCCGACCGAGACGACCCGCCACGCCGACCTCGTGCTGCCCTCCGCGCTCTGGGTCGAGAAGAACGGCATGTTCGGCAACTCCGAGCGACGCACCCAGCAGTGGTTCAAGATGGTGCAGCCGCCCGGCCAGGCGCGCGAGGATGTCTGGCAGCTCCTCGCCGTGGCGCGCAAGCTCTACGATCGCGGTCACGCTGGGATGAAGGACAAGGACGGCGCCTTCCTCTTCGACCTACCGAGCCTCGCCAAGAACGGCCAGAAGATCCCGTTCTGGCAGTACGAGCACTTCGCCGACGCCAACGTCGACGAGGCGCTGTTCGAGGAGTACCGCAAGTTCTCGCGCTTCAAGCACAAGGACCTCGCGCCGTATCGCGAGTACGTCAAGGCACGCGGCCTCCGCTGGCCCGTCGTCGAGCAGCCCGATGGCTCGTGGCGCGAGACCCGCTTTCGCTTCGTCGGCTTCGACGATCCGTACGCCAAGGGCAAGGACGTCGACTTCTACCATTCGACGACGAAGGATGGGCGGGCCCAGATCTGGTTCCGTCCCTACGTCGCGCCGCCAGAGCAACCGGATGCGGACTTCCCGTTCTGGCTGTGCACCGGCCGGGTCATCGAGCACTGGCACACCGGGACGATGACGCGGCGGATCCCGCAGCTCCGCGACGCGATGCCGAACGCCTATGTCGAGGTGCACCCGCTCGACGCGCGCAAGCTCGGCATCACCAACGGCGAGCGGGTGATCGTCGAGAGCCGGCGCGGCAGCATCGAGCTGCCAGCGTGGATCGATGGCCGCGGAGCGCCGCCGCAGGGATCGCTGTTCGTGCCGTTCTTCGACGAGTCGATGCTGATCAACAAGGTGACGCTCGAGGCGCACGATCCGTTCTCGAAGCAGCCTGACTACAAGAAGTGCGCGGTCAAGCTGCGCCGCGCCGGGAGGGCCGTGCGGTGAGCGAGTTGCCGAGCATTCCGGCTCGCTGGTCGGCGATCGGCGCCGCTGCGATCGTCGGAGTCGCCTTCGTCGGGTTCGTCGCGGGGACGCGCGATCCGCAGGGCGGCGATCGGCCGCGCGTCGTCGCCACGGCCGCGGCAGCGACGACACCAGCGGCCCCGGAGACGCCGACGGTGCCGCGCTATCGCGATCTGGCGTTGACCCGTCGCGGCGACAACGCTCAGCTCTACGGCGCGGGCTTGCAGGCCTTCGCCCTGCCGCCTGCAGGCGCCCCAGGCGAGCGACGCGTCGCCCTCACGGCACGCAGCGAGCGGCGGGCCTACGACGGCGCGCCACCGACGATCCCACATCCCGTCGAGCAGCAGGCCGCCCCCGCCTGCCTGGCCTGCCATGACAGCGGCCTCGTGATCGGTGGCAAGGTCGCGCGCCCGATGAGCCACGCGACCCAGCAGTCCTGCGTGCAGTGCCACGTCCCAAGCGCCGATCCGCGGCCACCGGCGCTCGGCGACGACCCGCCAGGCGCAGGCGCGAGCAACGGCTTCGTCGGGCTGCCGTCGAGCGGCGCCGGCCCGCGCGCCTGGCCCGGTGCGCCGCCGCAGATCCCGCACGCGGTGTTCATGCGCGAGCGCTGCGCAAGCTGCCACGGCATCGCGGGTCACGCCGGCCTGCGCGCGCAACACGACCCGCGCTCGAGCTGCCTGCAGTGTCATGTCCCTGTCGGGGATCGGCTGCCACAACCCTTCCCTCGGAGCGCTCCATGAAGCTGACACGGCGACAGTTCTTGTTCGGGGCGGGCCGCCAGCCGGCCGAGGAGCCCTCGCGTCCTGCGACGGCCGCGGCGGTGAGCTCGATCCCCGGCATCATCGCAGCGGACTCGACGTTCTCGCTCGAAGCCTTCTACGCCGCGCGCGCCTCGTCCGGCGAGGCGAGCGAGCGGCCGCCGATCGCCGGACCGCGTCCGCCCATCGGCGCGCGCCAGAAGCGCTCGCCATGAGCGAGCTGCCGCCCGTCTGGCAAGCGGACGTCGCGTGGTCGACGGTCTTCGAGCTGCTCGCCGATCTCGAGGCGCTGGCCAGCGACGTCGAGGTGCGTGCCAAGTCGGGACTGGCGGGCTTCTCGAGCGAGGCGCTCGGGCTCGAGGAGGCGGCGGCCAGGCTGCGCAGCGACGCCCCCCCTGCGCTGCAGCTCCGCTATCTCCTCGAGGGCGAGCGCTGGTGTGACACGATCTTGCCGACGCCGAGCGGTGCGCGCCTCGTGCGTATCCGGGCGGTTCCCTAGACCTCTCGGCCTCTGCCTCTAGATCGAGACGATCAGCAGCACGAACACGACATCGAAGAAGGCGCGGGTCAGCAGACACGACCAGAGGCCGAGTGCCACGGCCCGCCAAGCCGCCGCGCGGCGATCGAGCTCATAGGCGCGCCCGAGCGCGACGAACAGGTAGGGGATCAGGATCAGCGCCGCCTGAAAGTGCTGGAACCACATGCTCCCCACGATCGCCTGGTGCTCCTGGAACAGGCGCATCGTCGGGCGAAACAGCACCCCGATGAAGAACAGGACGCACAGTAGGTGGATGCAGTAGAAGTGCGCCGTGAAGATGAGGTGCTGGACGAAGCGATAGCCGCGGCCGGCCATGAGCACCTGCAGGCCGAGCGCGAGCAGCGGCACGAGGCACAGGATGGCCAGCGAGTTCTTGGCGCCCGCCATCGCGTCCATCTTCTGTCCGTACTGTTCGAGGGTGAGCTTCGCCCACTCGGCGCGCAGCGCGAGCCCCTTCATCCACAGCTCGGGCCACATCGCGTGCCGCTGCCCAAACGCCATCGAGAAGCCGCGCAGGGTCGTGTACGGCACGACGAGCCAGGCCACCAGGTTGAACAGAATGAACAGCCGCGCCGGCTCGAGGTTCTGCTGGCGCCGCCCTTCGAAGTGATCGCGCGCGAGCTGCCCCGGCACGGCGAAGAGCAGCCGCAGCGTCCGCACCAGGCGGCTGTCGTAGTTGGTGATCTGCCCGAACACCGCCGTGAGAAAGCCGCGTAGCGAGTAGTCGGACTCGGTCGGTCGCTTCTGTCCGCACGAGGCGCAGAACGACTCTGCCGCGGGGGCACCACAGTTCGGACACGAAGTCGCAGGGCGAGACTCCATCGCGCGACGGTAGCACGGCCCGGCGTGGTATCCTCAGAGTCGAGCCACGATGCCCCTGCGACCTGGCGAGCGCCTCGCCCACTATCGGATCGTCGGGCCACTCGGCAGCGGCGGGATGGGGCAGGTGTTCCGGGCCGTCGACGAGAAGCTCGAGCGCGAGGTCGCGATCAAGGTCCTGCCCGAGGCCGCGCAGGACGATCCGCAGTTCGCCGCGCGCTTCCTGCGCGAGGCGCGGGCGGCCTCGGCGCTCAACCACCCGGGCGTCGTCGTCGTGCACGATCTGCTGTTCGACGAGGGGCGCCCCTGCATCGTGCTCGAGCTCGTCCCGGGGCGCTCGTTCGCCGCGCTCGTGGCCGACGAAGGACCGCTGCCGCTCGATCGGGCGCTGCGGCTCTGCGCCGGCGTAGCGGACGCGCTCGCCGCGGCGCACGAGCACGGCATCCTGCATCGCGACATCAAGTCGGCGAACCTCATCTGCACGCCCGACGATCGCGTCAAGGTCCTCGACTTCGGCCTGGCCAAGCGAGTCGACTCGACCGACACCTCGACCGCCAAGCTGCAAGCGCTCGAGCGAGACACCGGGCGGTCGCAGGCCGCGGTCGCCGACACCGCGCAGCCGGCGGGGCTCGCTGGAAGCAACGACGAGCTGGTGACCGTCTTCGGCTCCCGCCTCGGCACGCCCGGCTATGTCGCTCCCGAGCTGGCGCGCGGCCAGAGCGCCGATGCGCGCGCCGACATCTTCTCGCTCGGCTGCGTGCTCTACGAGCTGTGCGTCGGCAAGGTGCCGTTTCGCTGTCACACGTGGGGCGAGCTCATCGACAAGATCGAGCGGCGCGACTGGCAGCGGCCGAGCGCGGCGCGCCG
>CAZPEY010000048.1:0-5008 GCA_964585665.1 uncultured Polyangiaceae bacterium | reverse complement strand
TCCGGATCGATCGAGCGACGCGCACCTCGCGGTCGATCCACCTCTCTCCGATGGCCTTTCAGCTCGCGCTGGCGCCGAGCGGCAAGCAGCTCGCCGCGTCCGAGTGTCGACGGGACTACGTGCTCGCGCGGATGGGCGACGATGGACGCGTCGAACGGCTGGACGGGATCCGCAACGTCACCGGCGTCGTTGGCGTCGGCCCGCACGGAGAGCTGGCGATGCCGGGGGTGGCCGAGGGCAAGAGCGTCATCCTGTTCTCCGCCGACGGCAAGGAGCAGCGGATGCTCGCCCAGGGCGGGCAGATCTCCGAGGCGGCGATCAGCCCCGACGGCACCGAGGTCGTGTTTCACGACGCGGGCCCGCAAGGCGGCCTCTTCTTGATCGCCAAGGACGGCCAGAGCGCGGCGCGGCGCTTGACGGACAACAGCGAGGACAGCGCCCCGATCTGGGCGGACGCCAGCACGCTGCTCTTCGAGCGTCAGGAGGACGGGTATCCCTACGGTCGCCCCTACCGCCTGCTGATCAACGAGGGCAAGGCGCGCCCCCTCGAGAGGGCGTTCGGCCTCCCGGTCGGTCACGACCGCCAGCACCACCGCCTGATCCTGTGGGTCGAGCGGGGCAAGGACGGCGCCTTCTGGTGGCGCGACGCGAGCGGCAAGAGCAAGCCGATCGCGATGAGCGTCCCGCGCGGCTGGAAGCCGGAGCGCTACATCGCCACCTCCCCCAACGGTCGCTACCTGACGACGACCTCGGGCGGCAGCCTCTGGCGGATCGACCTGCACAGCGGCGCCGCGCACCGCTTCGCCCACGCGCCCCTGCCCGGTGATCTGCAGATGGTGCAAGCCGATGATCAGGGCCGCGTCTATCTCACCTGGTCGGAGTATCGCGGACGGCTGCTGGTTCGCGACGGGGCCTTCCCCTAAAAACCTCACGTACTTTCGAGGTTTCTCCGCGCCTACGGCATGAACAGCGACGAGCGCAACAGCTCATCGCCGAACACGTCGAGCTTGTGCACCGACCGCCCGAGCATCAGCCGCGCGCACTCCTGCACCCCTTCGGTCACCGCCGGGTGCGGATGGACGCAGTAGTCGATGTCGGCGAGCGTCGCCTGCTGATCGATGAGGAACGCGATCCCCTGGATGGTGCTCGAGGCCTCGGGGCCGACGACGCGCATGCCGAGGATGCGCGCCTCGTCGTCGGCCGTGGCGAGCAGCTTGATGAAACCCTCGGTCGAGCGCATCGCGATGTTGCGGTTGATGAGGGCGTTGTGGACCACCCCGACGCGGTACGGGATCTTCTTCTCGCGGGCCTGGAGCTCGTTGAGCCCGACGGAGGCGACCTCGGGGCGAAAGAACATGATCGCCGACAGCGCCTCGTAGCGAATCGGCTTCGGATCGAGCCCGAACATGCGCTCGGCGGCGTGCCGCCCTTCGAGCTCCGCGACGTTGACCAGCGCGATGTCCATCGTCGCGTCCCCGGCGGCGTAGATGTGCGGCACGCTGAGCGAGCGCGTCTGCTCGACGGCGATCCCGCCCGACTTCTCGAGCTGGACCCCGATCGCCTCGAGCCCGAGGCCGGCCGTCGCCGGGATGCGCCCGACCGAGACCAGCGCGCGCTCGACGCGAATGGTCTCGCGCTCCCCCGTGGCGTTGCTGATCACGTACTCGACCATGCCGTCACGGACGCCGATGGACTCGAGCTTGGACTCGCGGTGGATGTCGATGCCGAGGCGCCCGAAGCTGCGCGCGATCACCCCGGCGACGTCCTCGTCCTCGAACGGCAGGATCCGCGGCTGCCGGTCGAGCAGGCGGATCGCGGTTCGGCCGAAGTTGGAGAAGATCGTCGCGTACTCGCAGCCGATGACGCCGGCGCCGATGACCAGCATGCTGGCGGGAAAGTCGGGGAAGCTCTCGATCTGATCGCTGGTGACGATGCGCTCGCCGTCGACCGGAATGTTGTCCGGGATGCGCGGCCGCGAGCCGGTCGCGATGAGGAAGTGGTCCGCCTCGAGGCGCGAGCGACTGCCATCGGCGTGCTCGACCTCGACGGCGTGGGGCTCGACGAAGCGGGCCGTGCCGCGGACCAGCTGGACCCGTCCACCGCGCGCCGATGGCTGCTCGAGCCGGCCGAGCTGTCGCTCCATGAGCTCGCGGCGCTCGGCCACGGCGGCGGCGACCGAGGCCATCACCGATCCGTAGCTGACCTCGATCGCGTTGGCGCGAAAGCCCCGGTCACCGCGGCAGGCCAGCGCATAGTCGTTGGAGAGGTGCCACATCGTCTTCGACGACAGCGCGCCGGCGTGGATGCCGGCGCCGCCAACCCGGCCACGCTCGACGATCACGACCTGTTTGCCGAGGTCGTGGGCTCGCATCGCCGCGGCGAAGCCCGCCGGGCCACAGCCAAGGACGCACAGGTCGACTCTGCTCATCGCGGCACGGTACCACGTCCGCCCCCCGGCCCGACAGCCTTACGCCGCCCTTGAACACGCGGGAGGGACCGGTCATTGTACGCGCATGCTTTACGAGCTCGCGCAACGCGGTAACTTCTTCACCACCTGGCTCGTCCTGACCCTGCTCACCTTCGTCATGACGATGCTGATGTCGGGCGCGCTGTTCCTCCGCTACTACGTGCGGCCCTCGTTCGCCGACTGGCAGCGGAAGTCGAACCCGATCTTCCCCAAGCCCGCCATGGTGCGTCGCGAGATCTTGCAGATGCTAAAGGGCATCTACACGGCGACGATCTGCCCGGCCGCGGCGCTCCACCTCGTCAACGCCGGCTGGTCCAAGGCCTACGGCGGCCTGGGCGGCCACAGCGTCGCGTACCTCATCCTGACCTTCTTCGTCGTCTGGATCGGGTCGGACTTCTACGAGTTCGCCTACCACCGCCTCGGCCACACCATGGGCTTCTGGTGGAAGCAGCACAAGAGCCACCACGTCTTCTTCAACCCGTCGCCGTTCTCGGTCATCGCCGATGACCATGTCGATCAGTTCATCCGCTCGGCGCCGCTGCTGTTCATCCCGATGCTGATGCCGGTCAACATGGACCTGCTGTTCCTGACCTACGGCGCCTTCTTCTACGCCTACGGCGTCTATCTGCACTGGGGCTTCGAGAGCAAGTGGCCGACGGCGCACCACCCGTGGATCAACACCGCCTTCCAGCACTACATCCACCACGCCAAGTCGACCCTCAATAAGCCGATGCACACCGGCTTCTTCTTCAAGCTCTGGGACCAGCTGTTCGGCAGCCTCTACCAGGCCAGCCCCGCCGAGTGTCTGTGCGCGAGCTGCTGCACCGCGCGCGGCGAGCGCACCGAGGAGGCGTTCGCCG
Organism: uncultured Polyangiaceae bacterium; assembly: GCA_964585665.1. Classification (GTDB taxonomy): domain Bacteria; phylum Myxococcota_A; class Polyangia; order Palsa-1104; family Palsa-1104; genus CAZPEY01. Next base: position 1,681 of record CAZPEY010000048.1, on the reverse strand, counting down.
CCATCGAGAAGCCCGACTACTCCCCCCTGCTGTCGCCGTCCTACTGGTTGCACGGCGACAAGGTGCCCAAGGCCGAGAGCACCGCGAGCTCGTCGGCGTAGCGCGCTGCCCAGGGGTCAGCGCCCCGGGCTCACCCGGATCCGAGCGTCCGCCACGACGGCGCCCTCGCCGGGTGCGTGCGCGATCAGCGGGTTGAGATCGAGCTCCTCGAGGCGCGGGTGATCCGCCATGAGCTGACTGACCTTGAGCAGCACGTCGACGAGGGCCGCGCGATCCGCGGCCGGGGAGCCGCGGAAGCCGTCGAGCAGCTTGTGGCCGCGAATGTCGTCGAGCATCTCTTGCGCGTCCCGATCCGTGATCGGGTTGACGCGGAAGACGACGTCCTTCCAGAGCTCGACGTTGACGCCGCCGAGGCCGAAGGCGATGAGCGGCCCGTAGGACTCGCTGCGCGTCGCGCCGACGAAGGTCTCGACGCCGCGTGGCACCATGCGCTGCAGGAGCAGGCCGGTCATCTCCTCGGCGCGGCCGAGCGCGACCAGACCGTCGCGGATCCGGGTGAACGCCGCGGCGACCGCAGCACCGTCGGGCAGATCGAGCTCGACGCCGCCGAGCTCGGACTTGTGGGTGATGGTCGCGCTCTGCAGCTTGGCCGCGAGCGGGAAGCCGAGCTCCTTGGCGGCGTGGCGCGCTTCGTCAAGGGTCTTGACGATGCGCGTGGGCGGCGTGGCGATGCCATAGGCGGAGAGCACCGCCTCGACCTCGGCCGTCCCCAGCCAGAAGGGCGCCGCGCGCTCGCGACAGGCGTCGTCGAGGAGTCTGGCGGTCGCCGCCCGCGCGGCGGGGCTCTCGGCGGGCAGCGCCCCGAGCGGGCGCTGGCGCAAGCGGCCATAGCGGACCGCGCGTGACAAGGCGATCGCCGCCGGCTCGGGAAACGCAAACGACGGCAGCCTATCGCGCTGCAGCCCCGAGAGCACCTCGGGCAACCCGTGGGCGCCCATGAAGCAGGTGACGATGGGCTTGGCGGCCCCCTCGGCGGCGCGCCGGATCGCCTCGGCGACAGCCGGCGCGGTGGTCGCGATCGGCGGGACGAACAGCACGATCACCGCGTCGATGTTCGGGTCGGCGAGCGCCAGGCGGAGCGCCCGCTCGTAGTGCTCCGCCGTCGCGGACGCGATCATGTCGACGGGGTTGCGCAGCGAGGCCTCGGGTGGCAGGAAGCGCGCCAGCTCCGCCACGGTCGCGTCGTCGAGCATCGGGACGACGAGGCCGTGGCTCTCGCACGCGTCGGAGGCCATGATGCCGGGACCGCCAGCGTTGGTGACGATCGCGACGCGGTTTCCCGCTGGGACCGGCTGATTGGCGAGCAGCAGCGCGACGTCGAAGAGCTCGCCGATCGTGTCGGTGCGCAGGACCCCGGCCTGACCGAGGAGCGCGTCGACCGCCACGTCGAGGCCAGCCAGGCTACCGGTGTGCGACGAGGCGGCGCGTGCCCCCGCGTCGGTGCGGCCGCTCTTGACGACGACGATCGGCTTCTTGCGCGAGACGCGTCGGGCGATCTGCATGAAGCGCTGCGGGTTGCCGAGGCTCTCGAGGTAGAAAAGGATGACCCGCGTGTCGGTGTCGTCCTCCCAGTACTCGAGCAGGTCGTTGCCCGAGACGTCGGCCTTGTTGCCGACGCTGA
>CAZPEY010000047.1:19692-21607 GCA_964585665.1 uncultured Polyangiaceae bacterium | reverse complement strand
GGAGCGGGAGCGGGAGCGGGAGCGGGAGCGGGAGCCGGAGCCCGAAGTCGGACCCCTCCCTCCCGTCGGTGGAAAATGATCAGCGCTCAGCTGCAGTCGGGGTTGTCACGCAGCGCCTCGCTCGGTAGGCTGCTCGACGATGAATCCTGGCGACACCCTGTCGCACGAAGATCGATCCGCGCAGCGCGGCCGCAAGCGGCGACCCTTCCTGACCGTCGTCCTCGAGGCCGACCGGCCACGGGCCCGACCGCTGCGCATCGATCTGTCGGAGATCGCCACGCTCGAGATCGGGCGCGGCGCGGCGCGTGTCCTCGAGCGGGACGGGGCGCAGGCGCGCCTGTCGCTGCCCGACGGGTGGATGTCTGGTCGCCACGCGCTCATCGGCAAGGTGCTCGGGCGGTTCTCCTTCGAGGATCTGGGGTCCCGCAACGGCTCCTTCTTCGGCGTCGGCCCCGAGGGCGGCGTCCGGACCGAGCGGATCATGCTCGGCGGCGGCGAAGCCTTCGAGTGTGGCCACACGTTCTTTCGGTTCGGTTATCACGACAGCGATGCGGATCTGACGCTCGACCTCGACGCTGGCGAGCCGGGGCGGCCAGGCACCGAGACCACCGAGCCGCGCCTCGCCGAGGAGCTCGAGCTGCTCGATCGAGCCGCCCAGTCGACGGTGTCGATCATGCTCGGCGGAGAGAGCGGCACCGGCAAGGAGCTGGTGGCGCGGGCCATCCACGATCGATCCGGACGCGCCGGTCCGCTCGTCGCGGTCAACTGCGGCGCGCTGCCGCCCAACCTCGTCGAGGGCGAGCTCTTCGGCCATCGCAAGGGCGCCTTCTCCGGGGCCAACGAGGATCGGCCGGGTCTGGTGCGGTCGGCCGATCGCGGCACGCTGTTTCTCGACGAGATCGGCGATCTGCCGCTGTCGGCGCAGGCGGCCTTCTTGCGCGTCCTCGAAGAACGATCGGTGGTGCCGATCGGCGCGAGTCGGCCGATCCCCGTCGATCTGCGGCTCGTCTCGGCGACCCATCGCGATCTGGGGACACAGGTCGCCGAGGGTAAGTTTCGCGCCGATCTGCTCGCGCGGCTGGCCGGCTTTCGGCTCACCCTGCCGTCGCTCCGCGAGCGTCCAAGCGATCTCGGCTTGGTGCTGAGCGCGCTCCTCCGGCGCCAGCTTGGCGACACACGGCCCGGCTTTCGCCTCGCGCTCGACGCGGCGAGGGCCATGGTGGCGCACGACTGGCCGCTCAACATGCGCGAGCTCGATCGGGCGCTCGCGGCCGCCCTGGCGCTCTGCGACGACGTGCTCGAGCTGGACCACATCGCATCGTCGCTGTTCAAGCTGCCGGCCCGGGAGCAGACGAGCCCCGGCGGGAGTACTGCCGCGGCCTCGCCGAGCGACGATGAGCTGCGGACGCGGCTCATCGAGAGCTTCACCAGGCACAAGGGCAACGTCAGCGCGGTGGCGCGCGAGCTGGGCAAGGCCCGCATGCAGATCCAGCGCTGGTGCAAGCGGCTCTCGATCAACCCCGAGTCGTATCGCTGAGCTTCGAGGACGGCGGCCCTACGGGGTGAGCTGCTTGAGCGCGCGCTGACACTCGGCGTCGCCGCGCGCCGCACCCCGCTCGAGTCGCTCGCGCGCGCGGGCTGGCAGGCCGAGGCGCAGAAAGGCCCACGCCTGGTTGCTCTCGACGCCGGGGTGCTCGGGCCACTCCTTGGCGAGGTGCACGAAGACCTTGGCCGCCTCGTCGTCCCGCTTGTCGGCGGCCAGGCCCATCCCATAGAGCGCGAACGCCGCAGGGCTCGTCGGATAGCGCTCGATGACCGACTCCCACAGCGCGGCGTTGGACGCGTAGGTGCGCGCTTGCACGAGGGAGCCGAGGCTGAACAGCACGAGCGTGAGCGAGAACAGGACGGCGAACGG
>CAZPEY010000047.1:15843-19592 GCA_964585665.1 uncultured Polyangiaceae bacterium | reverse complement strand
GAGCGCCACCGCCGCAGTGCACAGAGGGGCGAGCGGCGCGAGGAGGCGGCGGAGGGGCTCGCCTGGCCAGGCGTGGTGAGCGGCGGCGACGAGGAGCACAGGCACGATGGCCGCCGTCGGCTTGCTCAACATCGCCAAGAGGCCCAGGGCGCTGGCGAGAGCGAAGCGCCGCGCCGATGGCAGCTCGGTACTCTCGCGCTTGCCGAGGAGAACGAGCAGCGCCGCCAGCACGAACAGCGTGGCCTGCAGATCCTTGCGGCCGGTCGCCCACGCCACCGGCTCGGCGACGATCGGATGCAGCGCGAACACCGTGGCGCCGAGGGCCGCGGCGGGCGTCGACGGGATGAGCCGCAGGAGCAGCCGATACACGAGCACCAGGTTGAGGAGGTGCAGCAGAAGGTTGGTGGTGTGGAACGCCATCGGATCGAAGCCGAAGAGCGCGTGCTCGAGCGACCAGCCGAGCACGGTCGCGGGTGCGGGATAGCCGAAGCTCGCCGTGCGGAACAGCGCGAGCGGGCCCTGCGCAAGCGGCGCTGCGACGAGCGGGTTGTCGACGAGCAGCGACGGATCGTCCCAGTGCAGGAAGGGGAACGAGATCACCTGTCCGAAGGCGAGCATGGCCACCAGCACCAGGCCGACCCACGGAGTCTTGGCGAGCTTGTGACGCATCCGCGTCGTCACTGTGCCACATCGGGCAGATTCTCGCGCTGGTCGGCCGCCGTCCCTACAATGCAGCGAGCATGTCCGACAAGCCGCGACGAGGCGCCGCCGCTCTGGCCGTCGCGATGGGGATCTTCCTGTCCCGCATCGCAGGCCTGGTGCGCGAGCGCTTGTTCGCGCACTACCTCGGCAACTCGATCGAAGCCGGCGCGTTCAAGGCGGCGCTGCGCATCCCGAACCTGCTGCAGAACCTCCTCGGTGAAGGCGCGCTCTCGGCGTCCTTCATCCCGGTCTACTCACGACTGCTCGGCGCCAAGGAGGAGGCGCGCGCCCAGGAGCTCGCGGCGCGCGTCGGCTCGCTGCTCGTCGCGCTGGTCCTGGCGACCACCGCGCTCGGGGTGCTGGCCGCCGGACCGCTGACCGCGATCGTCGCGCCCGGCTTTGCCCCCGAGGTGCGCGCGCTGACCGTGGCGCTCGTGCGCATCATCTTCGCGGGCGTCGGACTGCTGGTCATCTCGGCGTACTGCCTCGGCGTGCTCAACAGCCACCGTCGGTTCTTCCTCTCGTACGTGGCGCCCGTCTTGTGGAACGCGGCCCAGATCGCCTGCTTGATCTACTTCGGCGGGCGCCTGCTCGGGCACCCCGCCGAGCTGGCGATGACGCTGGCGTGGGCGACGCTCGCGGGCTCGGGGTTGCAGCTCGCGGTGCAGCTCCCCGCGACGCTGCGCCTCCTGTCGGGCGGTCGTCCGTCGCTGCGGTTGTCGCCCGAGGTGCGTGAGGTGCTGCGCAACTTCGGCCCCGCGTTGATCGGCCGCGGCGTCGTGCAGATCTCGGCCTTCCTCGATCAAGCGCTGGTCTCGTTTCTCTCGGTCGGCATGACCGCGGCGATGGCATACGCCCAGCAGATCTACCTCCTGCCGATCTCGCTTTTCGGGATGGCGATCTCGGCCAGCGAGCTGCCCGAGCTGGCGCGCTCGGTGGGCGTCGACGGCAAGCCGAGTGACGAGCAGGCCAGAGCGCTGCGGGCGCGCCTCGACGCGGCGCTGGGGCGGCTCGGCTTCTTCGTCGTGCCGTCCGCGGTTGTGTTCGCGGCGCTCGGCGATCGCATCGTCGGGCTGCTGTTCCAGACCGGCGCGTTCGGCGCCAAGGACACGACGAGCGTCTGGATGATCCTCGCGGGTGCGTCGGTTGGGCTGGTCGCCGCGACGCGCGCGCGCCTCTATGCCTCGGCCCTCTACGCGCTGTCTGACACGCGCACGCCGCTCAAGCTCGCGACGATCCGCGTCGCGCTCGGGGGCGCGGTCGGGGCGCTGCTGGCGTTTCCGCTGCGGGCCCAGCTCGGGCTCGACGATCGGTTCGGCGCGATGGCCCTGACGCTCGCCTCTGCCCTCGCCGGCTGGGTCGAGTACCTGCTCCTGCGCCGACACCTCGGCCGTCGCCTCGCCAGCGATGGGCGTTCGCCCGCGCTCGGAGCCTGGCGCCCCTGGCTCGCGGCACTCCTGGCGGCGCTCGCCGCCGTGCCGATCGGTCAGCTCCTCGTTGGCCAGCGCCTGGTCGTGTGGGCGCTCGCGCCGCTGGCGTGCTTCGGGGCGATCTACCTCCTCGTGGGGATGGTGCTCGGCGTCCCCGAAGCGCGCGCCCTCGTCCGCCGCATTCTCCGACGCTGAGCCGGCGCGCGCGCACCCTGCAACGGGTGCAACACTGCAACCGCGGGTGCAACGGCGTGTCTAGAGGGCATGGGCTCTCGCGGACTCCTCCAGCCTCGCCAACGTGGCGATCTCCGTCGAGACCAAGTTCGCAAGCCGGCTGGCACGCCGGCTGCTCTAGGGAGTGGGCATGGACCTCATGATGATCGAAACCACAGCACCCGGCACGCACCTCGACCGTATCCTCGCTCGGCACACAAACGCGGCGCGGCGCAACCGCTGGAAGCTCTCTCTGCTTGTGCTCGCCGCTTTGACGCTGCCACTGCTTCTCGTCTAACGTGTTCTCCACGTGGAAGTCTTCATCGTCCTCATCGTCTTCGGCTCGATCTTCGGAGCGCCCGTCCTGCTGTATGGGATCCGCAAGTGGTACCAGGCGATGGAGAAGGGGCTGATCGGGCCCCGCGCTGGAGGCGCCGGACGCAAGGAGCTCGAAGAGCTGCGCCAGCAGAAGAAGCTCCTCGAAGCGCGCGTCGAGAACCTCGAGTCGATCGTCTGCTCCGTCGACTTCGAGCTCAACCAACGACTCAACCGACTCGCCGCAGACCAGAGCCGTCAACAGCCGGCGCTGGCTGCGCCGAGCCCAGGCTCCGAGCCCAAGCCACCCGTGGCGTCAGTCGAGACGCCTCGCCTCGGCCCAGCCACGCTCGGGCGCTCGCCGACCGTCGAGGCGCGCTCGGGGTTGCGCGCCGGCGCGCGCGTCGCCGATCGCTACACCGTCGAGCGTGAGCTCGGCCGCGGCGGCATGGGCGCCGTCTACCTCGCCGAGGACAGCAAGCTCGGCGAGCGCGTCGCGCTCAAGATCGTCTCGCCGCTCTTCGCCAGCGATCCGGGCGACGCGGCAGAGCGCTTCCGCCGCGAGGTGTCGACGGCCCGCAAGATCACCCACCCCAACGTGATCCGCATCCACGATCTCGTCGAGGACGGCCCGAACCTGCTGCTGTCGATGGAGTACGTCGAGGGCATGTCGCTCGCGGCGTACCTGGCGCGGCAGGGCGCGCTGTCGCTGCCCGAGGCGCGGCACCTCCTGATCCAGATCTGCGCCGGCCTCGAAGCGGCCCACGCCGCCGGCATCATCCATCGCGATCTCAAGCCCGGCAACGTCCTCATCGACCAGCAGAAGAAGGTCAAGCTGATTGACTTTGGTCTCGCGCGCACCACCTTCATGGCGGGCATGACCGCGACCGGCCTCATCCTCGGCACGCCCGAGTACATGGCCCCTGAGCAGGTGCGCGGCCTCGCCTGCGACGAGCGCACCGACCTCTATAGCCTGGGCTGCCTCGCCTACCACATGACCTGCGGTCGTCCGCCGTTCCTCGGCGACTCGGCGATCGCGATCGGCTTCGCGCACTGCAGCGAGCCGGCGCGCAAGCCGCGAGAGCTGCG
>CAZPEY010000047.1:0-15743 GCA_964585665.1 uncultured Polyangiaceae bacterium | reverse complement strand
GGATCGAGCGCGAACAGCGCCACCGCCACGGACTCGCGCAGGTTCGCCACGGGGTGATCGAGCAGCAGCTGGATCGCGCTCCACTCGACGAGCCCGAACCGCGCCACCACCGGCAGCAGAGCCGCCAGCTCGAGCGCCTCGGAGCCCTCGGTCGCCCCGCGAAGCTGGACGAAGCGCTCGAACAGGAAGGCGCGTACGACGGGAGTGTCCGCGTACTGCAGGAGCATGATGGCGCGGCGGCGACGCAGCGGCGTCGTCGTTGGATCGCGCAGCAGATCGACGAGCTGCTGGTCGGCGTGGTTGCCGAGCAACCGCAGTGAGCCCGGGCCGCCGCTCCATTCGACGCCGCCGAGCGCGCGCTCGACGGGCGTGTTGTCTGCGAAGGCCGGCGTGACACCGACGAGGAGAACTGCCAGGGCGAGTCGTCTCATTGCGTGACCTTCGGATCGTGCCGGACCACCTCGCCCTGCTGCGCCGACAGCTTGGTGCCGCCGTACTCGAGCCAGTACATGAGGTTGGAGGCGCCGTCGCTGTTGTTGTCGGTGATCGCGTCCTTGCTGCCGGTCTGCTCGACGTTGTGGAACAGGCCGAACGAGTGGCCCGCTTCGTGCGCGATCGTCGAGGCGAGCACGAACTGCCACTCGCCTGCCGAGTAGTCGCAGACCGCGTCCATCGCCACGACGACGCCCGAGTGCGGGTTGCCGAGCACCGGGGCGGACGGGATGCCGCCGGCGACCCCAAGGGTCACGAGGTTCGGATCGCTCCCCGAGCTGATGCCGCGCACCAGCACGATGTCCATGCCGATCTTGGTCGAGTGGCCCGAGGTGCCCGCCTCGAGCACCTGACCGAGATCCGAGGCGGCATCGCGCGTAACCGAGTTGTTCGCCGTCGAGCTCTGGAAGGTGACCTTGTCGATGGTGATGCCGGCCGCCGCGTAGATGTCCTTGATGTCCTGGATCGCGCTTGACAGGCTGCTCGCGCCGCTCGAGGCCGTGACGCGTGCCCGGTTGCACGCGCCGCCCGACAGATCGGTGACGTAGAAGTTGAGCTGCAGAGAGCCGGTCGTGATCGGATCCTTGCTGACCTTGAGGTAGCCCGTGACGTCGAGCGGTCCGCCTTTGGACGAGCCGGCCTGGTACGAGTAGACGCCCTGCTTGAGGGTGTACGCCGGCGAGTTCGGCACCGTCATCGTCGACGAGATCTCGGTCGGGTAGTAGCGGATTAGCGCGGCGTACAGGTCGGCCTCCGACTGCGGGACGGTGTAGATCTCGGTGCCGTCGGGCTCGTTGAGGCCGACGATCCCGGCGACGTTCTCGTAGTCGGTGGTGTTCTGCAGCGAGACGAACAGCGAGAACGAGCGCGCTGTCGACGGGATCTGCGCCATCATCAGGCCGGTGTCGAAGGTGAGCAGCGATGGGGATGGCAGGCACAGCTTGACGTTCGGGTAGGTGCCGCTGTCGAGCAGGATGGGCACGTCCGAGCAGGTACCCGACGAGCCGCACTGTGCCTCGCTGTTGCACAGGTTGACGCACAGCGAGTACTGACACGTCCCCTGGTCGCAGTCGCCGTCGACCTTGCAGGCCTTGCCAGGCGTCGCGCCGCCGCGTCGCGGGATGCACGCGGGGCGGATCTGCGTCGTCGGGGTCAGCTCGCCGTTGTCGCCCATCGCGTTGATCGCGCAGGTCTGATCGACCGGGCACGCCGCCTCGCTGTCGCAGGCGCGGCGGCAGGTGTCGATCAGGCAGAGCTGCGACGAGCAATCCTCATCGACGCTGCAGGAAGCGCCGTCGGCCGCGCCGGGCAGCGGGGTGCACTGACCGTTGTCGCAAGAAAAGCCTCGCGGCGCGCAGTCGGTCGGGGCGCTGCAGGGCGGGACGCATGCGCCGTCGAGGCACTGATAGTCGGAGCGGCACTGGCTGCGATCGGAGCACGTCGGGACACACAGGCTGGCGCCGCCGAAGTCGTGACAGCTCTGGCCGTCGCCGCAGGCAGTCTGCGAGCACTCGCTGGTGCACATGCCGCCCGGCAAGTCGGGAACACACGACAGTCCAGACTTGCAGTTGCTGCCCGACTTGCACGCCGCACCGACGCCACCCGAACCCTTCTTGGAGCAAGCCGACAGCGGGACCAACAACAGGAACAGGCAGGCGAAGCGAAGCACGAACACCACTATACACGTCGGAGGCGCCGGTTGTCACCGACGCGCAGCGTCAGCTTGATCGCGTCGAAATACTCCGCCAGCGGGATGGCGAACTTGCGCGAGCCGCCGACCAGCTCCTTCCAGTCGCTCGGCGTGATCTCGGGCGCGATGGCGAAGCGCTCGAGCAGGCGCCGCCGGAGCTCGTCGATCGCCTCGCGATGGAAGTGCAGCTCGCCGGCGCGGACGACGCGCTCCTGGCGGACGAGCCGGAGCAGCGCTGCGTTCATCGCTTCGATCGGGACGTCGAAGAGCACCGGCAGCTCGACGGTGCGTGGTGGCGCCAGCGCTGCGTCGCGCAGGCGCTCGGCGACGCGCTCGGCCAGCGCGTCGACCCCGAGCGCTTGGCTGGCTCGCCCTGGATCGTGGCTGGCAAGGCGCAGCCCCGCTGCGACCTCCACCGTCGAGCCGCGTGCCAGCAGGGGTTCGAGCACCGCGCCGAAGAGGCGCGGATCGCCGAGCGCGCCGCGCAAGGACTCGCGCGGCATGGCCGGCTCGAGCGGCCGCTCGGCGTGCCAGCGTCGCAGCGTGTCCTCGACGACGAGGCCGAGCGCAGCGCGTTGCTCGGCGCCAAGGTAGAGAGGGGGATCTTTGGCGCAGCGCACGACGGTGCGCGCCGTCAGCGCGCGCTGCAGCGCCGTCTCGGCGATCTTCGGCGAGAAGGGCAGACGCATCTGGAGGGCCGCGGCACCGATGCCCAGCGCGCCGGCGCGCTCGACCTCGAGGCGGAGCCGCTCGTCGGGTGGGGCGTCGCGACAGCGCGTCAGCGTCGCGACGAGCTCGGGGGTGCCGCGGCGGTGGCGCTGGCCGAGCGTGCGCAGGATCGTGCCACCCCCGAGGGTGGTCGCGTGATCGGCGCTGCGCCGGAAGCCGCGCACGACGAACCGATCGCCGGGGAGCGTGACGAGCGGCCGATCGAGCAGCAGCTGGGCGAGCGCCACGCCACCTGGCGCGAGCTCCGAACAGTCAAGGAGGTTGACGATCGCCTGGCACTGCGTCGTGCCGTGGTGGACGAGGAGGTGGGCGCGGTGGCGCAGCGGCCGCTCGGTCGTACCGAGTAGCCGCAGCTCGACGTCCAGACGATCGCCGGCCTCGAGCGTGCCTGGACGCACCAGCACCTGGCCGCGCGCCAGCTGGTCCTTGTCGAGGCTGAGGTTGAGCGCCGTGCGGTTGCCGGCCGCGGCGCGCTCCGCGGTCTCGCCGTGCACTTGCACGCCGCGCACCTTGCCGACCAGCGCTCCGCTCGCCGGTAGGACCGCGACCTCCTCGTCGCGGCGCACCTGTCCGCCCCACAAGGTGCCCGTGACGACGGTGCCGAAGCCGCGCAACGAGAAGACCCGATCGATCGGGAGCCGCAGCAGCGCACCGACGTCGCGCTCCGGCGCCTCGGCGAGCAGGCGCTCCACCGTCGGACCGATCGCCGTCAGCCCGACGCCGCTGCGGGTCGAGCAGCCCAGCACCGGTGCGCCCTCCAGGAACGTGCCGCGCAGCGTCTCAGTCAGCTCCTCCCGCAGCAGGGCGAGCAGCTCTTCGTCGACGAGGTCAATCTTGGTGAGCACGACGACACCGCGTGGCACCCCGAGCAGCGTGCAGATCTGGAGGTGCTCGCGCGTCTGCGGCATCACGCCTTCGTCGGCGGCGACGACGAACAGCACGAGATCGATGCCGGTCGCGCCGGCCACCATGGTCCGGACGAAGCGCTCGTGTCCTGGCACGTCGACGACGCCGACCACCTCGCCGGACGGCAACGTCCAGTGCGCGAAGCCGAGCTCGATGGTGATGCCGCGCGCCTTCTCCTCCTTGAGGCGATCGGTGTCGATGCCGGTGAGCGCGCCGACCAGCGAGGTCTTGCCGTGATCGATGTGGCCGGCGGTGCCGACGACGAAGCGGCTCACGAGGGGGAGAGGGGAGGGAGCGCCGAGGTCAGTTGAACTGCACGCGCAGCACGGCGTGGAAGAGCTCGTCGGCGCGCAGCTCGGCCGAGAGCCGCTTGATGCTGCGCAGGTACTTTTGATCCTCCGCGTTCTTGTTGAACGACTGGAGGAGCGTTCCGTCCATGTGGGCGGTCGCGAGCGGAACCCCGGTGCCCTTGGTCGACTTCTGGCCATCGACGCCGTAGGCCCAGCGCAGCGCGTCCTCGCTGGCTGCCGCGGTCAGGCCGATGGCGGTGTTCGCCAAGCTCTCGATCGCTGCGACGAACTTGAGCTGTCCCTGCATGCTGCTGCCGTCGAAGAAGGTCACCTTGTGCGTGCCCACCGCGCGGGGCGTGCCGGTCAGCCCGAAGATGCCGAGCAGCCCCTCGACGACGGTCTGGAACTGTCCGCTCGCGCTGACCACCGCGACCCAGGTCGGCGGATTCTGCGCGTCTGGCACGTTCTTGAGCGCGAAGAACAGCGAGCGGAGCTGGTTCACCGCGGAGACGACGCCTGCGGCCGGTCCGAGATCTTGCGGGTTCTTGTCGAGCTGCGCGAGACCCGCGGCGATGAGGTGCGGCCAGGTGCGGATGAGCAGCGCAGGACCGACGGTGGTCGGGCACTGGTCGACCAACTTGTCGAGCTTGTCGAGGGCGGGGAGGCCGGTCGTCTTGAGGCTGCGGAAGGGCTGCACGTTGGCCCCGAAGACGCCGAGGTGAGCCACGGACTCGCGGCGGAGGCGCGCCGCCGACACGACGCCGTCATCGATCGGCTCGAACTTGAGCGGTGAGCCCGCCGCCGCGCCCCACACGAGCTCGAGCTCGGGCGTCTTGTTGTCGGACACCGAGAGAGAGAGAGCCGCGTCGTCGAACGTCACCGGCAGTTTGGCGACCTCGACCTGGCACTTGGCGAGCGGGAGCGCCTTGCTGCTGGGGGGCAGGAACTGACCCCACAGCGGCGCCAGCGCACCGAGCTTCTTGCCGTCGACGAACAGCGCCGCGATGCGCTCGCCGCCGAGCATCGAGCGCGAGCCTGCGCCGCCGCTCGTGCCGAACGCCTTCATCGGCTTGAGCGGGTACTTCTGCGCGAGCGCCGCGGCCGGCGTCGCCTTGGCGAGCGCCCCGGTGACGACGTCGAGCACCGCCTGGTCGCCTTCGATGCGCAGGATGCCGCTCCAGCTCCCGACCTTGCCCGAGGCGACGACGCCCGCCTTGCCGGCCGGCGTGCCCGAGCCCTGCAGCGTGATCCCCGAGGTCTTGTCCTCGGCGACGCCGCTCAGGATCGTCACGAACAACCCCTTGTCGGTGATGCGCCCGACGAGCCGAACGTGCAGCATCGGCCCGCCCTCGGCCATCGCGATGATCGGCGCGTTGATGTCGATGCCGAGCGGCGCGTAGATCTGCGGGTTGAAGATATCGACGTTGCCAGCGGTGCGCTTGAACTCCTCGTACTCGGGGAGCTGCGTCCAGCCGGCCTTCTGCACCGTCGAGATGAGCGCGCCCCAGCGCAGGACGCCGTAGACCGGCGCGCCGTCGGCCACCAGCGACCAGCCGTCGCAGCGGGCCCGCGGGGCGTGCAGCATCGTCGTGGCGAGGCCGACAAAGGCAAGTAACTTGACCAACGAGTGCTTCACGAGGTTCCTCCGGGTGCGGGTGCGATCTGGCTGCGGAGCTCTCGCTTGAGCACCTTGCCGGTCGGGTTGCGGGGCAGCGACTCGACGAACATCACCTTCTTGGGGCGCTTGAAGTCGGCGAGCGTCTCTTTCACGAAGGCCTGCAGCTCCTCGCCGCTGACCGTCTGGTGGGGGCGCGTAACGATGAAGGCGGCGAGCGACTCACCCCACTCGGGATCCGGATAGCCGACTACGGCGGCCTCGAGCACCGCCGGATGCTCGTGCAGGCGCTGTTCGATCTCCCAGGGATAGATGTTCACGCCGCCCGAGATCACCATGTCGTTCTTCCGATCGGCCAGGTAGTAGTAGCCGTCGCGGTCCCGGTAGGCAAGGTCGCCGACGGAGAAGAAGCCCTCGCTCATCGCCTTGGCGGTCGCCTCCGTGTTGCCATGGTAGCCGTCCATCATCATCGGGTTCTTGGCGTAGAGCTCGCCGACCTCTCCGTCCGGCACCTCGCGCCCCGCCTTGTCGAGCAGGCGGATCTGGTTCCCGCCGACGGGGCGCCCGATGGTGCCGGGGCGCGCGGTGTGCTCGCCCGGCTTGGCGATGGTGACGATGCCAGTCTCCGTCGCGCCGTAGAAGTTGTAGAGGATCGGGCCGAACGCGTCCTCGATCCGACGCGCCAGATCGGTGGGCAGCGGCGCCGCGCCGCTCATCAACCAGCGCAGCGACGACACATCGTGCTGGCGGACCTGCTCGGGGGACACCGAGAGCAGCCGCGAGTACATCGTGGGGACCATCATCGACGAGCTGATCCGCTCCTCCTCGATGGTGGCTAGGACGCGCTCCGGCTCGAAATGATTCAACAGCACGACGCAGCCGCCGAGCGCCATCACGATCGTCGTGAAGAACTGGGCCGCCGAATGATAGAGCGGGCATACGACGAGGTGACGCTCGTCGCGCGTGATCGGGAACTCGTTGAGGAACCCGACGATCGTCTCGTAGCCGAGCTTCTTGAAGTTGCGCGTCGCGCCCTTGCTCTTGCCGGTGGTGCCCGAGGTGTAGATCATCATCCCGCCGAGGCCGCCGCCGTCGATCTTGGCCGGCTGCGTCGGGGTGCCGCGCGCGATCAGCTCCTCGTAGTCGCCGAAGTTCGCCGCCTTGCCGCAGGCGTAGCAGCGATCCCTGGTGAGGCGAAGGTTCTTGCCGACCTTGAGCGCCTCCTCGACGACGGGCGCCAGGTGGGCGTCAAAGACGAGCGCCTTGGCGCCCGAGTTCTCGAGCAGGTAGGCGACCTCGGCCCCCTTGAGCCGATAGCCGATCTGCACCGCGACGCCACCGATGCCCTGCAGCGCGGCGTTGACCTCGAGGTACTCGTGCCGGTTGGGCATGAACAGCGCGACGCGCTCGCCCGGCGCGACGCCGATCGCGGGCAAGGCGTAGGTGAGGCGGTTGACCCGGCCCTCGAGCTCCCCGTAGGTGAGGCGCACGTCACCCGAGACGAGCGCCGGCCGGTCAGGGTTCTCGAGCGCATGGAAGTGGATGATCGCCATCGCGCCGCGGCGCCCTTCGAGCACCCCGGAGGCGGCCCGCGCGATCAGCGACGGCCGGAGGCTGTTCAACAGGCCCGAAGAGCGCACCAGCTTGCCGGCGCCAATCGCGGTCGCGACGCCCGAGCGCAGCCGCGCCAACACCTCGTCGATCATGGCGAACCTCCCAGGAGCTTGACCGTGCGTTGGACCTCGATGCGCGACGGCGAGGAGGTCGGCGCGATCTGCAGGTAGCGCTGGTACGCGGCGAGCGCCGCGGCGTTCGCCTTCTGCTCGCGCTGCGCGTCGCCGAGGAGCAGGTAAGCCTCGGCCGCAAAGCTCGCCTTGTCGCCGCCGAGCTTGAGAGCGCGGTTCAGCTCGTCGATCGCTTGGGGGCGCTTGCCAGCGTCGATGAGCGCGCGGCCGAACTTGAACGCCAGGTCACTGGCGTTTCGATCCGCCTGGGTCGCCTCTTCGTACGCCTTGCGCGCCTTGTCCCGCTGCTGCTGATCGGCGTAGCAGTCGCCGAGGATGCCCAGCGCCGGCGCGCGCAGCCGCGGCACTTTGGTCAGCGGCAGGAGCTCGTCGATCGCGTCGCGCGTCGCGCCGAGGCGCGCCATGATCCGCGCCCGCCCGAGCGCCGCCTCTTGCTCGATCGGCGGGCGTCGCGCGAGCGAGAACTCGGTCACCGCCTGATCGAGCTTTCCCATCTGCTCGAGGGTCTGCCCGAGCACGAAGTGTGACTCGGGCAGATCGCCGTACATCGCGGCGCGCCGCGCCGAGATCATCGCGTCGTCCAGCTTGCCGCGCTCGAGGAAGACACGCGCCAGCAACAGGTGAGCGCGCGGGCCGCGATCCTCCTCCTTTGCAACGCTGTCGGCGAGCGTGAACGCACGGTCAAGGTTCTTGACCAAGAGGGCGACCTCGGCCGCCTCGAGGCGCAGCGTCGTCGTCGGCACACCTTCTTGCAGCGCAGCGTCGAAGAAGCCGGTGGACTCGTCGAGCTTGCCTTGCAGGTGGGCGATGTGGCCGAGCCGCTCGTTGAGGCCCGGGATGCGCTGTCCGAGCTGGACGAGCTTGTCGAGCTCGACACGGGCAGCGTCGAGCTTGCCCTGCATCTCGAGCGCCAGCGCGAGGCCCATCCGTCCGCGCACGTCGTTGGGGGCCTTATCGAGCACCGCGCGATAGCGGCTCTCGGCGTCGAGCGGCCGCTTGAGCTCGGCGTACGCATCGCCGAGATCGAGCGTCAGCGGCAGATCGCTCGCAGCAGCGCTCTCGGCGGCCTTGAGCGTCGCCACGGCGTCCTCGGTCCGCCCGAGCTTCTGGAGGGTCTGGGACTTCCACAGGGAGGCGTCGAGCAGCTTCGGATCGCCTGCGATCGCGAGCGTCAGCAGCTCGATCGCCTGGGTCGGCTGCGGGCGATCGCCCTGCAGCGCCAGCCGCGCCTGGTAGTACTGCACCAGCGGGAGCTTCGCACCGTCGGGCAAGAGCGCCTGCAACGCCTGCTTGGCCTCCGCCATCTGGCCGCTCTCGGTGTAGCTGCCCAGCACCAGCAGCTTTGCGTCGCGCGACTTGGGCTCGAGCTCGAGCGCCTTCTTGGCGGGGCCGATGGCATCCTTGGCCCGTCGCTGTTGCAAGAGCGTGCGCGCTAGCTCGCGCTGCGCGCTGGCGGCCTCGGGGTCGAGGCCGACCGCCTTGCGCAGGCGATCTTCGGCGACGTCCCGGCGGCCATCCTCGCGCGCCATCAGGCCCGCGGTCGCCCAGGCCTCGGCCAACTCGCGCGGCCCGGTCCCGTCGAGCCGCTTCTGGATGAACTCCTCGATCGCGGTGTACGACGTGCGTCCGAGATCGGGGGCGCCGACGCGCAGCAGACCGAGCGCAGCGCGGAAGTGCTGTGGGCTGCGCGCCAGGGTCTTGCGATAGTGCTCGCTCGCCGCGGCGGTATCGCCGAGCAGCTCGCGGGCGCGGCCGTACGCGTAGAGCGCCGAGGGGCGGGTCGCCTCGGCGGCGATCGCCTTCTTGAGGGTCGTCGAGGCAGCCGCCGCGTCGCCCGCGGCGAGCTCGAGCCAGCCCTGATACACGAGGGCCGTGGCGTCGGAAGGCGCGGCCCCGAGGATCTGCGAGAGCAGCTGCTGAGCCTCGGCGGGTTGCTTCTGGACGATCTTGTGGAGCGCGCGGGCGTGACGCGCCTCGAGCGGCTCCTCGTGCTTGGCATCGGCCTTGGCGTCGAGCTTGGCGAACACCGCCTCGGCGGCCTTGGCCTCTGCCGCGATGCCGAGGCGTGCCGCCGACAGATGGGCCTGCGCTTCCAGGCCGAGCAGCTCGCGCGTCTCCCCATGCTGCTCCATGTGCAGGCGCAAGGCCGAGGTGGCCTTGCGGAAGCTCGGCAGCGTGTCCTCGGACAGGTGCTTGCGCGCGACGGTGACGACGGCCTGCTGATCGCCGCCGCCGCTGCCGAGGAGCTGCTTGCCAGCGTCGGTCGCGAACACCACGTAGCCGCCGCCGCCGAGGAGCAACACCGCGCTCACCCCACCGGCGAGGAGCGCGACGCGCCGCTTGGAGGGGCGTCGCGGACCGGGGGCAACCTTGCTGGGAGCTGCGGCCGCGCCGTCGGATGGCGGCGCTGCTGCGGCGGCGCCGGCGGGCTCGGCGGCGGGCTCGGCCGCAGCTGCTCCCGTCGGGCCTCGCGCTGGCGCTGGTCGCAGGCCGTCGATCTCTCGCGCCGTGACGCCGGTCTCTTGCTCCTTGGCGACCGGCAGATCGGTGTTGAGCTTGGGCGTCAGCGAGTCCGTCTCCAGGCCAAGCGGCGTCGGGAGATCGGCGACGCCGGCGGCCTTGGGAGTTGGCAGATCGACGCCCGCTGCTTTGGGGGTCGGCAGATCGATGCCCGCTGCCTTGGGCGCTGGCAGATCGACGCCAGCGGCCCTCGGCGTCGGCAGCTCGGGACCCGTGTCGACCGGCGCTGCCGACTTCGCAAGGGGCGGCCGAAGCGGCTTCGGGGCCGCAGCAGCGGGCAGCTCGATCACCTCGCGGCGATTCGGGTCGACCGGCGCGGGGAGATCGTCAGCATCCGGCGCATCGAGCCCGATGCCGAACTCCTCCTCCTCGGACAGCCCGAGCGATTCGGCGGTCGGGGGCGGGGCGAGCGGCGCCTCGAAGCGCGACGGGACCGGGGCCTTGGGCGCGGGCAGCTCGTCGACGGTGGGCGCTTTGGGGGGCGGCGCTTTGGTCGGCGGGGGCGGGGCGAAGCGGGAGGGCACGGCGGCCTTCGGTGCGGGCAGCTCGTCGGCGATGGGCGGCTTGGGCGCAGGTGGCGGCGGGGCGGCGCTCTTGGTGGGCGGCGGGCTCGCCGGCCTGGGCGGCGGGGCGAAGCGCGAGGGCACCGGAGCCTTGGCCGCGGGGAGCGGTGTCTCCTCGGGCGCTGGCGCGTCCCATCCGCCGCCGTCCTCGGAGTCGAGGTCGACGCCGTCGGTCGTCGCCAGCTCGAGGGAGGAGATCGGCGCGACGGCCGGCGGTGGCCCCGAGGGCGGCTGGGGCGCCATCGATGGCGCCGCCACGCTCCCGAAGTCGACGTCCATCGAGGATAGCTCGAGCGCCTCGGGCTTCTTGGCCGGCGCCGTCGGTGCGGGTGCCGTCGTCGTGGCGCCGCCCTTGTGCACCTTGAACTGCTGCATGCACACCGGGCAGGTGGCCTGCGCCCCCGACGGCGGGATCTTGGAGTCGTCGATGTCGAAGCCGAAGTAGCAGCTCTCGCAGGTAACCTTCATGGCCCTCGCTCAGCGTGGCTGGGGAAACGTTCCATTGTAGATCAAAACCACTTCTTGCGACGGAAGTGAGCGGTCAGGAGCAGGGCGACGGTGAGCATCAGGAACAGCGTCGACGGATAGCCGTACTTCCACTTGAGCTCGGGCATCGCCTCGAAGTTCATGCCGTAGACACCCGCGATGAACGTCAGCGGCATCATGATCGTCGAGATTAACGCCAGCGTCTTCATCACGTCGTTGGTCCGGTTGGCGATGACCGACATGTAGATCTCGAGGGCGACTGTGACGAGCTCGCGGTAGCTGTCCGCCAGATCGGCGATGCGCACGAAGTGATCGTAGACGTCACGGAAGAACGGCAGCGCCTTCTCGGGGATCAAGTCGAACTCGCCACGCGACAAGCGCTGGAGCGTGTCGCGCTGATAGACCGAGATGCGGCGCAGGCGCTGCAGCGAGCGCTTGAGCGTGAAGATCTTCTGCAGCAGCGGTGGCGTCGGGTTCTCGATCACCTCGTGCTCGATGGCGTCGATCTCCTCCTCGAAGCGGTCGACGACCGGCCCGTAGTGCTCGGTCAGTCGATCGAGGAGCCCGTGCGCGACGAAGGCAGGGCCCTTCTGTAGCGCGCGCGGGTTGCGCGTCAGATCGGCGGTGAGCGACTCGATCGAGCGCATCGGCAGATCGTGGTGGGTGAGGATCCAGTTGCTGCCGATCACCAGATCGAGCTCGACGGTGCCGAGGTCCTCGGGGCGCTCGGCGTCGCGGCGCACGCCGTGCATCACCAGGTAGAGGTACTCGGGGTACTCCTCGATCTTGGGGTTTCCGTACTCGGAGAAGATGTCCTCGACGACGAGCGGGTGCAGGCCGAGCGCGGTCTGCATGATCTCGGTGACCTTCGCCGAGTTCTCGTCCGTGTCGATCCACACCACCGTGCCGGGGCGCTTGATCAAGGCGCAGACGTCGGTGGAGGCGTCCTGGATCTTGTGCCCCTGGTCGTCGAAGACATGGATATTGATGGCCATGCGCGCGACATCGTACCACCAGAACTCGTGCCGCGGCGCACAAGCGTCGACGCGCGTGACGGCGTGCCGGAATCGTGCGACGAAGCGCTCATGAGCGAGCCGCAGGAGCCGAGCCTCTCGTCGGTACCCGATCCGTTTCTGCCCAGCTTCGAGGAGCCTGCGCCGACGCCGCCGGCGCAGAAGCGGCAGGCCCGAAAGACGCTCGTGCTCTGGCTGCTCCTGATCGCGATGTTCGTCGGCATCTGGATGGCCCTCGACGACAAGACGCCGCGTCCGCGGCCTCCCGCCTGCGAATCGCAGTGGTCGCCGGGGGCGATCGCGGTCACGGTGCTGCCGCTGGGCCTCGTCGCCGCGTTCCTGGGGTACATCGCCTGGGTGTCGCGCCGCACGACCCGCTACAACCGCGCGCAGGAGCCGGCCAGCCTCGCGTACCTCACCGGCCACTTCGACGAGGCGGTGCGACTGTTTCGCGCTCTCGAGCCGCACCAGGGGGGCCACGCCGCCAGGCTGTACGTCCACTACCACGTCGCCTCCGCGCTCTTCGAGAAGGGCGATCTCGACGGCGCGCTCCCCGAGGCGATCGCGGCCGAGCGCGGCGGCAAGCCGTTCGCTGGGGACATCCGTGTGCGCAGCGCGATCCTGCTCGCGATGATCTACGGAGCGCGCGGCGACCTCGCGGCGGCCGATCAGTGGGCCAAGGAGGCGCGGGCGCGCCTGCCCAAGGTCCACGATCGGATCTTCGTCGGCGCGCTGCTGCGCGTTGCCGAGGCGCTGTGCCAGGTGCGCGCTGGACGCTACGCCGATGGGATCGCAACCCTCGACGCCGACGCGGCTGTCCTCGCGGCCTCGCTGTCGCTGAGCAAGATGCGCATCGTCTGGTTGCTGCGCGCCTTTTCGCTGTCGCAAGGGGAGAGCCCAAGGACCGTCGGGCAGGCGACCCCGCATCTCCAGCTCCTGCGGGGCACCCAAGGCGCGTCGCTGGCCTACCTTGGGGTGCGCTGGCCGGAGCTACGTGACTTTCTCGACGCGCACCAGCCGTGCTAGCGTCGCTGCTGTGAGCGACCCCAACGATCTACAGACCCGCTTCGCGACGGCCCAGAGCGACGTCCAGAAGCTGAGCCGCGCCCCCGAGACGAGCGACCTGCTCGAGCTCTACGCGCTCTTCAAGCAGGGCACCGTCGGAGACGTGAACACCGCGCGCCCCGGCATGATGGACTTCAAGGGCCGCGCCAAGTGGGACGCGTGGGACAAGCGCCGCGGCATGACCCGCGAGCAGGCGATGCAGAGCTACATCGCGCTCGTCGAGAAGCTGCGCGCCGCGGGCTGACGGGCTGGTGGCTGACGCGTGAGCGCCGCGGCGTTCCTCTGGTTCTTGCACCAGCCGGCGTGTGCGGCGTGGTGCAAGCGAGAGATCTTGGCGCGTCGCCCGGATCTGCGCTTCGCGTTCTCACGCCCCGGCGTGATGACCTTCAAGGTCGACGAGGCGCGCGCCGACGAACCGTCGCCGAGCTCGTTTTCGCGCGCCTGGGGGCGATCGCTCGGGCGGGTCGAGTCCGTCGAGAAGGTCGACGAGATCGTGCGGCTCGCCGAGGGCCTGGGTGGCAAGCCGCTGCGGCTGCATGTGTTCGAGCGCGACCTCGACAAGCCCGCCGACGAGCGCGACCCGAGCGTCGTGGGGACGCGCGCCGCGGCGCTGCGGGACGCGCTGCTGGCCGCGGGGCCGACCCGCTTTCTCGAGGGCGAGCTGGCCAAGCGCGGCGACCTCGTGCTCGACGTCATCACCGCGCCGGCCGAGCTGCCCGATGACGGCCTCTTGATCGGCTGGCATCGCCACGACGGATCGCAAGGGCCGCTCCCGGGTGGCGTGCCGCACGTCGCGATCCCCGCCAACGCGCCGTCACGCGCCTGGGCCAAGATCGAAGAGGCGATCCGCTGGTCGGGGCTGCACCCCAAGGCCGGCGACACCGCGATCGAGATCGGCTCGTCACCCGGCGGTGCCAGCTTCGCGCTGCTCGAGCGCGGCTTGCACGTCCACGGTATCGATCCGGGAGACATGGTGGACAGCGTGCTCCACTACGTCGGCAAGGGCGGCAATCGCTTCACCCACCACAAGCTGCCCGCCGCCGAGGTCGAGCGGAGCGCGCTGCCCAAGAGCTATCAGTGGCTCGCCAACGACGTGAACCTGGCGCCCATGATCGCGCTCAAGTACGTCGAGCGGCTCGTCGCGCTGGCGCACGGCAAGCTGCGCGGCGCCTTCATCACGCTCAAGATCAACGACGACGGGATCTTCGAGGCGCTGCCGAGGCTGCGGACGCGCATCGGCAAGCTCGGCGCCAAGCGGGTGCGCTACACGCAGCTGCCGAGTCACCGCAGCGAGATCGTCGCGATCCTGGAGTGGTGACGGGGTGGTGACCCTGGCGCTGCACAAGCCCTACGGCATGCTGTCGCGCTTCACCTCCGACGGCAGCAGGTGGCGGACGCTCGGCGAGCTCGGGCTGCCGCGCGACGTGTGGCCGGTCGGGCGACTCGACGCGGACAGCGAGGGGTTGTTGATCCTGTCGTCGGACAAGCGGCTCGTCGATCGGCTGCTCTCGCCGGCGCGCGAGCACCGCAAGCGCTACTGGGTCCAGATCGAGCGACTCCCGAGCGATGAGGCGCTGCAGCGCCTGCGCGACGGGGTGTCGGTCGAGGGCGCGCTGACGCGGCCGGCGCGGGTGCGCCGGCTCGACGAGCAGGAGACCTCGGGCGTGCCGCCGCGCGATCCGCCGATTCGCTATCGCAAGTCGGTGCCGGACTGCTGGATCGAGCTCGAGATCGTCGAGGGGCGGAATCGTCAGGTGCGACGGATGACCGCGGCGGTGGGCCACCCCACGCTGCGGCTGATGCGAGTGGCGATCGGCGACTATCGCCTGGGCGCGCTCGCGCCGGGGCAGTTCGTCGAGCTCACCGAAGAGGATCGCGCTCGGCTACTCGGCGCGTAGCGGGATCTTCTCGATCGAGCGATCGTGCAGCCGCGCGAACAGCGGCAGCACGACGAGGGCGGCAACGAGCGCCAAGAACATGTCCCACTGCGCGTCCCAGATGTCGCCCTGCGATCCGAGGAAGGCGTTGCCGGTCCCGGGCGAGGCGACGAGCGTCACCCACCACTCGAGCAGCTCCCAGAACGCCGCGATCGCGAACACGACGCTGACGGTCAGAAAGTAGAGCCAGCCGCCGCGCTCGAGCGGCGACGTCCGCAAGAGGATCTCGCGGATCGTGAAGGCCGGGAAGGCTCCGAGCGCGAGGTGGCCGACGCGATCGTAGTGGTTGCGCGCGAGGTGGAACGTGTCGCGCGCCCAGTTGCCGAGCGGCGTCAGCGCGTACGTGTAGTAGCCGCCGTAGACGAGGATGCAGCAGTGGACGAAGACCAGCGTGTAGACGAGGTGGCTCATCGGGAAGCGGCGAAACGTCGCGACGAGCAGGACGATGCCGAGCACGCCCGGGCCGACCTCGAGCCACCAGCTCGTGCGTCCCGCGGGCGGGGCGAGGTTCGTCAGGACGGAGATCAGGAAGAAGACGGCGAGGAGGACGAAGGGATAGCGGGCGTGGGCGGGGGTGCCGGTGCGGGGGGACTTGAGCATCGGGGAGGAGGATAGACGAGGGGACGAGAAGACGAGAAGACGAGAAGACGAGAAGACGAGGAGACGAGGAGACGAGGAGACGAGGAGACGAG
>CAZPEY010000046.1:20725-22076 GCA_964585665.1 uncultured Polyangiaceae bacterium | reverse complement strand
GGCTCCTTCCTGCACCTGTCGCCGACCGTGGCCGTCGTGACGAACATCGATCCCGAGCACCTCGATCACTACGGCACGCTGCACGCGCTCGAAGAGGCCTTCCTCGAGTTTGCCAACAAGGTCCCGTTCTATGGCCTCGCGGTGATCTGCGCCGATCATCCCCGCACGCGCGCCCTGCTGCCGCGGCTCGAGAAGCGCCACGTCACCTACGGCTTCGACGACAAGGCGCAGTTCCGCGCCACCGACGTCGAGTTCGCCGGGACGCGCAGCCGCTTCGTCGCCTGGGCGCGCGGTCAGCGCCTCGGCACCGTCGAGCTCGCCATGCCGGGGCGCCACAACGTGCAGAACGCGGTCGCGGTGCTCGCGGTGGCGGACTTCTTCCGGGTGCCGTTCGACAAGGTCACCGAGGCGCTCGCCGACTTCGGAGGCGTCGGGCGCCGCTTCACCGTGCGCGCCGAGCATCGCGGCGTGCTCTTCGTCGACGACTATGGTCATCACCCGGCCGAGATCCGCGCGACGCTCGCCGGCGCACGCGGCGGCTTCCCGGGACGGCGGATCGTGGCCGTCTTCCAGCCCCACCGCTACACACGAACCCGCGATCTGTTCGACGAGTTCGCGCGTGCGTTCGCCGATGCCAACGTCGTCGTGGTCAGCGATATCTACGCGGCGGGCGAGGAGGCCATCCCGGGCGTCGACAGCGCGCACCTCGTCGAGCGCATGCGCGAGGCGGGGCACCCCGCCGTCGAGCACGTCGGTCCGCGCGCCCAGCTCCCCGGGCACGTCGTCCCGCTGCTGCAGGAAGGCGATCTCGTGATCACGCTCGGAGCCGGGGACATCTCGGCATCGTGCGGCGAGCTCGCGCAGGCCTTCGCGGAGCGCGCGACGTGATCGAGGCAGATCGCCAGGCGCTCCTCGGCGAGCTCGGCGAAGAGGCCGAGGTTCGCTTCGACGAGCCGATGGCGCGGCACACGACCCTCCGCATCGGTGGTCCGGTCGACGCGTGGGTCGCACCGAGGACGATCGAGGCGCTGCGGCGCCTCCGAGCGTTCTGCTCGGCGCGGCAGATCCCACAGCGCGCGTTCGGCGCCGGCTCGAATCTCCTCGTGCGCGATGGCGGCGTTCGCGGCGTCGCGATCTCGCTGCGCCACCTCAACGCGGTGTCGCTGATCGAGCCGGCTGGTGAGCACGGGGAGAACCTGCGCATCGAGGCGGGTGCGACGACCGGCCGCGTGCTCGCGCTGGCGACCCGGCACGGCCTCGGCGGCGTCGAGTTTCTCGGCGGCGTGCCCGGCACCGTCGGTGGCGGGCTGGTGATGAACGCGGGCACCTACCTCGGTGAGTGGAAGGACGT
>CAZPEY010000046.1:16853-20625 GCA_964585665.1 uncultured Polyangiaceae bacterium | reverse complement strand
CTGGTGACTTCGCGGGCCGGCTGATCGAGGCCGCCGGCCTCAAGGGTCGACGCATCGGTGGCGCCGAGGTCTCGCCCGTGCATGCGAACTGGCTGGTCAACGCCGACGGTGCGAGCGCGCGCGATCTGCTCGCGCTCATCGAGCTGGTCCGGCACGAGGTCGCACAGAAATTCGGCATCACGCTCGAGCTCGAAGTAAAGGTGGTGGGAGAGGACGTGGAGAACGCCAACCCAAGGGAGACATCGAGATGAGTTTTCGCAATCGACGTGTAGCGGTGTTGATGGGCGGGCCGTCGGCCGAGCGCGAGGTGTCTCTGCGCTCGGGGCGCGGCGTGCACCAGGCGCTCGTCGAGCGCGGCTATGACGCTGTCGCCATCGACTGGACGGGGGAGCTCGACAACCTCTGGCAGCGGCTGCGCGACGAGAAGGTCGAGGCCGTTTGGATCGCGCTGCACGGCACCTACGGCGAGGATGGGTGCGTGCAGGGGCTCTTCGAGTGCATGCGCCTGCCGTACACCGGCTCGGGCGTGCTCGCCTCAGCGGTGGCGATGGACAAGGTCGCCACCCGCCGCATCTTCGACACCGCCGGCATCGAGTCACCGCGCTGGCGGATCTACCGCGGTCCCGCGGATCCGGCGCGGATCGGCTACCCGCTGGTCGTCAAGCCGTCCTGCGAGGGATCGTCGGTCGGAGTGTCGATCGTGCACCACGAGAGCGCGCTGCAGGCCGCGCTCGAGCTGGCGCAGCGGTACCACGGCGACGTGCTGCTCGAGGAGTACGTCAAGGGGCGGGAGATCAACGTCGGCGTGCTCGATGACGAGGCGATCGGCGAGGTCGAGATCCGCCCGGCGACGGAGTTCTACGACTACGAGGCCAAGTACGTGCGCAACGACACGCAGTACCTCTGCCCGGCGCCGGTCAACGAGGACGAGCGGCGACGCATGCACCAGCTCGCGGTGTCCGCGCATCGCGCACTCGGATGCGCGGGCGCGACGCGTGTAGATCTCTTGCTCGCTCCAGACGGACGCGCCGTGTGCCTGGAGATCAACACGCTGCCAGGCATGACCGAAAAGTCGCTGCTCCCCAAGATCGCAGCGACGAGAGGCATCGACTACGCGACGCTCGTCGAGCGCGTGCTCGACACCGCCCGCCTTCATCAGTAGCCGCGTCGTACTGTCAAATTTCTTCCGCGAAAATCGTCCCGATCGCGTGCCGCGCACCTTCCGGCGTGGGCCTGACCGGGTTTCCGCCGCTTTGATGCGCCGAAATTTTGCTTCGTTTTGATCGAGCACGTAGAAGCGAAGAACGATGCTGAAGTCCCAGCACTTGCGCTCACGTCCTCGCCTGCTCCACGAGCGGCGACGCGCGCGCAATCGGCGGATCCGCCTCAAGGGCAAGCCGCTGCCGTCGCTGGGCGAGGTGATGCAGAAGGTCACCTCGCCGGTGCGCAAGAACGCTCGGCTCTCGGCGTCGGTGCTGCTCATCGCCTCGGCGATCGCGGTGCCGATCGGCCTCGGCTATGCCTTGACCCATGCATCGCACTTCGCGGTGCGCTCGATCGCGTTCTCTCCGACCAGCCACGTCGATGGAGAGCAGCTCGAGCGGCGCGTCCAGGGCGTCCTCGGCAAGAACCAGTTTCTCCTCGACAGCCACGGCATCGAGACCCAGCTGCTGCGAGAGCCATGGGTCAAGTCGGTGCGGGTGCGGCGCGAGCTGCCGTCGACCTTGCGCATCGAGGTCCTCGAGCGCGAGGCCGCCGCTGCGGTTGCGCTCGACGCGATCTATCTCGTGGACGCATCGGGAGTGCCCTTCAAGCGCGCGACGGCCGCCGAGGCCGCGGAGTTGCCCATCCCGATCATCACCGGTCTGCAGCGCGATCGCTTCGTGCGCGAGCGCGTCAAGTCACTGCAGCTGGTCCGCGATGCGCTGACCGTACACGCGGCATGGCAGA
Organism: uncultured Polyangiaceae bacterium; assembly: GCA_964585665.1. Classification (GTDB taxonomy): domain Bacteria; phylum Myxococcota_A; class Polyangia; order Palsa-1104; family Palsa-1104; genus CAZPEY01. The sequence goes on along the minus strand of CAZPEY010000046.1, from coordinate 18,675 downwards.
AGCAGAAGCGTCCCGAGCTGGGCGAGGTGCACGTCGATCGGTTCACCGGCGTGACCCTCTACACGATGGACGGACAGGGGATCCGGCTCGGTCTGCCCGACGACAAACTCGACGCGCGCCTGCGCCGTGTCGATGCCGTCCTGGGCGAGCTGCAGAAGCGCGGTGAGCAGGCGCGCATGATCTACGCCGACAACCGCTCCCGCCCCGATCGAATCAGCGTACGGCTCAAGGGGAACCCCTCCGCGAGCGAGAAAGAGAGTTAGGCATGGCGAAACGAGACGAACTGGTCGTCGGTCTCGACATCGGCACCACCAAGATCGCAGCGATCGTCGGCGAGATCACCGACGATGGCGTGGACATCATCGGCGTCGGCTCGCACCCGTCGACCGGCCTCAAGAAGGGCGTGGTCGTGAACATCGATGCCACCGTGCAGTGCATCGAGCGCGCGATCGAAGAGGCCGAGCACATGGCGGGCGTCGAGATCACCCAGGTCTACGCCGGCATCTCCGGCGCCCACGTTCGCAGCCTCAACTCGCAGGGCGTCTGGGCGATCAAGGACAAGGAGGTTCGCGAGTCCGATATCGTCGCAGTGCTCGAGCAGGCGCGCGCGATCAACATCCCGCAGGACCGCGAGATCATCCACGTCCTCCCGCAGGAGTACACGATCGATCACCAGGACGGCGTCAAGGAGCCGATCGGCATGTCCGGCGTGCGCCTCGAGGCCAAGGTGCACGTCGTCACGGCGTCGATCACCTCGACCCAGAACATCATCAAGTGCTGCCACCGCTGCGGCCTGCAGGTCGCGGAGCTCGTGCTGCAGCCGATGGCCGCGGCCGAGGCGGTGCTGCACGAGGACGAGAAGGAGCTCGGCGTCGCGCTGATCGACATCGGCGGCGGCACCACGGATCTCGTGATCTTCTCGGATGGCGGCATCGTCCACACCGGCGTGCTCCCGATCGGCGGCAACCAGATCACCTCCGACATCGCGTACGGCCTCCGTAGTCCGCACTCCGAGGCCGAGCGGATCAAGCATCGTTACGGCTGCGCGCTCGGCAGCATGGTGCAGGACGACGACATGATGGAGGTTCCGTCCGTTGGTGGACGGCCGGCGCGCGAGGTCAAGCGGCAGCAGCTCTCGGCGATCGTCGAGCCGCGCGTCGAAGAGATCTTCCGCATGGTGCGCGCCGAGCTCGAGAAGAGCGGCCACGCCGACAAGCTCGCCTCGGGCATCGTGATCACGGGCGGCTCGACGATGCTCGAGGGGATGCCGGAGCTCGCTGAAGAGGTGATCGGCGTACCGGTGCGACGCGGCATCCCGAAGGGGATCGGCGGACTGGTCGACGTCGTACGCAACCCGATGCACGCCACGGGCGTCGGCCTCGTGCTGCACGGCGCCGGCTCGCACGACGCGCATCACGCCCGTCCCGAAACGCAGAAGCGCGGCGTCTGGAACAAGATGCGCGCGTGGTTCAGTGAAGTGTTTTGATGCGCAAAAAATTTGACCCGGTCGATCGTCGACCGAAAATGAAAACTCCTGAGGAGGTGAGCGGATGGCTCTCCTAGAGTTCGATGACGAGCCCGGGAATCGGGCAAGGATCAAGGTAATCGGCGTCGGTGGTGGTGGTGGCAACGCGATCAACACCATGATCGAGGCGCGCCTCGAGGGTGTCGACTTCATCGTCGCCAACACCGATGTACAAGCTCTGGAGTCCAACCAGGCACCCACCAAGATTCCACTCGGTGGGACGCTCACCAAGGGGCTCGGCGCCGGCGCCGACCCCGAGGGCGGTCGCGGCGCAGCGCTGGCGGACATCCAGCGCCA